>CALHXU010000061.1 GCA_938040365.1 uncultured Acidimicrobiales bacterium
CCTGCGTTGGCACAGGACTCCAGTCCTGCGTTGGCACAGGACTCCAGTCCTGCGTTGGCACAGGACTCCGCTCCTGCGTTGGCACAGGACTCCAGTCCTGCGTTGGCCCAGGACTCCAGTGATGACGCTACCGAGATCGAACCGACCGTTCCGTTGAACCGGCGCGGGTTCGTCGATGTGATCGAGGTCAACGGTCTCATCGATCCGGTGATGGTGAGCTTCATCTCTCGTTCGCTCGCCGACTCCGAAGCACAAGGCGCGCTCGGGGTCGTGCTGCAAATGGAGAGCGCCGGTGCTGCAGTGAACGACGATGAAATCACCGAGCTCGCAAGCCAGATCGCCGAGCTCGATGTTCCGGTCTCGGTTTGGTTGGGGCAGGCGAACAACGGTCTGGCCCTCGGCGGCGCAGGGCAATTAGCGCTTGCGTCGAGCCGAATCGGCATTGCGCCAGGAAGCGAGTTCGGAGACTTTGGCGAATCGCTCCTCGTGGGCGAAGCTGCGAATACGCCGTTCGTCGAGCTCTTCGCTGGCGGCTTTGGTGGCGGCATCTTTACCTATGACGACGTCCTCGAACTTATCGAGGAAGATCCGAGCCGATCCCTCCAAGATGCGCCGTTGGTGCTCAACCACTTGCTCGAACTCCCCGGGTTTGAGTTCGACGTGCTCAGCGCTGGCGACGAGTTGCCCGATGGAACGCTCATCCCCGAGGGTGCCGATGCGACCCGCGTTCCGGTGACGACGAGCCGCTTTGTCACGCTGCCGCTGATCGAACAGCAATTCCACACCTTTGCATCGCCGCCGGTCGCCTATTTGCTGTTCGTCATCGGGCTTGGCTTGCTGGTCTTTGAGTTGTTCACTGCCGGCGTTGGTGTTGCTGGGGTACTCGGCGCTGGGTCGTTTCTCGCCGGTGGCTACGGGCTTGCGGTCCTCGACGCACGTTGGTGGGCAGTTGCGCTATTGGTCATTGCGTTCGTCGGATTTGCGATCGATGTACAGTCAGGAATCCAAGCGTTTTGGAGTGCTGTTGGCGTAGCGTTCTTGATCTTTGGGTCGCTGTTCCTCCTCGCAGATCACAGCATTGGGTGGCTTCCGCTCGTGGTCGGCATCATCGGCATGTTGTTCGCCATGCTCGGTGGCATGCCTGCAATGGTTCGTACCCGATTCTCGACACCGACCATCGGCCGCGACTGGATGATCGACGAAGTCGGCGAGGTTACGCAGCAGTGCGACCCCGATGGCGTCATCATTATTCGCGGGGCGCCGTGGCGGGCGCGCACAAACCGGGCAACGCCAATTCTTGTTGGTGATCGAGCGAGAGTCGTCGAGATCGACGGTCTGCTCCTCGAGGTTGAACCGCTCGAAGGTGGCGCGATCGATTACCGGGAGCGCCGACGCCAAGAGGACATTCACGCTGCACTCGACGAAGCCGAAGGCATCACCTAGGCGAGCGGCCCGTCGCCGGAGGCGGCACGCCCCTTACCCTTACAGCAGAACGCGCCGTTCTTTTTCGCTCAGACCGCCCCAAACCCCGTGGGGCTCTCGAATGGCTATGGAGTAGTCCCTGCATTCGTTCATGACAGGGCACGCCTGGCAAATCTGTTTTGCCTTTCGCTCGCGTGCGAGCTTTTCACGCTTGCGTTCGGTAATCGGTGGAGGAAAGAACACCGACCCGAGTGGACCCCTGCACGCGGCGAACTCTTGCCACTGGAGTCCTTGTTCTGTTTGCGCTGAATTATCTTGAACCGCCAACTCGATATGCCTCCTTTATTTGGAACCTAGGCGCGAGATGTGACAAACGGCAAGGGGTGGACCAATATCCCTGCGGTTATTTTCTTGGCTAGGGCCCGAGCGGCCCGTCGCCGGAGGCGACTTGAGCGGGAGAGGGAGGGCCCGAGCGGCCCGTCGCCGGAGGCGACTCGACTCGGTCCCTGAAGCTACGACTTTGGAAGGCGAGGGCCAGCGATTCGTAGGTTCTCGCGGCGCCGTGTGACGCCGCTCGCGTCGAGTTTCGCAATCAGTGGCATTGCATGTTTCCGTGTGTTTCCCATTGCTTGTCGGACTTCGGAAACCGTCACGCCCTCGGGTTGAGCATCGAGTAGCTGAGCGACGAGTTTCGCGGCTTTGTCGATCATTTCGGGCGCGAAATACACACCGTCTTCGACAATGACCTCACCGCGGCGAACCAATTCACGAAGCTCACCACGATCGATGCCGTCAGGGTCGGGTGGGGCAAAGCCGCCCGCCCGCAACGCTCGGACAAACGGATGGGACTGGAGCGGGTCGATCGCTTCGGCCTTTGTTGCCCGACCGCCAGAAATAACGACGTCGCCCAAGAGCGAAAGGGTTGCCTTTTCGCGGTCGGTGAGGGTCGCTGTCTCGAGTCCGAGCCCGCCAGCTTCGTCGACTGCTTCGCGAAGCGAAGTAACGGCTGCTTGTAGCGCTGGCGGGTCGACGACCCACTGGCCAACATCGGGTTCGCGGACTTCACCGGTGAGGAGCCGGAGCTCGTCGGCGTCGACCCATCCGCGTTCTGCAATGACGCGATCGACCGATCGGTCGGGGTTCGCAACCGCTGCCTTTGTCTGCGGGTCGACATCGAGGATCTCCCCGCCGCCGATCGTCTCGGCTCGACCCGACTCGCGCAAGACGAATCGATCGCCGGGAAGAAGCGGAAGGGCGTGAGGAAGGTAGATACGGATGTTGCCATGGTCGCCCGGGGTGATGGCATTGCCGAGGATGCGAATCCTGACGGCGTGCTCGCCTGCACCGATATAGAGAAGGTGCGCCCCCCGTCGAGAGACCTCATGGTCGAGCGACGCGAGGACGTTGAGCCGGCCGTCGAACACCGACGTCTCGAACCATTCGCCTTCGCGCACAAGAACATCGCCTCGGCTGACCTGATCGTGGCTGACGCCGGTGAGGTTTATGGCGGTGCGGTTACCTGGCCCAACTTTGGTTCGCTCGGCGTGCAGGCTCTGCAAGCCGCGGAGTCGGACCGGAATTCGCTGGGGCAGCAGCAGCATCTCGTCTTCGGTGCGGACCCGCCCGCCGGTCAGCGTCCCGGTGATGACCGTGCCCGAACCCTTCGCCGAGAACGCTCGATCGACCCAGAGTCGTGGTGTGCCGCGATCGACCGCTCCAGGAGCGACGGCGAGCATCTCGTCGAGCGCGAGTCGAAGGTCGTCGAGGCCGGTGCCGTCAAGTGAGTCGACCGGAACGACCGGGGCGCCTTCGAGGAACGTGCCTTCGACCCGCTCCTCGACGTCGAGCATCGCAAGTTCGACGAGTTCTTCATCGGCCAAGCCAACCTTGGTCAGCGCAATAACTCCGTGTTCTACGCCGAGCAGGTCGAGGATTCGAAGGTGCTCCTCGGTTTGAGGCTTCCACCCCTCATTGGCGTCGACGACGAACAGGCAGGCATCGACTGCGCCCACGCCGGCGAGCATGTTCTTGAGAAAGCGAATGTGGCCAGGAACGTCGACGAGCGACAGCACTTTTCCGCTGGGAAGCTTCGCCGACGCAAACCCGAGATCGATCGTGAGGCCGCGTTCTTTTTCTTCGGCGAAACGGTCGGGGTCGGTCCCGGTGAGGACCCTGACGAGCGTCGACTTCCCGTGATCGACATGGCCAGCAGTAGAGATGACGTGGCTCATGGTGCTTCGGCGGCCCCACCGCTCGCAAGCTGTTGAAGGGCACTGGTCATTGCCTCGTCGTCGGAAGGGTCGACCGTTCGGAGGTCGAGGGTCGTCGTGTCTTCAGCGACCCTCGCAACGATCGCCGTCGGGGCGGAGCGGAGCGCAACACGGTGGTCTCCGGGAAGTGCGATTCCGATCGAGGGGATCTCGACGAGCGGGAGCGTCCCGCCGCCGGGCACCGCCGTTGTTTCAACGACCGATCCGATGTTGCTCGCCGCGATGATCGCGCTTGCCCGCTGCTCGAGTTGGCTCGTCGGCGCCATCGCCATCTTCCAGAACGGGATCGCCTCCCAGTCGCGGCGCATGTACGTGAGTGCAAGATCTTGGAGGGCACCGAGGACGAGGCCGCCGGGGCGTAGTGCACGCGCGAGCGGGTGTTGTGCACAGCGAGCAACGAGTTCGGCGTCGCCCGCAATGATTCCGGCTTGGGGGCCGCCGAGCAGCTTGTCGCCCGAGAACGCAACGAGGCTTGCGCCATCGGCGAGCGTCTGTTTCGCCGCGGGTTCGTCGGCCAACCAACTCGGTGGACCCGATGGAAGCCACGGGCAGGCAGCATCGACTAGCCCCGAGCCAATGTCGCTCACGAGTGGCACGCCCAGATTGGCGAGCGCCTTTGTCGACGGCATCTCGGTAAAGCCCACGATCTTGAAGTTCGACTGGTGTATTGCCATAACGAGTGCAATGTCGGTATTGGGGTCGTCGACGACCTTTGCGTAATCAGAGGCCCGAGTACGGTTTGTCGTGCCGACCTCGACCAGCTCGGCGCCGCTTTGTGCCATCACGTCGGGAACACGAAACCCCCCACCAATTTCGACGAGTTCGCCACGAGAAACCGCGACACCCTTGCCTCCAGCGAGCGCAGCGAGAATCAACATCACTGCTGATGCACAGTTGTTCACCACGATCGCAGACTCGGCACCGCAGAGTTGTGCGATCAGGCCGGGTGCATGGGACTGCCGGGAGCCGCGCTCGCCGGTGAGCAGGTCGAGTTCGAGGTTCCGATAACCAGCTTCTTGGGAAACGCCGTTGGGGGCGCGACCAAGGTTTGTGTGGAGCAGGGTGCCGGTTGCGTTGATCACTCGTTGCAACATGACCTGGGCCATGCGAGCAGCGTTCGTTCTCGCTAAATCGGGGTCCCCTGAAGCAATGGCCTCGCGGGCTGCGTCGACGAGCAGCGGGTGGGGGAGGCCAGTATCGGCGATCGAACGAGCGAGGGCATCGACCGATGGAGGCCGGTTGCTCTTGGACTGTTGTTCTTCACTCACAACGTCACTCTAGGACCTGTGCACGTCGAGAAATACTTGCCCACAGCGGACTCTTCACTCATTTGGCAGCGCACATCTGCCGATGCTCAACCGTATGGCTAATGAGATCGACTGGAGTGAACCGCTCGAAGCGGTAGGTGAGGATTGCCTCGGCAGCGTCGTCATCGACGACGCTTTCCATGTCCGATCGGCGAGCGAAACCATGCTGCATCGCTTGGGAATGTCTCGAAGCGGAGCGCAGTCGAAGAGCGCGCTCGACTTGTTCCACTCAGCAGATATTGGTCGAGCCGCCGTTGCGCTCGGAAGAGCATCATCTGGCGAGCCGGCGGTGGTACCGGGAATCTTCCGAGTGATTTCGCGAGCGGGCACGTGGGATACCTACGAGATTGCTGTCACGGCTCTCGACGGCGAGAACTCGGCTGCTGTCCGTATCGACTTTGTCGAAGCAAGCGCCGAACAGCGAGTTCGAGCGTTGATCGATGACAGCGTGGAGCTGTCCCAGTTGCTCGTCGAATCGAGCGTGTCGCTGCGCGAGAGTTTCCGATCGATCTCTGACTTTGCCGAGCGCAACATCGACGGGCTATCGCTGTCGATCACCGTCTTTTCAGAAGATGGAAGTTCAGCGACGTTCTGTCAGCGTGAACTCGACGACGCCATCACCGCAATGAATGCGGCGGCACACCCGCTTTCCTTGCCGCCACACGTTGTCGAGGCCTACAGCTTGGCCAAGCTTCGTGCATGGCGTGCCGACGATGAAGTCGGCGCAATTCTGCCCGATGAACCGAGGCGGATGACGATGGTCTTGCTCGACCCCGACGACAATCTTCTTGGATACGTCGACGCGTACCGGTCGAAATCGTCGCCGCCCGATGATGACGAATGGCGGGTGTACCGCCTCATCGCCCAAACGCTGCGAGCCGTCATGTTGAATACCCAGCGCGACGTCCGCATCGACTACCTCGGCACATCTGATCCGCTGACCGGCCTCGCAAACCGTTACTCGATGCTCGAGCGAATGGCCAGCGCAGAACTCGCCAACACCGGGGTCCTCGTCATCAACCTCGATGGCTTTCGCTGGGTCAACAAATCACTCGGGTTCGCAGCGGGAGATCGAGTGTTGACATCGGTCGCCGCGAGCATCTTGAGCGCCATTCCGAGCACGGCCGTCGCCGCTCGACTGTCGGGCGATGAGTTCCTCGTGTGGCTGCCGCAGATGACCGATGCCGATGAAGTGTTTCGAGCCTCTGAAGATCTCCGGAAGGCAATCATGGTGCCGATCGACAACGCCGATCGCCGAGGTCGGACCCGCTGTTCGATCGGATCGACCCGCGTCGTGCCAGATGAGTCGGTCGACGATGTCATTCATCGAGCCACCGCGGCAATGGAAGAGGCAAAGCAGGCCGGCGGAGATCGAGTGACGCACCGGTAGCGGGCGACCGCACGCCCAAGGGAATAATCGCGCCGCAGTCATCGTATTGTTATGGCGTGTCCGGAAAACTCTTTCTCGCCTTCCTCATCGTCCCGGTAGTCGAGATTTTCCTCATCACCCAGGTTGCGAGCCAGATTGCGTGGCTGCCGACGATCGCACTCGTAATCGGAGTTTCGATGATCGGTGCGTTCCTCGTGAAACGCGAAGGCCTCGGCGTGATGAGTCGAGTGCAGCAGGGGTTTGGAGAGGGTCGCCTCCCAACCAACGAACTCGCTGACGGAGCGATGATCTTCTTCGCATCGGCACTGATGCTCACCCCGGGCTTCCTTACCGATTTTCTCGGTCTGGCGTTGCTCATCCCGCCGATCAGGGCACTCATGCGGCCACCGGTAGTCGCCTTCTTCAAGAAGCGAGTCGCGGTCAGGGCATCGAATGTGGGCGTCGAATTTGTCGGTGGACCCGGGTCGGCCGGATTTCCCGGAGCTGGATTCCCCGGCACGGGTTCGCGGCGCGGTTTTGGTCGACCGGGCTTTGGCCGCGATGTCTACGATGTCGATGCGCAACGGTCGGCTGCCCACGCCGACGCTACCGATATCACCCCTGAGCCCGGCGAGCTAGACGGGCCGACGAGCTAGCGCTTTCGCGCGGCTGGCGTTTCCTGCGGCTCGCGCATCGTCGAGGTATAGGGTCGCGTTGTGCATGCCGTAACTGGTTTCGAACTCGTGACGAACGAACCGTTTGTCGCGCAGGTGCACCAGCGGATCGATAAGGCGGCCGAACGCATCTATATCCAAGTCATGACCTTCGATGGCGACAGTGCGGGTATCGGCGTGGCCGAGCGGCTCATCGCTGCGGCCGCGCGTGGCGTCGACGTCAGAATCACCGTCGACCTATTCGCGTTTCGTTACGTGAGCGATACGAAGATGACCAACCCGATGATCGCCGATGAAGTTCGAGAAACCCATGCGATGTTCGACCGCATGGCCGCCGCCGGGATCGACATTGTCTATGTCGGGCCGTGGGGTCCGATGCTCGCGTTCTCGCCAATCCGGCACCACAAAAAGATCTTCGTGTTCGATGACACTGCCTACCTCGGCGGCATCAATATCAGCGACCACAACTTCGCCTGGTTCGACGTTGCCGTGGCGATACACGAGCCGACGACGGTAGAAGAGATCGTCGACGACTTTCACCAAACCAGGCTAGGTAAACGGGTTGCGCGGCGGGGTGCGATCATCACGAACGAAGGTATTGAAGACCTCTTTGGCGAGTTGATCGACTCGGCTGAATCATCGATTCTTCTCGCCTCGCCCTACGCCTTGGACCGTGATCTCGATCACCGCCTCGCAGCGGCCGGGGCGCCGAAGAAGATGGTCATCACGCCTCGGACACTCAACTCTCGCCTGCTCGAGTGGGCCGCACAATATCGGCGGGTTCGGGTGCGTCGCAACGACGTTGAACTTTTCACCTTCGATGAGTTCTTTCACGCGAAGTTCCTGCTCGTCGACGAGTCGACACTGCTCGTGGGGTCTTCGAACTTTGGCCGCCACTCGTTCCGCTGTAACCAAGAGATCTGCGTCGTGATCGAGGATGCTTCGCTGATCGCTACTTTGCTCGAGATGCTGCCCGACAAACGCGAACTCGAACACACCAGCTCACTTGGCCAAATGCTCCGAGGGTTCGTCGTTGAATCGATCATCAACCTCGGCGTGTCCGCGCTCGGCAAGGTCGCTGTTCAGCGGGTTCCGATCGTTACTTCTCGCGAACCGTGGCCTAACCGCAGGCGTTGGTAGGAAGGATCTGGGGCACGCGCCCGGATCGGAACGAGGTGACGGTCTCGCCGTCTGTTTCGAAGATCACACGGAACTGAGCGTCCTCGGCGTCTGACGGGGTGAAGATCACTCGGTTGCCGCCGGTGTCGCTCGACTCGGTTGTGAGGGAAGCGCCGAATAGGTCGCGAAGGCCCGCTTCGGTCATTCCGACACCAGCACCTGAGCGGGTGGTGATGTCGGGTGTGGTGATGTCGACCCGTTCGATAGTTCCTTGGGTAACCGTGAGTTGTACACCGAGTGGTCCACCGGCAGGGCGTATGCGGAAACACTCGTTGTTCGTTCCATCGACCGGCACGAACTCGCCGTTCACCGCCGCTCCCGCTTGGGCGATCGTCATACCGAAGTTCACCGCATCGATGCCGACGGTGGTCACCGAGGAATCGGAGTTGAACTCGGGGAACCCAGTGAGTTCTGGTGTTTCGGTCGTGGTCGTAGCGATCACATTGGTGGTCGTCGTTGCTTGGATCGTCGTGGTGGTCGTGGTTGCCTCGGACTCCAGGACGACGCCGCCGACCTCGGCAGCGGGGGCCTCATCGCCACCACAGGCGGAAAAGATGAGCGCGCTCGCGACGGCAATGCGCAATACGAATCGTCCCCGCCGAGGTGCAATCCAACTAGTAGCCATGGCGAAAATAGTAGGGCAGCAGAATCCATTGGTCGAAATGGCGAAATCTCGGCCGCCTTGTAAAGCCTGACCCGGCCCAAACATTTGCCGTTCGTGAGTTACTCTCAAGGGTTGACTATGTTCGATACCTCCCCCCAAGCCGTCACGCTCTTGGCGCTCGTTCTTGCACTCGTGGCTGCAGCGTGTGGTTCGACCGTTGACGGCACCGTGTCGAGCGAGCCAGGCGAAGGTCTTGCCGAAGCGGCGACCGTCGAGGAAACAACGATCGCCCCCACCACAACAACGTCAACCACAACGACGTCAACCACGGTCGCGTCAACCACAAGCACAACCACTACGACCACGACCACCACCACAACAACAACCACGATCCCACCGGTCCCGGCGGCGCTTGCATGTGTCGAGGGCCTCTCGCTCGAAAGCCAGATCGGTCAGCTCATGTTTCCGGTGATGGTGCAGTCTGAATTCGCCGTGGCGACCGAACTCGCATCACGAGGCCTGCTCGGCGGCGTCGTCGTCTTGGGTAACCCGTCAGCGGCTATCGCTGCCGACATCTCGGCATACCAAGCACAGTCGCTCTATGGCGATGGGATCATTGCGGTCGATGAAGAAGGTGGACGAGTGCAACGCCTTACCTCACTGACCTCAGCGCTACCGAGCGCCGGCCAAATCGGGGCGACGCTCACCGCAGGCGAGGCCGAGACGATCGCAGAAGATCACGCTCGCTCCATCGGCGAACTCGGATTCACGATGAACTTGGCCCCGGTCGTCGACCTCAACAATGGCGGCTTCATCACCGACCGCTCATTTGGCGCCGACCCTGCAGTGGTCACCGAGTTCGCCTTCGCCACCGCAGATGGCATCATCGCGGCCGGGCTCGATCCTGTGGTAAAGCACTTCCCAGGGCACGGCCGAGGGATCGACAGCCACACCGGTCTTCCCATCATTCCCGGCGTTGAGGTACTACGCGACAGCGATCTGATTCCGTTCGCGGACGCCATCGAGCGCGGCGATCTGCCGATCATGGTTGGCCACCTCGTCGTCGAGGGCCTCACGGGAGATGACCCCGCATCGATCTCTTCGGCTGCCATCGATGGGCTTCTCCGAACCGAGATGGGCTTCGATGGCCTCGTCATGACCGATGCATTGAACATGGATGCAATCGCGAACAATCTCAACAACCCCGAAGCTGCGGTGCGTTCGCTCGAAGCCGGTGTTGATCTCATCATGTTGGGCTCGATTTCAGACACCGAAGTTACGGTTCAACAGGTACTCGCAGCTGTCCAAGATGGCCGAATTACCGAAGAATCGATTGCCGAGTCCTTTATTCGAGTTATGGAAACCCGAGAGCTCGACCCCTGTGGCTTGACCTAGAAGACGTTGAAATTTCAACGTTCTTGAGAGGTGTCGTGGCGTGAACAGCCCACACAGTGCAAATGCAGCCGTGGGTCGAACGGCTGACCAAATAGTAAAAGTGGCTTAAGGCTACGCCGCACGTAGCCGTCCAAAGTGGAAATAGATAGGCGGATTCATTTTCACGATTGGAGCGTTACGTGCGCACTAAAAATAAGAAGCTTTCAGCAGCAACACTCGGTTTCACGATGTTGTTGGCCGCATGCTCGGGTGAGGGACAAGTTCCTGACGCTCTGGCTTTCCAGGATTCAAGCAGCGACCCTGCTCCTGCGTTTGTACCTCGTCCAGAGGGCAACCTTTGCGCAGGCAGCGATCACTCGATCCAGTTCGACACTGACGTGGTCCTTATCGACCCGCAGACGACCACGCTTGGTCCGTTCAACATCTCGCTCCCAGCGGGAACCTACGACGTCACCCTCGCAACATGGCTCGGTGGCGAAGAACTTCCACTGCAGACCATGGAACAGTGGTCGATCAGTACCGACACCGGATACACCTCGCCACTGACGACCGACTCAAGCCCAGTGCTCGTAGATTCGCAGACCTTCACCGATCAGGTGATTGGTAACACCGCTTGGATCACGGTTGATCACAAGGCTCCTGGCATGGACTCGGCGAACTCGGTTCACCCACTTTGCGTTGGCTTCACCAGCGTCGAGGAACCAGTCGTCACCACGACCACCGAAGCTCCTGTCGTCACCACGACCACCGAGGCTCCTGTTGTGACCACGACCACCGAGGCTCCTGTCGTGACCACGACCGAGGCTCCTGTCGTGACCACGACCGAGGCTCCTGTCGTAACAACCACCGAGGCTCCTGTTGTTGTCGAAGAGACCACAACGACCACTGAGGCTCCTGTTGTTGTCGAAGAGACCACAACAACGGTCGCAGCACCTGCAACGACCGCAGCACCAACGACTACCGTTGCCGCCACCGCAGCTCCTGAGCTTGCGTTGACCGGACCTTCCGAGCTTGCACTTTCACTCGGACTCACCGGTGGCGCACTCGTGCTCGCCGGTAGCGCCGCAGTAATTGCATCTCGTCGCAACGAAGACGACTAAATCTTCGAAGTGAGAAAACTCGCTTCTTGCCAAACGGCGGGGGGTTAATCCAACGAGCGGCGC
>CALHXU010000062.1 GCA_938040365.1 uncultured Acidimicrobiales bacterium
ACAACAGACCCCGTTGACATGGCGAAACTTGACGCACCGTTCGTGCAGTTGTGAGGCGCCCGCTCCAAGAAGTTGATTTGGAGATTTCGGTGCGCGTGTTACCTTGGCCCTAATTCCAAACGGCGGAATTACAAAATTAACTTCTAGGAATAGGCGAAGACAACTATGTGGAAACAGGCGCGCATTGCGTTATTGATTGTTGGCGGCATTGCCATGGTGTTCTTGGCGCAGTTGGGTACTGCAGGAGCGAACACCGGGGCGGAAAACCCCGCCGGTGTGTCGTGCATTGCCACCCCGAATAATTCGGGATTCAACGAGCTACTCACCTTTGATCTCAACGGCTTCGACGGAAACGTGTTCTTGCGGCGCGGCACTGGGCCCGACAGCTCGCAGTTCGTAACCACTGTTCGGCCCGAAAGTGAAGTGTCCTCAGGGTTGAACGAGTTTGGCAGCTTTATTCGTTATCGAATGGGGGGCGACGTGTTCGATGTTCCATGTGAGACAGTGGCCAACCCGAACCCAGCGGGCATTTCCTGCACCGCAATCGCGAACGGTGCCAACAGCTCGAACGCCGAAGTGAATCGCAACGGCTTTGACGGAACGATCAACATTCGACGTGCCACCGCGACGGGCTCGTCCTGGCTCGCATCACTTGACAGTACCGACACGTCGTCAAATGTGCCGGGTGACGGCGAGGGCTTGCTTGCTCGCTACCGCATCGGCTCCGCCGTGTTCGATGTGCCGTGTGAATCCGAGGACAATCCGAACCCTGCCGGGCTCGTTTGCGAATTCTTCCCAACAGGCAACGACGAAATTTCGCTGATCATCAACGGCGATCCCACCACGCCACCTGTTGGGACGACCTTCATTCGAGAACTCACGGCGAACGGGTCAGAATTCGTGGGTCAAGGCAATCCAACATTCGACCCGAGACTTCCCGCCGGCGCCGACTACATCGTGCGCTACCGCCAAGGTGGCAGAGCGTTCGATGTTCCGTGTCTGCAGCTGCCCTAACAAGGCTCGGGGACTACCGGCTGGGCATGGGTGGAGTTTCGAACACCCATGTCTGGCTCAGGTCGGCAATGAAATATAAGTCGTCGGTTGCAAATATCCCGCGGTAGCTGTCTGGCTCCGGGACGGAGTCGCCCGATTGGGCGATCGGCAGAATAGTTTCGACAACCTCGAGGCCACCCTCGGGCGTTTCGAAGAAGTCGAAGGCCACGAGTTGATTCTCGGCAATGGCGAATGCGCGCGATCCCGAGTCAGACACCGTGACGTCAGAAACGATGGAGGTCCGTTCGTCTCCCGACCGGTCGGGGAGCAGGGTTCCGAACGGGCCAGACCAAACACGGTCATCACGGTCGAACGCCCAAAGTCCCTCGTTCAGATGCAGAACCAAATGTCGACCCTCGCCCACCGTCACTTCGCCGACGGACAATCCGTCGAACCCCGAGCTGCCCGCTGAAGATTCGGCTGGAAAGCTCACTCGCTCGGCTTCGCTCGACGTGGCATCGGCAAGGACAAGAGCAGGCTGTCGCCGCTCCGGGTCAACGACTTCCGAGCATGGGCCAGGCGAAGCTGTCCCGAACGAGCCAAGGTCGATAGCTGCCGTTCCGCCGTCGGTTAGATCGACGAAATTCGTCGGGAGAAGGAACTCAAGGGACACGAGATTTCCGGTCGGCTCGAGTCGAGCAAGTTCGACACCCACGTTGAGCTGAATGTCCTCGATGCGTTCGGCACACGCCATGACCTCGTTGGGGTCCAGTTCCGCTACGACGGTGCTTGGGTCGAGTACGCCGACGCTGTCGCCGGCACAATCGAGCACTTCAAACCGCTCTATCTCGCCACCGTCGGAGAGCCGGGGAGTCAGCCTGCAGATACCAGTATCGGGAACCGGCAGCGTTGTCTGTTGACGAACAAAGTCGTCGACCAGCGGCTGCCGACTTCCCAACCCAAAGAAGGCATCGCCGAAGGTACTTGTCAGAAAGAACGCAGGATCTGAAGACTCTGGAAGATCAAACTCCACCCATTGCGTGCCGGTGGTTGAAACGAACGGGGTTGTCTTGGCTGCGACAGTGCCGAGCCGATCAACTCCACCGACCATCAACCCGTCCTCGAAGGTCCATAGGTCGACCCAGTCGAGGCGGGCGGTATTCGGCTCGCCTGCAGATGTCGCAGATGTGGCGACAGCAGACCACTCACGACCATCGGCCGACCGGAGAATCTGAGGGCTCTCAGATTCCCTGCCCCGCACCAACCCCACGAAGCCCTCATCGTCGAAGACGATCGTGCCGACACCAAAGTCAGCGCTTGCAAGAATCGGAACGACCTCGCTCGACTCGGTTTCGATCGGCTCATCGCTAGGCGCAGGTTCTTCAGTAGGTTCAGGCGCTTCGTCGACTACCTCGTCAGCTTCGGTGCCTGGAGTCAACGACGTTGGCACGGTGCTCGCAGGTGCGTCCGCGATCTCGGCTCCTGACGAACAGGAGCCGAGAACGACAGCAGACACGAGCACAACAACGTTGAACAGAAGCGTCGAGCGTGTGCCCGTGGGCCTCCTATGAACACCGCCATGTTCTCGGTCGATTCGCACCACCACAGTTCATCACTTCGCCGACCATCGCCAAGCGTCGGGCACCATTTCCGAGCACTGGGTGCTGTGACGAACGAGAACCACGACGAACAAGAACGACGAACAAGAACGCAGAGCTTCATGATCTGATCACAGGCGTTCCGAAGCAGCGAACCAACCCAAAGCATGTGGCTATCCCATCTGGACTTGCAG
>CALHXU010000063.1 GCA_938040365.1 uncultured Acidimicrobiales bacterium
CCTCATCGACAGGCTCCTCATCGACAGGCTCCTCATCGACAGGCTCCTCATCAACGGGCTCCTCATCAACGGGCTCCTCATCGACAGGCTCCTCATCAACGGGCTCCTCATCAACGGGCTCCTCATCAACGGGCTCCTCATCAACGGGCTCGGTTGTTGCGGCAGCGAATACGACGACCTGAGGGTCGATATCTGCTCGGCCAAAGCGTGCAAACCAGTCGGTGGCGGCCCGACGCAGCTCGAAGTGATCCGATTTGTCAGCTGTTGATGATCCAACGACCAACGCCACCTCGTTGGCCGAGTTATCGACTTCGTCGGCGAAGCCAGCCGTTGGCATGAACTCGATGAGTCGCTGGGAGATAGCCGAAGTGCCGAGCTCGTTTGGTGTACCGGCCTGTAGATCAGATTCGACGAGCCATGGTACGGCGCTGCCGATCGACCGTGAGTCGAATTGCGCCGACAGTTCGACGAGTTGCACCGACGGGCCATGTTGGGCAACGGCGGCTCGGCGCAGTCCCTCAGCAATGTCGAATGGCAGTTCGATCAGTTCATGGTCGACAGGAACCGGTGGGCTAACCACGACGATCTCTGCCCCACGAGCAAGCTGGGAGATCGACGTCAACAAACTCGACCATGACGAGAACGCGTTCGCCGCGGTTGCACGAGCAACTCCCGCCTCGGCGTTGCAGCCAGCGACCGTCTGTGTTCGTTCGTCCAGACAGCTCTGGAAAAGACTCAGCCAGTCGAAGTCGAGTCCGACGCCGCCGACGATGACCACGTCGCTATCGGGGTCGATGTTTTGGAGTTGCTGGCTGAGAACGGAGGACATGTCCGCGCCCGCACAGGAGTGATTGTCGACAACGACGACAACATCTCGCACCGCAAGTGCCGCCTGCTCAACCGGGCCCCGCTGCGATGCTCGGCAGTCATCTGCTCGGACCGGAGCGACCGTGGGAGACCCGAGCAGTCCGTCGCCCAAGACCGATACGACCGCGGTTGGAGCCAACGGCTCTGAACGCGGCGTCAACACCGTTGGACGAGGCGGGTCCGAGCGCTCCTCGGTGGTCTGTCCGGCAACGCCAGCAGTCCCCAATAGTGCGGCGACAAGAATCGTTGGAATCAGTGCCGAGAGGAATCGCTTTTTCGTACGTAACGCAGACATTGGCCAAGGCTATTCGCTCGAACGGACACGCTCGTGGAGCTGTCGAGCTAATCGCCTTCGGAGAGTGGTTGAGAGTACTGCTCATGTTCGGCCCCGAAATGACGATCCTTGTTGTATGTCTACGGTCCCTACCGCCACCTCGTATCCGCCAGCACCTCCAACAATTGAAGCGCTTGGGGTGCCAGCTGGCCTTGTTGAAGACATCATCTTGCAGCGACTCGTGCTCGATGGTCGTTCATCGGTGGGAGATATGGCGAAAGCGGTCGGAATCTCGGTTGGCATCGCCGACAAGATCATCGATGGACTTCGCCAGCGGATGATGCTCGAAATCCAAGGTATGAACGGACGTGACTATGTCATTGCTCCGACCGACAAGGGCAAAGCCGAGGCCGCAAGTCGTGCGCAGGCAACCGCCTATGCGAGTTACTGTCCTGTTTCGCTCGGCGAATACAAGCGCACTGTCGAGGGCCAAACAGGTCGCTCTGCTATCAACGAAGCTGCCTTGGAAGAGGCCTTCGACGATCTCATTATCGAACCTGGGTTCTTCGACGAACTCGGACCTGCGCTCGTATCGAAGGGCGCGGTCTTTCTCTATGGCCCACCCGGGACTGGCAAGACCAGCCTCGCCGAGCGCATGATCAAGATGTACAAGGACCCGGTATTGGTACCGCGCGCGGTCGAATATGACCGTGCGATCATCACCGTCTACGACCCATCGATCCACGAAGCGCTAGAAGAACAGCCCGAGGGTCTAGACCCGCGCTGGATTCTTTGCACCCGCCCATTCGTCCTCGTCGGTGGCGAACTTACCGGCCAGCACCTCGATCTCGATCGCGACATGTCGACCGGCGTGTACCGAGCACCGCTGCAAATGAAAGCGAACAACGGCATCTTCGTTATCGACGACTTCGGACGTCAGAAGATGACCCCCGAAGCCTTGCTAAACCGTTGGATCGTCCCGTTGTCGCGAAGTGTTGATTTCCTCACGCTCGCTCACGGCGCAGCGTTCCAAATCCCGTTCGATGCCAAGGTGGTGTTCTCAACAAACATGCGCCCAGATCAACTCGGCGATGATGCCTTTGCCCGTCGTATCCCGAACAAGGTATTTGTTGGCCAGATTGAGCCAGTCACGTTCGACCGTGTGCTCGCAGCGGTATGTAAGGCCATGGGAATCAGCTGCAACCAAGAGTCAGCGGACTACCTCAAGACCTACATCCTCGAGAACTCTGAAGGTGGCCTCCGTCCGTACTACCCAGCGGACTTTGGCAAGACCCTGACCTCGATCTGTGACTACGAAGGTCGCGCAAAGGTCCTCGACAAAGATGCGATCAACCGCGTCGCCCAGATCTACTTCACCCGCACCGACTCAGACGCCCACTGGGACACCAAAGCCAACGTTGCCGCCTAAAGAAAGCGGCACGCCTCCGGCGTGATTTTGCCGCTTTCCTTAGGCGGCCCGTGCTCCCCTTCAGGGGGAGCGTTCAATCGCCACGCAGGCTCGTTGACCCTTCAGCGGGCGGCTCCGCCGCGATTATCCGCTGAAGCTTCAACTCGCGGGTCTTCCCGTCCGGGGGCCGTTCAGGCCACGGAGGCCCAACGCCAGAGGCGGTATTGAGGCGGTCCTGGCGGACCTTCTCAAACTGCGCCTTTTTCCTCCGCTTCGCTCCAGGAAAACGCTCGGACGTGTTCATGAGCGCAAATGGGCCTGTCCCCATGCCCTGGCTTTTTCCGCCTCGGGCGTTCGGCTCGAACCCGCAGGGTTCGCCGTGGCGCCTGAACGCTCTCCCCGAAGGGGAGTGATGCGTAAGCACGAGAGCAGTAAAATCACGCCGAAGGCGTACTGCTCTCGTGGTTACGCGACGTTCCGCACGATGATGGTGTGGTAACCCTCGGCGCCGTTTGGTGCGGGCGCCACGACCTCTGCTGACTGGGTGAAACCGGTCTTGTCGGTCGCACGACACTGGAGGAACCAGTCGCCGGGAGGTGCGTCCCATTCGAGCTGCCATTGAACCCAGGTCTCGTCGGACTCAGTTTCGGCGAGCTCAGCGACGAGCCATTCGGTGCTGTCTTGGGTGTCGGCATTCGTGACGCCGACCTCGACCTGGGAGATGCCGATCGTTGGGTTCCATGCAATCCCGGCAATCGTTAGTGCGCCGCTCGCTTGCTCGCCGCCCTGAGTTGGGGTGTCGATTCGTGACTGGGTCTTGATCGGGCCATCTTTGCTCCAGCCACGTGGCATCCAGAAACCGTCGACGCCGACCCAGTCGGTGACTTGGATCTCTTCGAGCCACTTCGTGGCCGACACGTAGCCGTAGAGGCCGGCGATGACGAGGCGTGCCGGGAAGCCGTGGTCGATTGGAAGTGGCTCGCCGTTCATCATGAGGGCGACCATTGCGGTGCGGCCGTCATATGCCATTGGAACCTGGAAGCCGCACGTGAAACCGTCGACCGAGCGGCTAAAGATCTGATGTTCGAAGTTCGTTGGATCTTGAATCCCGGCCTCGTCGAGAAGCTCGGTAAGAGGAATGCCGGTCCACACCGCGTTTCCGACAAGGTCGCCGCCGACCGGGTTCGAAACACAGGAAAGTGTTACCGCAGTCGTGACGTGTTCTCTGTCGAGAAGTTCTTGGTAGGTCCACGATGTTGGGTTGTCGACGTAGGGGCCATCGATCGTCAATGTCCACGTTGCAGGGTCAACGTCGGGTTTCCGAAACGCCGTGTCGATGAGATAGAACTCGTCCTCTGGGCTAATCGGCGTCGTGAACTGGGTGATTCCCGGGACATTGTCGAACGCCCCAGGGACCGAGGTCAACTGCACTTGCTGCGAGGAGCCGCCCGAAGAGGCGGCGGTGTTGAGAATCTCGTTGCGAGCATCCTCTGCTTGGCTGGTGCGTCCAACACGAGCAGCGGCGGTGAGCGTTACCGCTCCTGCAGCAGCGCCACCAAAGAGGACGGTGCGTCGATCGATCCCGCCAGTAACCACCGGCTGGCTAGAGTCGTTCGCGGCTACCGGCCGCCGGGATGCAACGAGCAGTCCAGCGACCACGATTGCGCCAACTGCGGCGGCGACCAACGCCGTAACCCACGATGCGCCCGCACTGGTGAGATCGCTACGACTCGTCGCGAAACCGCCGAGCACGCCAAAGAGCAGAAAGCCACCGAACACAGCGGCGGGGTTTTTCCGGCCAGCGACTCCGAGGGCGCCGCCGATCACGAGTGATCCAACGACGATGCCGCTCACGAGCAATGGCTTTTGTAGCGTTCCGAGCAGATTGATACTCGTCTGCACAATGCCGCCGGGGGTGATATCGACGAGCAAGTCGAACATGCCAATGACGAGCGAGGTGAGCGACGTGCTAACACGATCGAAAATCTCGCCGAGGCTCAGCGAGACAGCCGCACCGAGCACGCCAGCGAGCCATGCATGGCCGCGCGAGATGACCGGGTCATGGGTTATCTCGCCACCGACTACGGTGTCGTCATCGTGAATCCCGTCCGGGATCTTGGTTTCCATGTCTGTCATTGTGCCTGAAGGGTTGGTCATTTTGGGAAATTCGATCAGTCGTTCTGAACTTTTTCATCTTGGCTGGGACGGTGAGTGGTCCGAAATCTTAAGGAAAATTCAACACCGTGGGGAGGTCGGACGCATCAGTCGGGTCGAACGAGGTGAATGTGACGTTCTTATATCTATCGGACAGATACGCGCACAATCTGACTCCCAAAGGTCCCAATCTTCGGTCGCTCCTGTCACCGGCGATTGGGTGATTGCGGTCGAAGAGGACGAAAATTGGATGATCGAGACGGTTCTCCCGCGCCGCACCGAACTCGTGCGCCGAGATCCAGGTGAGCGAGAGACCCAGCAACCCCTTTCGGCAAACGTCGACGTCGTGTTCTTGGTGCACGGATTCGACCGGCCGTTTCGAGCCGGAAAGCTCGAACGATTCCTCGTCTTGGCGTGGAATGCCGGGGCGACGCCGGTGGTCGTGCTCACCAAAGCCGACCTTGCAGACGATGAGCTAACAGCCGAATTGGTCGCCGTTGTCGAGGCGGTTGCGCCCGGTGTAGAAGTCGTGGTTTCGAGCACCGAAAGCGGCGTTGGCCTTGATCGGATCGTTTCGCTTTTGTCACCGCACAGAACTGGGACGATGCTCGGCGAATCGGGAGCTGGCAAGAGTTCGCTTGTGAATGCGCTGCTCGGGACCGAGGTGCAAGACACTGCGGAGGTCCGCCGAGGTGATGCGAAGGGTCGACATACGACGATCACCCGCGATCTGCTCGTTCTTCCAGAAGGTGGCGTGCTCATCGATACGCCAGGAATTCGGGCCGTTGGCCTTTGGGATGCCCAAGATGCGCTCGACAAAGTCTTTTCCGACATTCTCGAAGTGAGCGAAGGATGCAAGTTTCGAGACTGCGCACACGACGTCGAACCGGGTTGTGCGGTTCGCGATGCCATGGAAGAGGGAAAGATCGATTACCGACGTTTGGACCGGTTTCGAACCATGGCCGCAGAGCTCGCAGAAAGCGAACAGCGGGTAGTCGAACGCTCGCGAACGAGCGGGAATCGGAGCCGAAAGCGCCGACGCTAGGCCGAAGAACCCATGAACCCCGGTGCGTTCGGCTTCTACTGTTAGGGCAGTGAACAGCACGACTCGCATCCGCATCCTTCTCGTCCTACTGGCATTTGCTACCGCGCTGCTCGTCTTTAGCCTTGGCTCACAAACCGCCGAGACCGCTGCCCCTGAGATTTCGTTCAGCGACCTTTCTTCGCAGGTTGATCGCGGCCTAGTCGACAGCATCGAATTCACCCAAGGGTCTTCTGTCGTGCGAGGCACGCTTCGCACAGGCGCAGAGTTTCGAACGGTGCTGCCTCCCTTGACGGTTGGCGATTTCGCAAATGAAATTGTCGATGTCACACCGGCTATCTCGGTGACCACGACGGTCCCCGAGGCGGGTACGAACTACTTCCAAATCTTTTCGACCCTCGCTCCGCTGATGGTCATGTTGATCCTCGTCTTTTTGATCGTCGGACATCTTGGTGGCAACAAGAAGCAGCGAAAGAAGTTCACGGCGAAGACACGCAAGAAGGAGAGCGAACTCCAAGACGTCACGTTTGCCGATGTGGCCGGTGCCGACGAAGCCGTGCTCGAGCTCAACGAGATTCGCGAGTTTCTCACCGACCCTGATCGCTTCAAGGACGTCGGTGCAACGATTCCCAAAGGCGTGCTGCTTTATGGTCCGCCGGGAACTGGCAAGACCTTGCTCGCCCGTGCAGTTGCCGGCGAGGCGGGTGTGCCGTTCTATACACTTTCGGGCTCGGATTTCGTCGAGATGTATGCCGGTGTTGGGGCGAGTCGAGTACGCGACTTGTTCGAGGAAGCTCGCAAACAGGCGCCAGCGATCATCTTCGTTGATGAGATCGACGCGGTTGGCCGCAGCCGTGGCGGAAGTGCGGTAGCTGGTAACGAGGAGCGCGAACAAACGCTCAATCAACTCCTCGTCGAGATGGATGGCTTCGATGTCGAGACCGGCGTGATCTTTATCGCGGCGACGAATCGTCCCGATGTGCTCGACCAAGCGCTGCTGCGCCCCGGGCGATTCGATCGGCAGGTCGCAGTCGAACGACCCGATCTCGTCGGCCGGCGACAGATCATTGCGGTCCATGCCAAGGGCAAACCCTTGGGCATCGATGCCGACCCCGAAACGATTGCGCGTCGCACGCCGGGCTTTACCGGCGCAGACCTTGCAAACCTTCTGAACGAAGCAGCCCTGCTGACGGCGCGACGTGGTCTCAAACAGATTGGCCAATCCGAGATCGATGATGCGCTCGACCGAGTGATTGCTGGGCCCGAACGGTCCTCGACCACCCTTTCTGACAAGGAAAAACAGGTCATTGCGTACCACGAGGCCGGGCACGCATTGGTCGGCCATGTCCTTCCGAACGCTGATCCGATTCACAAGGTTTCGATCATCGCTCGAGGTAAGGCTCTCGGTTGGACGCTTGCGTTGCCGGACAAGGACAAAGTTCTTCGGAGCCAGTCCGAACTCCATGATGAAATGTCGATGCTGCTCGGCGGCCGCATCGCAGAGGAGCTCATCTTTGGCGAAGCCACCACGGGCGCTGCCAACGACATCGAGCGGGTCACAGCGATCGCTCGGTCGATGGTGACCGAGTACGCCATGAGCCCCGACCTGGGACTGCAAAAGTTCGGTCTTGGCATCGGCGAGGCATACAACTCGTCGACCAAGCAGAACTACTCGGACGGGATGGCCGAGCGAATCGATGAAGAGATCCGAACATTGGTCGACAACGCAGCCGAGGAAGCGCGAGAAATTCTGACGCTTCACCGGAACACCCTCGATGATCTCGC
>CALHXU010000064.1 GCA_938040365.1 uncultured Acidimicrobiales bacterium
TGTAGACCGCAGCGATTTCAGCGCAACCGCACAAGCCGATATCCCCGACATCGACGCGGACCGAGACGCCTTCGGCGTACTGAGTTGGGACATGGAACCCGGCGATTGCGTTGTATTCAACAGCCGAATTCTGCACGGCGGTTCTGGTCTTCTCGACACCGGACGCAACCTCGAAGTATTCACATCGAAATGGCTCGGCGACGACGCCCGCATCGCGATGCGAGATGTGGGAATGGACCCCGACTTCAGCGAGATCATCGCCGACCACGGCCTCAAAGCCGGCGACCGACCGGGCACAAAGCTGCTCCCTGAAGTGTGGTCGAAGGGCTGAACTACGGCGCGACCTCGATCGACGCCTTCTCACGTACTACCCGTGTCCGCCGCTTTGCTCTTTCGAGCCTCGACGAGGTGTGAACCGATCTCGGTGACGACGGTGACGAAGATGCCGATCCCGATAACGACGTAGATCATCGTGAAGACCTTTCCGGCGTCGGTCGCTGGCGAGAAGTCGCCGTACCCGACCGTGGTCAAGGTGATTACCGAGAAGTACAGGCTGTCCAACCACCGGAGGCCTTCAACCAAGCGATAGAAGACCGTTCCGATGCCAATCACTACTGCGGCAACTGCGAGCACGCTCTGACTCGATGGATCGCTGAAGAACGACCGCATTCCCCTAATCATTGAACCCATAGGCTCTCCCCCGTTCCTGAATGGAGTCGATCGTAAACCGAAGGTGACGTCATCGGCTGCTTTGTCGGCCATGGCGAACGAGCATGACCTGCGCCCAGAGGCTCCAGAGTGCGAGCGCCACAAATACCAACCCCGATAGCCGGACCCAGAACCGCAGCGAATCACTCGTCTCCTGCACCGCCGAATCGACGCTGTCGACCACGTCGCCAAGTTCATCGAGCGACGAGCTGATTCGCGAACGGTCAGCCCCGGACAAGTCATCGACTTGTGACTCTCCGATCTCTCCTGCGACGGCTTCGACAGACGCCAACCGATTCTCGAGAGCATCGGTATCGATGGGAAGAACGCCATAAAGCGGATGTTCGGTGATGGTGTCGGTTGCGGTTGTAGCTGATGCTGCCTGGTCGGCGATGTTTGCCAAGCGAGCGCTTAGCTCACCCCCGTCGACTGAGGCGACCGCCTCCGACGCTTCTTGTATCTGGCCATCGAGTCGGGCGACGGGTTCGGTGACCCGTTCCTCCACATCGTTGACGACGTTGTTGGCTCCAACGATAAACAGAAGCGCGACGACCGCAGCGGCGACAGATAGCAGGGACCCAATCGTCCCAAGAACCATCGCAACGAACCCGATTGCCCTGCCCCCTAATACTTTGCCCATGGCCGTGACCCTTCCCGAAGCAGACGCTGCGTTACTCGGCGCCCATTACGGCGAGAAGTTAGGGCAGCACCCTGAAACGCAACTGAGAGAAGGCTGAGAGCGGCCTGAGAACCCGACCTGCCTCGTTGGCCATCGGTTCCGCAATGCTCGTCAGCATGAAGAATCAACCCGTTCCAGCATGGACCCTCGTATTCGCAGCGGTGCTCGGCGTTTACTGCACCGCGATTGGTGTCGTTGGCCTGTTCGACCCGACCGGAGTGCCAGAGTTCGTCTCCGGAGCCGACAACTTGGGTACCGCATGGGCTGGCCGAATGGCCGGAACTGGAGTGGCCCTGCTGCTCGCAATCGTTCTTCGGAGTGCTTCGGCCTACGCCGTTGCGTTCGGCGCCGCAATATTCAGAGAGGTCGGCGACGCGATCGTTGCTGCCTCTGAAACATCCGACGGAATCCCGCTGCCCGTCGTACTCATCGTGCTGTTGGTCGACATTGCAGCGTTTGGCGTCTCGCTCAAGAGCGCCGTCGAATCACGTACGGCCTGACCGCCTATGGCGTCAATTTCGCCAGCGGCAGCCGAACCGTGAAGGTTGCTCCCCGACCTTGTGCCGTTTCAAGGTCGATGCTTCCGCCATGCGCCTTGATGATGCCAGCGGCGATCGACAGACCGAGGCCTGTTGTGCGGTCGCCTGACTCACTCGTTGGACTACCCCGATAGAAACGATCGAAGGCATTCTCGGCGACGTGCTCGGGCATCCCCGGGCCATCGTCGACGACGGTGATGACCCCATGATCATCTTCCGCTGAAAGCGTTACGACGACCTCGGCAGCCGGAGCGTGCACCAGTGCGTTCGTCAGCAGATTGGCAATCACCTGATAGAGGGCGTCTTGGTCGCCATCGACGACAAGCGATTCGACGTCGTCCGCATCGATGGAGAACCGCCCCGCAGCCTCAGGGTCGGTCGAGCCGAACGCCGTATCTGCAACGGCGACTCTCGTTACTTCGACCAGGTCCACTCTTGCACTCTCGAAGCCGACCTCGTTGTCGAGACGGGTGATCGTCAACATCGATTCGACGAGGCGCCCAAGTCGGGTCGCTTCGCTGTTGATTCGGGTCATCTGCTTGTGCACCGACTCGGGGTCGGTCGAGGCGCCACTCAGGTAGACCTCGGAGTAACCCGCAATGGTGGCTAGCGGTGTTCGCAACTCGTGCGAGGCTTCGGCTGCGAACCGAGTCACCCGCTCCTCGGCTTCGGTGCGGGCAGCGAGCGATTCTTGGTTCTGGTCGAGCATGTGGTTGATCGATCCCACCAAGCGGGCAACGTCGGGGTCCGATTGATTTGAGCTAATCCGTCGGTCCAGGTCACCCTCGACGATTGCGTCGGCGGTCTGCACGATCTCGTCATAACGGCCCAACGTCAAGCGCGTAAGCCACCAGAACATGAGGCCGAGCACCGTCACTACCCCAAACAACGTCGCCAGCAATACACGACTGAGCAGT
>CALHXU010000065.1 GCA_938040365.1 uncultured Acidimicrobiales bacterium
TTGCCGCCGCCTCCATCGATTCGATCGTCGCCGTTCAATCCGAAGAGGAAATCGTTGCCGGCTCCGCCGAGAATCTCATCGCTTCCCTCATCGCCACCGATAACGTCTTGGCCATCGTTCCCGAAGAGGACGTCGTCGCCGAGGTCTCCTCGGAGGAAATCGTCACCGGCGCTACCGATCAGCCGGTCGTTTGCCGGCCCGCCGGAGAGCTCGTCGTTACCGGCGTGACCGATCAACCGATCGTTCTGTGGCCCTCCGGTGAGCACATCATCACCATTTCCGCCGTAGAGCTCATCACTTCCGTCGCTGCCGTCGAGCGTGTCATTGCCATCGTTTCCGTGGAGGATGTCGCCGCCGGTACCTCCTACGAGAAAATCGTCACCGCCGTTGCCGACTAGGAAGTCGTTGTCCAACCCCCCGTCGAGATCGTCGTCGTCATTTCCGCCGCCGATCTCATCGAGTCCACGCTCTCCGCGAAGGGTGTCGTTACCGTCCTCACCGCGAATCCTGTCATTGCCGTCACCGCCTTCGATGACATCATTTCCGAGCCCGCCGAACAGTACATCGTTGCCGTCAAAGCCTTGAAGAAGATCGTTGCCATCGCCACCGAGAATCCGATCGTTCCCGTCACCAGCATCGACTTCGTCGTTGCCTTCATCTCCATAGACAGTGTCGTTTCCGCTGCCGCCCCACAACACATCGCTGTGTGGCCCACCGTGAATAAGATCGGCTCCAGGTCCGCCTTCAATAAAGTCTTCGTCGAAGCTGCCATTGAGCGTGTCATTGCCATCGGCACCCACCAGATGATCAGGCCCGGCGCCGCCGTCGATGACGTCGCGACCAAACCCGCCTTCAAGTAAGTCGCGCCCAAGGCCACCGCTCATGGTGTCGTCGCCATTACTTCCAGAGATGCGATCGTCTCCGTCGTTCCCAATGAGTTGATCGTTCTGTGGGCCACCTTCAATGCGGTCATGACCGTTGCCACCAATGATCTCGTCGCTTCCATTTCCGCCGTCGATCACGTCGTTGCCATCATCTCCGCGAAGCGTGTCATGGCCATTGCCGCCAATGATCTCGTCGCTTCCGGTTCCGCCGATGATGGTGTCCTGACCAGCACCGCCGTCGAGAATGTCATGGCCGTTGCCGCCATCGACGGTGTCGTTCCCATCACCGGCGAAGATCACGTCGTTGCCGTTTCCGCCGTCGATGGTGTCAGACCCATCCCCAGAACAGATCAGGTCGCTGCCGCCACGACCGATGATCACGTCGTCTGCGCTTGAGCCGACGATGACGTCGCGTCCGGCGGTGCCGGTAACTGTTCCGCCGCCGCTCGGCGCAACGATCGTCGCTTCCTCACCGTCACACGTCGGCACGACCGTCTGTGCCGACACCGTCCCTGGGATCAACGCGACGAGCAGCGCGGTTACTGAGAAAATCGCTGCGCTGTTCCTCTTTTGGCCGGCCAGCGTGTGTCTATCCGCCATGGTTGCTCCTCAGGATTCACGAGGAGCCGCAAGTTGCCCCTCAGGCCAGTGTGTCGACCTTCACAAGCGAAGTCTTGAGAAATGAGACCTAAGCCAGCCGAAATAGCTCCGATGACCTACGAGCCAACGTGGATTCTCGACCCGAGGTCGGCCTTTGTATCATCGGGAGATGAACCCAGCTGTCGTTGACCATGTCGGTGGTGCCATCGCATGGCGAGAAGTCGGCGAAGGCGATCCCATCATCTTCCTCCATGGCTTAGGCGGCACGCGCTCGGCGTGGGGGGCACAGCTGCGCGGGCTGTCAGACGACTTCCGCTGTATCGCGTGGGACATGCCTGGGTATGGCGACAGCGAACCGATTGAGCCGCTGACCTACACCGCGATCGCAGATGCACTCGCGGCATTCATCGATGAACTTCAGCTCGACAAGCCCGACCTCGTGGGCCTCTCGTTCGGTGGGATGCACGCGCTGCACACGGCGATTCGTCACCCCGACAAGGTGGGCCGACTTGTCCTCGCTGACTCGAGCCCGGCGTTTGGGATGGACGGTACAACCCGGGAAGAGTGGACCGCTGCGCGCCTTGCCCCACTGGACCGTGGCGAGACTCCAGCCGATGCCGCCGAACACATCGTCGACATGATTACGGCGATCCCGCTTACCGGCCAGATTCGCGATGAGACCGTCGGGGCATTTGGTGAGATCAGCCCCCGAGGCTTTAGAGCAGCGGTCGAATGCCTGCCGGACAATGACGTACGCGCCCAGCTCGCGACCATCGAACATGACACCCTCGTCATTGTCGGCGAGCTCGATGAAGAGACGCCGGTCGGCTACGCACGGGTGCTGAGCAACGGCATAGCAAATGCCGAACTCGTGGTCCTCGATGGCGTCGGACACCTCAGCCCCGCCGAAGATCCCGTACGATTCAATGACGAGGTCCGCCGGTTTCTTGCCGGAGCCGATTAGGGGAGCAAATACCCATGACCGACATCAGAACGTCCGAACGTATGGAGATCGTCGATCGGATGGCTGAGCTCGGTCCGCTCTTCGCGAAGCGCGCGGATGCGGTTGACCGCGATGCCACCTTCCCGTACGAAAATTGGGATGACCTTAAAGCGGCTGGGCTGTTAGGCATCGTCATCCCGAAAGAACATGGTGGCCTTGGCGGCGACTTTGTGGCCTACGCCCTTGCGTCCGAAGAACTCGCCCGCCATTGCGCCTCGACGGCACTCACCTTCAACATGCATGTTGCGACCACGCTGCTCGTCGGTGAGGTGGCAGGATCGCTCGGCCTCGAGGGCGAAGATGCTGCGATGCTCGAAGAACGGCGAGCGACGCTGTACTCGGGGATCGTCGACAATCACGACATCCATAGCCAACCCTTCTCCGAAGGGGTCTCGGCGGGAGCAACATCTGGATACGCCACTCGTGCCGAACCCGTCGACGGCGGCTACTTGGTATCGGGTCGAAAGATCTTCGCTTCACTCAGCGGCGCGAGCACCTACCACAACGTGTTGTGCCAAGTGGAAGGCGACGACCGCCTCCGCCTACTCGGCGTTCCACACGAGGGCGAGGGTGTCTCCATCGAAGGCGAATGGGACCCGCTCGGCATGCGCGGAACCGACTCGCGTAACCTCGTGATGAACAAGGTCTTCGTCCCGACCGAGCACGAATGGCTGCCTCCGGGCGTGTTCAATCAGGCGGCCGAACGTTGGCCCTATTTCTATATGACGCTGTCGTTCTCCTACCTCGGTTTGATGCGCGGCATTCTCGACTTCACCGAGAACTACCTGAAGTCGAGCAGCCGCCGCGAGCATCCGATCAAACAGCAAGGCTGGGCCGAGATGAACATGGCGTACGAGCAAGCACAAGCCTTGTGTTATCGGGCGCTCGGCGAGGTCACCGTCGACGCGACCCAAGAACAAGTCACCCGCGCATGGGCCTCGCTCGTGACGACGATGGAAGGGTGCCCCGATATGGCATCGACGGCCATTCGTGTCTGCGGTGGACGTTCCTTGCTCCGCCCGAGCTACATCGAACGGGCATATCGAGATAGTCGCTGCGGCGCCACGATGCTGCCATGGAGCGTCGAGGTGTGCCTCGAACGCCTCGGGCGGGTCCGCCTGTTCGACGAAGAAATCAACGACGGGTGAACCCCATGAGTGGCGCAGCCGAGTGGCGTTGGATCAACCGGTACGCCGAGCAATTCACGGCATGTCAGGTGACCGAGGGCGAGTACGCCGTCGTGCTCTCCGAATCGTCGAGCAAGCCAGAGATCGTCGAAAGCGCCCGCATTGCGCTCGAGATGCTCGGAGCGGCGGTGGCCGATGTTCGAATGCCCACTCCGCCGAACCCCGGGCCGCTCCCCATTCGTTCGACTGGCGCATCACAAGCGTTGGCGGGTCACCGTTCGGCGGTGGCTGCGTGCGCATCGGCCGACTTCGTGGTCGATTGCACCGCCGAGGGCCTCCTGCATGCACCCGAACTGGGTCAGATTCTCGACGGTGGCGCTCGGGTACTGATGATCTCGGCCGAGCATCCCGAAAACACTGAACGGTGGCCACACGACCCGGCGCTCAAAGACAAGGTCGAACATGGTGTAAGTCTTCTGCAATCGGCATCGGTCATGACGATCACGTCCGAAGCTGGCACCGACCTTCGTGTCGATCTGACCGATGCGTTCCGGGCTGGTTCCTACGGGTGGTGCACTGAACCGGGCTCTATTGCACATTGGCCGGGCGGCCTCGTGCTCGCATTCCCCGCAGCAAACACGGTGAACGGAACCGTGGTGCTCGCTCGCGGCGACATCAACCTGACGTTCAAGGAATACATCCGAGAGCAAATCACGCTGACGCTCGAGAACGATTTCGTCACAGACATCGCCGGCGACGGTCACGACGCCGAACTGATGCGCTCGTATGTCGCAGCATTCGATGAACCCGAGGCCTACGCCATCAGCCACATTGGTTGGGGCATGAACCCGGCCGCTCGCTGGGAGTCGATGGCGATGTGGGATAAGTCGGCGCTCAACGGCACCGAGCTTCGAGCATTTGCCGGCAACGTCGTGTTCTCTACCGGCGCCAACGAGGTTGCTGGTCGCTTCTGCCGCGGCCACTTCGACCTCCCCATGCGAAACTGCACAGTGGCGCTCGACGGCGAGGTCGTTGTCGATGCTGGTGTGCTGCGTGACGACCTCCGCTCATAGGAGTTCGCCGCTTCCAACCCAGACCCGGAGCGCACTTCGGAACAGTTCGACACCAACATAGACAACTCGTTTGGTACCGAACTACTTTGTGCGTGCACGGTTATCGACAAAACCTTCAGAGGAAATACATGTCCGAGGACACCTACGACCAGTACCGCCGAATCCGCATTTTGTGGCCCGATCATCTCGGTCTTGCTCGCGGCAAGTATCTGCCCTCGGCACTCGCATCCAAAGGATCGGCCTTCTGCGCAACCACGTTCGGTCTTACCTACGACCGCGACATCATCCCCGCCGAGGGCGGCTTCCTACTCGAAGGCCTCAAGGATGTGCACGGCACCCCGGTTGAATCCACCCTCCGACCTTCATGGGAGGATCCAACGATCGGCGTTGCTGTAGCCGACCTGTCGTTGGCTCACGAGGCGTACACCGTTTCGCCTCGCTCCACCTTGCAACGAGCACTCGATGATTGGGCCGAACTCGGCTACACCGTAAAGCTCGGCATCGAACTCGAGGGATACCTCCTCCAGCCGACCGATGACGGAGGCTCGGAGAAATACAGCAACCCGCGTTCGATGGTCTATGGCACCGGCCCACTCGGCGACCCAACAGGGTTCACCGATGCCGTCCTCGACGCCGCCGATGCGTGCGGCTTCAACGTGGAATCAGCAAACGTCGAATTCGACGAATCACAGTTCGAGTTCACACTCCGCTACGACGACGCCATGGCCCAAGCAGACGACGCGTTCCTCTTCCGGACACTCGTCCGCGAAGTAGCGCTCGACATGGGCCTCGACTTCACGTTCCTCGGTAAGCCCTTCCCCACCGTCTCCGGATCGGGCATGCACTTCAACTTCAGCCTCGTCGGACCAAACGGCGAGCTCGCCCTCGCAGACGAGTCTGCCGAAACCGGCGCCAGCGACCTCGCCATGGCCTGCCTTGCCGGGCTCGTCGAACACCACAATGCGCTCGCCGCCATCTGCGCCCCGACCATCAATGCCTTCCGCCGCCTTCAACCGGGAACCCTCGCTGGATGCTGGGCGAACTGGGGCGTCGACCACCGCAACGTCACGTCACGACTTCCAGCCGACGGGGGCTCGGCAATGCGTATCGAACATCGACTCGCCGACGGCTCGGTAAACGTGCACCTCGGAGCCGCCGCAATTCTCCAAGCAGCTCGCCTCGGCGTGGTCGGAAAGCTCGAAGCTCCAGGCCAGTACACGGGCGACGGATTCGAAGACGGCGGTGAAGGCGTTGGCCGCTGCGCCGACTCACTCGCCGGAGCGCTCGATGACCTCGAAGCCGATTCCGCCCTCGTCGAAGCAATCGGCGCCGATGTCGTATCGAACTACGTCACCCACAAGCGCAACGAAGTCGAAGTATTCGAAGCATCGGGCGCTTCCATCGACGGCGCCGAACTCAGCGACTGGGAAACGGCCCGCTACCTGCCGTACCACTAACAGCTCCGTCGGGCTCATACCCCGAAGGTCGCGGGTGCCTGATTCTTGTCGAGAATCCCTTGTCACACCGTCGAACTAATGTTCTATATATGGCGATTGGGGCACCTCTCTTCGACAACACCGATACATCGGCCTCCGATGATGTCGACGTGGCGATGACGCTCATCGTCGACGTCTTGAGAACGATGCCCATCGACGAAGCCATACGCCGCGGGGTGCGCTACCAGAACTGGCTTCTCGGACTCGAAGCCGAACTGCTCGCCCGAAATAGTGCAGCCGGCGCCTCGGACCGAGACAACGAACGGCTCGCAGGCGAAGGTCGCAAGAGCACCAAGAAGGATGCGAAGAAGCGAGCTAAACGTGGCAAGGCGGTCAATGAAAACCCCGACCTTGCAAACGAACTTGCTTCGGGCGAACTCGGAACCGAGCAGGCCGATGCCATCGCCGATGCAGCCGACAAGACCGATGGCGACGCCGCACGAAATGATGACCTCATCGAAAAGATCAAGAACGCTGCACCCGAAGACGCCGACAAGATCGCGCGCAAATGGGTAAGCGAGTACAACGATGTTGACGAGGGCGACAAGGCAGATGCTCGACGACGCCGACAGCGGCAGAAGCGAGACGTCACCCGCTTCGACACCGAAGATGGCATGGCCGCCCTGTTGATCAAAGGTGACGATGAGTCCATCGACGAAATGTACGCCGGCCTCAAAGCCGCGGCGAAGAAACTCTGGAAACGCGACGG
>CALHXU010000066.1 GCA_938040365.1 uncultured Acidimicrobiales bacterium
ATGTCGGGTCGAGCTACCAGGGCCTCGAACTCGTTGCCGAGGCGTTCGGCCACCTCTGAAACTGCCAGAGGGTTGAGAAACGGGGTGCAGTCGGCGTCGGTGCCGTTCTCGAAATGGGCAATTGTTTTGTTGAGCCAATGGCGAATGATCTCGATTCGTTCGTCGCTCGCGTCGGCGAAGCGAGCCTTTGCCAGTGCCACCTCGCGGATGCCAACCCACGAATCGATGACCCGTGGATGTTTGAAGGCATAGGGCACGAGCCCAAGGCCGGTGGCGTTGCCAAGACCAAAAAACCTTGACCATTCGGCGTCGAAGCGAACCGCCCGATCGCCGCCTCGGGCTCTCGCGCAGTGTTCGACCACGTCGTAGGAGAGTTCGCGGAAACACCACGCCGCCACCATCTGCGCCCGATATGGCGCCGAGATCGGCCCTGTCGAATCGAGTCCTTCGAACGACCGCATTCCAAACTTGCCGTTGCCATAGAAGGCGGTGCTTCGCATGATGTACCCGGCGTCGGCAACGTGGTCACCGCTCGGTTGGTTGCCCGAAGCCAAGGTGTCGACGAGGTAGTCGAAGAAGCGGACGCTTCGGTTGCCGCGAGTCAACACGGAAACGCTCGCTGGAAGCCTGCCGCGCTCTTGTTTCGGAACTTCCGAACGCAGCAGTGCCGCGAGTTCGTCGTCGCGGCTGAGATCGCCATCGACGAGGGCTCCGCAGATTTCCCACTGACCCGCAACGACGCGATCGGTGTGGAGCGACTCGTCGAGAATCGTGGTGAACGCAACGAACGAGAACGTGTGATCTCCGGTGTCGACGAGGTAGATCGTCTCGCCCGCACCGTCGTCGTCGATGTCGAAGCGGGTGCGTGCGACCTTCCATGACCCAGCTGCGGCCCGGCGCAGCATCGTCCGGCTAAAGCTGTAGCGAGTGAGGCGGGCAGCGCCCAAACGAAGTGGAGACATGACCAGCTCGGGGTTTCGAACGGGCTCGCTCAACACGAGGTCGCGCAATCGGCGCTCGCCAACTGTGCTCGATGTCGTCATGTTCGCAGCCTTCGGCTGTTGTGGCTCGTCACGGCAAGATTCCCCCGATGTACCCGTTGGCATCGCCCCAAGGGTACCGAGTTCGTCGATTCCAAAGGTGATCGGGCGGTCGCTGCGTCTACGAGCCACCTCCCTGAGCAGTGTTGGTCCAGTTGCTACGATCATCGCCGTCGACCCGGCGACGTTCTCCAGACGACCGGTATCCAAAGGCCGACCAATGGCAGCGAGCTACGAATCGATCATCTTGCACGTTGGACTGCACAAGACCGGTTCCACGACGATCCAGCAGGTCTCTGCCGGACCGCTGCGCGAGTTCCTCTCGGACCATGGCATTGCCTATGGCCCCTTTAGCTATGGCGACAAAGAACTCTCGAATCACGGGGGCGTCGTAACCGCGGCGTTGTTCGAGCCGCTCGACCGCTACAACGCGAATTGGCGCGCTGGTTTGATCGATGACCCGCACACGATCAAGGCGTCGTTTGCTACCCAGTTCGACAAGGTGCTGCGTGAGCCTCTCGCACCGCACCTCTTGCTATCGGGGGAATTGTTCAGTGCGTACCTTCGGATGGATATGGTCACGTTGCGCGACCGGCTAAGTGAGCACTGCGAAACGCTTCGCACCGTCGCCTACGTGCGAAATCCGGCGAGCTTCTACGGCAGTCTCTTGCAAGAGGGAATCAAAGGCGGCCACCCCGACAACGTTGCGGGCCTCGACGGTCTGATGAGCACCCGCTACGCGAACCTCGTCGAGGTCTTCGGCGAAACGCTCGAGGTATTCGATTTCGATGAACATGTCGCAACGCGCAACGGCTTGGTGGGTGCGTTCTTCTCCGAGCTAGGGATCGAGGAAGATTCCCTCGTCGAGATCGACAATCCATCGCTCAACACCAGGGCGTCACTCGAGGCGTGCAAAATCATGCGCGCGATCAATAACGCCTACCCTCAGCAGGTGGACGGCGAACGGTCTTCGGTGCGAACCCCACGCGATCTCGTGCCGCTGCACTCCTTGCCCGGTGGCCGTTTCTCGGTGAACGAATATCGCGGAACGCCGATCTTCGAGAACGTATTGAACGAACTCGACTGGTACGCAACGACGTTCCCAAATGCAGCCAGCACTTCGCTGCCCGAGGCCACTCAGGACGATTGGGGCAGCGAGACACTGGAGGCGCTCGAAGAACACCTTTGCCGTCTTGAGGACGCTCGGCTTCGTCGGGCTGGGTGCGACCTGCTCATCGAAGAGGCCGAACGCATTGGGTCCAATCGCCGTCGTCCGGCTCGCAAACTCCGTACGATCGCGAAGCGCGTCCGCGCGAAATCGCGCTGACGTCCAAAAAATCGACCATGGACATCGACGATCGAATAGCCGAGCTACGCAACGAACTTGTCGCGGTGGCCAACCCCGAGAAAGCACCCGAGATGGCTGCCTACACCGGCGATCGGTTCGTATACCTCGGGTGTAGCGCGGGGGATCGGCGCAGCGCGGCAAAGTCGATGACCCAAGCGGCGAAGAACATGGAGCCAAGCGAGCTGATTCGGCTCGCCACTGCGCTCTGGGCTGAGGACGAACGCGAGTTCCACTACGTGGGAATGGATGTGTTGCGTGCGGGAGCGAAACACCTCCGCGAACACGACCTTGCCACCGTGGCATCGTTCATCGAGCGAACGCCGTGGTGGGACACGGTCGATTCGTTGGCGATTCACACCGTCGGCACGATGGTTACCACGCACCCAAATCTCGTCTCAGAAATGGATGAATGGGCCGAGTCGTCGAACATGTGGATTGTGCGGTCGGCAATTCTGCATCAGCTCATGTTCAAAGAACGCACCGACGTCAACAGACTCACCACCTACTGCGTCATGCATATGGAAAGCACCGAGTTCTTTTTGCGGAAGGCCATTGGCTGGGCGCTCCGCCAATACGCTCGCACCGACCCCGATGCCGTCCGAGCCTTCGTGAAACAACACGAGAACGAACTCTCTGGGTTGAGTAAGCGGGAGGCGCTGAAACACCTCTGATACGAAAAAGGCGGGTCTAGTCGCGGGTGACGGCGACGAATAGACCGCTCGCTTCGACCAGCGGTCGTCCCTCGGCGGACAGGATCGACGCGTGAACTCGAACGGTGCGCGACCGTGGTGTCTCGGTCGACCCAACCACCTCGTAGGGTCCGCCGTCGATCAGCAGTGGTTGTCGATAGCGCACATCGAGGGTTCCGGTCGCAACACTCGAATCGAGCGCTGCCTTCGCGATCCTCGCGCTCACGAAATCGAGCACGGTGGCAGCCAACCCACCTTGCACCCAGCCAGGAGCGCCGGTGTGTTCTCTTTGTGGTGCATAGGAGGCGCTACCAGAGACGGCACCATCGTTACCGGGAAGTGGCGAAATCGTCACGTCGGGATAGAGCTGTGACATCACTCGTTGCACGGCATCTCGAGCCGACTCGCCAGAATTCGCGTCTGTGGGGTCCATCCACCCCAACCGTAGTGCGCTCGGGCAACAAGTCGGTGCTGCGGTGCTGCGGTGCTGCGGTGCCGCGGTGCAACGTGTCAGGGCCGCGTTTGCTAATGAATGGGTATGACCTTCGTAATCGGTATCGATTCATCAACTCAATCCACCAAAGCCGAGCTGCGCGACATTCGATCTGGTGAGGTCGTAGCGACCGGCAGGGCAGCCCACCCGCCAACCCAGCCACCGGTTTCTGAACAAGTTCCGACGGCGTGGTGGGATGCGCTTTGTAGTGCCGTGCAACAACTTGGAGATCGGCGAGCCGAGGCGGTTGCGATCTCGGTCGCGGGTCAGCAACATGGGCTTGTCCTGATCGACGAGGCTGGAGAATCGCTGCGTCCAGCCAAGCTTTGGAACGACACGACCTCGGCGCCAAACGCTGATCGACTGGTCGAACAACTCGGCGCCGACTGGTGGTCTAGGTCGACTGGTTCGGTGCCCGTTGCGGCATTTACGGTCACAAAGTTGGCCTACGTCGCCGAACATGAACCCGAGGTAATCGACCGGGTTGCAAAGGTCATGTTGCCCCACGACTACCTCACCTGGCGGCTGTCGGGTAACCACGTCACCGATCGCGGCGATGCGTCGGGTTCGGGCTGGTTCGACGCAGAACGTGATGAATATCTCGCCGAACCAATCGCCGCGGCGCTCGGTCGAAACGACGACTGGGCCGACAGGTTGCCCCGAGTCCTCGGCCCGACCGAAGCTGCCGGGGCAATCCTTCCCGACGTTGCCGAGGCCCTCGGGCTGTCCGCGTCGATGGTCGTCGGCCCCGGAACCGGCGACAACATGGGGGCAGCGCTCGGCCTTGGTCTCGGTGTTGGCGATGTTGTCATGTCGCTCGGTACCTCGGGCACGGTCTATGCAAAGTCTGACCGACGCACGACCGATCCGAGCGGTGCGGTCGCCGGGTTCGCCGATGCGACCGGAGCTTTTTTGCCGCTCGTGTGCACGTTGAACGCAACGAAGGTCACCGACACCGTTGCGAATTGGCTCGGGACTGACCCTGCGGGGCTTTCCGAACTGGCACTCGCCGCAGGGACTGACCTCATCACGCCCGTGCTCGTGCCCTATTTCGACGGTGAGCGCACCCCGAACCGCCCCGACGCAAAGGGCATCTTTGTAGGTTTGTCCAACGAAACAACACGAGAGCAGCTCGCTCTGGCCGCGCACGACGGTGTTATCTGTGGGCTCCTCGAAGGGCTGAGCGCACTCGAAGCGTGCGGTGGTTCGAGCAGCGGTCGACTGCTACTGGTTGGCGGTGGTGCGCGATCTGGCGCGTACCGGCAGCGGCTCGCCGAAATTGTGGGCCGCGAGGTGCACGTCCCGGCGAGCGACGAGACGGTGGCAACCGGCGCATGTCTTCAAGCGGCGGTAATCGTCGGCGATGGGGAAACCTTCGAACAGATTTCTTCTCGTTGGTCGCTCGATCGGACTCAAGTAACCGAGCCTCGCTCCGACCTAAACACAGATGAGTTACGAGCCCGCTATCGCAACGCCGCGTCATTTGATGACAGCCTTTGTCGAAATACAAATTGGCAGGGCTGATCAGCTACCTGCTAAATCCCGACCTGAACAGGGGCGTTTTGCCCAGAAAGTCAGGGAATTAAACACCCTTTTGGGCCTTCCGGACCATCCAATGATCACGAGGATGAGTCGATTGTTTCGGTACGAACCGAAGCGCACATGTTACCGAGCGTGGGCGAACTGGAAGGAATACCAATGAAAAAGCGGATTACAGGATTGACCGCATTTGCTGCAGTCCTGATGCAGGCGACACCGGTCGCAGCACAAGCAACAGAAGTAGTTGAAAGAGTCGACACGTCCATCCCGGGCGTCTTTGCCGACAACATCTTCATCTTGTTCTGTGCAATGTTCGTTATCTTCATGCAGGCTGGCTTCGCAATGGTTGAGGCTGGCCTCACCCGTGCAAAGAACGCAGCGCACATGATGCTCAAGAACCTCCTCGACTTCGTCGTGGGCGCCTCGGGCTTTGCGCTCGTTGGCTACCACATTGCGTTCAGTGGCTCGGCATGGTTTGGTTTCACCTGGCTGTGGGGAGCTCCCGACGAGCTCGCCCAAGGCTCCTCGACGCTGACCCTTCCGGTGCACTTCTTGTTCCAGATGGGCTTCGCCGCCGCTACCGCAACGATTGTTTCGGGTGCAGTTGCTGAGCGTGTGCAGTTCCGTGCGTACTTTGCCTACTCGGCAATGCTCTCGGCAATCATCTACCCGATCGTTGTGAGCTGGGTGTGGAACGAAGGCGGATGGCTGTTCAACAACGGCTACGTCGACCTCGCAGGCTCCTCGGTCGTTCACGGTGTGGGTGGCGTTGCTGCTCTCGTCGGTGCGAAGATTCTCGGTCCCCGCATTGGTCGCTTCGATGAAGACGGAAACTCGAACCCGATTCCGGGCCACAACGTGCCGCTCGCTGTTCTCGGTGTCTTCATCCTCCTCGTCTCATGGTTCGCCTTCAACGCCGGCTCGGTCCTCAGCGCAGACATCTCGGTTGGTCAGGTCGCAGCAGTGACCGCAATGGGAGCTGCATTTGGCGGCCTCGGCGGCACCATGGCTACCTGGCTCACCTTGAAGGTGCCAGACGTGACCCTGATTGGTAACGGCGTCCTCGGTGGCCTCGTATCCATTACCGCAGGTGCACTCAACTACAACATCTTCGGCGGCATGATCGTCGGCTTCTTCGGCGGAATCATCGCAACCACCGGTGTGCTCGCACTCGATAAGTGGAAGATCGATGATCCGGTCGGTGCTATCCCGGTTCACCTCTTCTGTGGTACGTACGGCGTGCTCGCCGTCGGCATCTTTGCTGACCCGAACGCTGTCATTGGCGGCGGCGGTCCAGCTGGCCTCATCTACGGTGGCGTCGACCTCCTCGTCACCCAAGCGATCGGCTACGCCTCCATCGCTGGCTTCGTTGCGATCTCTAGCGGCGCAATGTTCATCGTCCTTCGTGAGATGGGCTGGCTGCGAGTGAGCGTCGAAGAAGAGATGATCGGCCTCGATATTGCCGAGCACGCACTCCCTGCATACAACGACGACTTCGTCGACTACACCGCAGAACTCGTCGACGACGAGATCGATGCGTTCTACGAAGACGAATTCGCAGGCTAATCCATACCAATGCGTCCCCTAGGTCCGTCCCCAACTACAGCTGAGAAGGAACTGTTTCATGGCTAAAGAAAAGAAAAATCGAAACCTTGAACTCCTCAAGAACGCTGTTGACAGCAACCGCTCTGCAGGAAACGGCGCCCCCCGGGGTGGCGGTGCTCCTGGAAGCGGTGGCGGTGGCGGCGGCCAGATCATGTACCGCGGTAAACCCGTGGGCAAGTCTGGCGGCAGCAGCGCTCCTGGAGCTCCAGGAAACGCTAACCGCGGCGGCCAGTCCGCAGGCGGCGCTAGTCAAGACCAAGAGGGCGGCGACGTCAAAGAAGCCCTCCGCAAGCTCACCCAACTGTTCAACGATGGCCTCATCACCACGGCCGAGTACGACGCAAAGCGTGCTGAAATTCTCAACCGCCTCTAGGCGAGAGGACAAGGAAATACCATGAATATCAGAAGCAAACTCATCTTGATGTTGGCGATTCCGCTCGCTGCTCTGGTCATCGTTGCCTTCGTTGGCTTCAGAAGCCAGAACATCAGCGAGCAGGCCAACAGCGATGCTGCGGTTTCGACCGAGACGATCGTTGCATTGAACAGTCTGTGGGTGAATATCGCCGAAGAACGCATTGCGGTCCTCGGAGATGCCTCCAACGCCGAGGCCTTGGAGCTCATCGAACAGACCGAGCTTGCGATCGACGCGATCGAAGAGGCTGGAGACACCGTTGCTTGGGCCGTTGCAACCGAGGCAGAGCAGGCGCTTCCGCCCATTCGTAACTCCACCTTGGTAGCGCCAAACAATGAAGCTTCCGCACTTACCATTCTCGGTCAGTACGTCGAAGCGCTGACGATCATCGAAGATGGTATCGCCGAGGTTCCCCTCGACGGCCTCGGCGCCGACGCAGTCCTCACCGCTTCGGGCCTTGAGAATGCCCGCACTGGCCTTCGCGAAAGCGAAACAGCTTGGCTGCACCTGCTCGTCGTCGAGAGAGACGTGACCCGAGCCGACGCTCGTGCGATCAACTCGGAATGGGGTACAGCAAACGCGCTGATAACCGCCGTTGAAGACCTCGAAACCGCCGACGGCAACCGGCCCTTCCAGGGTGCTGCAACCTCGAGTGCAGCGAACGACCTCGCACGGGTTGAAGCCGTCACGACCAACGAAATTACTACGTTCGAAGGGGCCGCACTTGCGATCGACACGCTCACGACGTCGCTTACCTCGGTACCTGGTGTTGACGTCAATGACGCTCTCACTGAAAGCCGCGCCGAGTGGAGCGCAGCGTCCGAAGCTGCTGAAAACTTTATCCGCAGCGACGTTGCCGCAACGGCAGCCGACCTCGAAGAAGCCCGCTCGCTCACGACCTTGCTCGCACTCCTCGGTGGACTCCTGCTCATCACG
>CALHXU010000067.1 GCA_938040365.1 uncultured Acidimicrobiales bacterium
GACTTCATCGCCCGAAAACACGCCGAAGGCCGAACCACCCGACACGCACGACGATGCATCAAACGCAGCCTCGCACGACGCTTCTACCGACTACTCGAAAACCCGCCACACACCACTTGACAAACATAGGAGCATCCCCGATTTACCGTTTAGAGGGCGAGGGCGCCTTGGACTCGTGCGAAGACGGTGTCTTCGTTACCGAGGCCGTCAATGACAACCAGCTTGTTGCGTTCGGCGTAGAAATCGAGCAGCGGCGCGGTCTGCGCCTCGTAGTTGCGGAGGCGTTCTTCGATCGCCTCTTTGGTGTCGTCGTCGCGGCCGCGGGCCATCATGCGCTCGGTGACCTCTTCGAGCGGCACGTCGATATTGATGACGGCGGTCAGTTCGACACCTTGGTCGGCGAAGATCTGTTCGAGGGTTTCGGCCTGCACGGTTGTACGTGGGAAACCATCGAGAAGCACGCCGTTCTCGGAAATATCGGACTCGGCGAGACGTTCGGCGACAATGCCGTTCATGATCTCGTCGCTCACGAGGCCACCCGACGACATAATTGCCTCGGCTTGTTTGCCCAATTCGGTTCCAGCAGCAACTGCAGCGCGCAGCATGTCACCGGTCGAAACGTGGACAATGCCGTGTTCAGCGACGAGACGGGCACATTGTGTGCCTTTGCCTGCGCCCTGACGGCCCAAGATGATAATTCTCGGCGCCATGGGAAACCTCTACTCTGTTACTTGGACTTAGCGAGGAATCCCTCGTAGTTACGCATCATGAGCTGGCTGTCGATCTGCTTCATGGTTTCTAGCGCCACACCGACTGCGATGAGGATCGAGATACCGATAAAGCCGAAGCCAGCAGCTCCGAGGCCACCACCGTGGCCTGCGTCAAGGTTGAACCCTAGGGCCCGCATAATCAAGTTGGGAAGCAACGCAACCGCCGCGATGAACAACGCGCCGGGAAGCGTGATGCGGGTCAGGATGCGTGCGAGGTAATGCTCGGTCTGGGGACCTGGGCGAATACCGGGAATGAAACCACCCTGCTTGCGGATGGTGTCGGCCTGCTTTGCAGGGTCGAAGGTGATTGCGGTGTAGAAGTATGCAAAGCCGACGATCATGAAGCCAAAGACGATGAGATAGAGCACGGCGCTCGGATCGACCAAGTTCTGATCGACGAAGTTGCGAATGCCGTTACCCCAGCTGGTATCGGGAAGTGCAACAGCGATGAGGTTCGGAAGGTACAGCACCGAGCTTGCAAAGATGATTGGGATAACGCCGGACTGGTTGACCTTGAGCGGGATGTAGGTGCTCTGGCCGCCATACATCTTGCGTCCAACAACACGCTTTGCAAAGTTGACGGGAATGCGGCGCTGGCCGTTTTCGACAAAGACGATGCCGACGAGCGAGATGGTCAAGATGATCGAAAATGCGAGGATCGCAATGACACCTTCGTTGGTGTAGAGCGTCGAGAACTGTGCCGGGAACTGGCTCACGATCGAAGCAAAAATGATCAACGACATGCCGTTGCCGATGCCCTTTTGGGTAATGAGCTCGCCCATCCACATGACGAGCGCGGTGCCTGCGGTAAGGGTGAGGACGACGAGAAGCACGGTCCACACGTTGAACTTTGGCAGGAGCAAGATGCCGTTGCCGGCTGCGGTTCCGCTCGCACGGCCGAACAAGAACGAAAAGGACGTCGACTGGATGACTGCGATCGCAATGGTGAGGTAGCGGGTCCACTGCGTGATCTTTCGCTGACCAACCGCTCCCTGTTGCTGCCATTGCTCGATACGAGGAACTACAACACCGAGCACCTGCATGATGATCGATGCCGTGATGTAGGGCAGTACGCCGAGGGCGAAGATCGCAAAGGTCGTCAGACCACCACCTGAGAACAACTGGACATAGGCCAAGATGCCGCCCTGTTGCTCACTGGTCTCACGCAACTGCTGAACTGCAAGCGTGTCGATGCCTGGAGCGGGAATGAATGAACCAAGGCGGTAGAGCCCAAGCGCGAACAGGGTGAACAGGATCTTGTTCCGAAGATCCGGAACCCGGAACATGTTTCCAATACGAGATAACACCTAAATTCCTCTCGGCAGTGCCGTGACTACTAACGGTAGCCGCAAACGCCACTATCGGTCTGTCAGTGGGGTGAACAATCGGTAAGGCCAACCCAAATATGAGAACGGCCAGAACCCAATGTTTTCGCTATCGGTTGGTGTGCTGATTGCCCTTGGCAGGGGGACGAGGTGAGTCGCCCCACGGCTTTGGAAGCACCTCGATCGAGCCGCCAGCGGCGGTGATTGCCTCTTCGGCGGACTTGGAGAAAGCGTGGGCCTTCACCGTCACCGCACCGGAGAGCTCACCACGGCCGAGGATCTTCACGAGAGAGTTCTTGCCAACGAGGCCCACTTCGAGCAAGGTCTCGGGCGAAACCTCGGAAAGTCCGGTCTCGGCGATCGTGTCCAAGTTGATGCCCTGGTACTCGACGCGGAACGGGTTGGTGAAACCACGAAGCTTCGGGACGCGCTTCGCAAGTGGCATCTGGCCACCTTCGAAACCAACGCGGACCTTACCGCGACCACGGCTGTGCTGGCCCTTGGTACCGCGGCCAGCGGTCTTGCCGCCCTTGCCACCAATACCGCGACCCTTGCGCTGCTTAGACTTTGTTGAACCCTCTGCGGGCTTGAGATCGTGAACCTTGATCGTCATTACGCCTCCTCGACAGATACCAGGTGGGGAACCCGGCTGATCATGCCGCGCACCGTTGGGGTGTCCGGCTTGGTGACGGTACGGCCAATCTTGCCGAGGCCAAGCGCACGAATGGTTCCGCGCTGCTTTGGCTTACAGCCAATGGTTGAACGTACCTGAGTGATGTTGAGATCGGCCATGATTTACGACTCCGTGCGAATACCAGCAGTCGCTGGGTCGTTCGCGTCTCGTTCGGATTCTTTGTACGCCTGAAGCAGACCCGATGGCACGAACTCCTCTGGGTCGAGACCACGGAGACGAGCAATCTCGTCTGGACGCTTGAGGTCTTGCAGTCCTGCGATGGTTGCGCGAGCGACGTTGATGTGGTTGGGCGACCCGAGCGACTTGCAAAGAACGTCGCCAATGCCAGCCTCTTCGAGGATCGCACGAGCAGCACCACCGGCAATAACACCGGTACCTGGAGCTGCAGGCTTCAACATGACGCTGCCAGCGCCCATCTGTCCAATGACTGGATGTACGATCGTCGTTCCAGCGAGCGGTACCGAGAAGAGGTTGCGCTTTGCTTCCTCGGTGCCTTTTTGGATCGCCAACGGAACTTCCTTGGCCTTGCCGTAGCCGAGGCCGACCTGGCCTTTGCCGTCGCCGATCACGACGAGAGCGGTGAAGCTAAAGCGACGACCACCCTTGACGACCTTCGCGACACGGTTGATGTTGATCACTCGGGAGTCGCGCAGACCGCCCTCGTTCTCGCGATCGTTGTTGCGGCCACCACGATCGTTGCGATCGTTACGGTTGTTGTTTTCGTACGCCATCAGAATTCCAGTCCTGCTTCGCGGGCAGCGTCAGCCAAAGCGGCGACGCGGCCGTGATAGAGATTGCCGCCGCGATCGAACACGACGGTAGAAATGCCAGCGGCCTTTGCTCGCTCGGCAACGGTGGTGCCTACCTTGGTGGCTGCATCGACCGTGTTTCCACGGCCATCCCAGCTCTTCTCGACGGTCGACGCCGCAGCGACGGTCACGCCGCTTACGTCGTCGATGATCTGAGCCACGATGTGCTTGTTTGAACGGAACACTGCCAAGCGTGGACGCTGGGCGGTTCCTTCAACCTGCTTACGGATGCGGTAATGACGACGCTGGCGCTGACGCCTGCGTTCGGCGGAAACATTCTTGGCCATTACTTGGCCGCCTTTCCGGCCTTGCGGATAATCCGCTCGCCTTCGTACTTGATGCCCTTGCCCTTGTACGGCTCGGGTTTACGCCACTTGCGAATATCGGCGGCGACCTGACCAACGAGTTGTTTGTCGATGCCCTTCACGATGATCTCGGTCTGCTGAGGCACGTCAAACTCGATGCCCGCAGGAGCCTTGATATGCACCGGGTGACTGAAACCGAGCTGCATTTCGAGTGCGTCCTTGCCCTTTGCGGTAGCACGGTAACCAACGCCAACGATCTCGAGCTTCTTTTCGAAGCCTTCGCTAACGCCGATGACCATGTTGCTGACCAGCGTTCGAGCAAGCCCGTGCATGGCTTTGTTTTCGTTGCTGTCATCGGGGCGGACGAGGGTGACGACACCGTCGTCGACCGAGCCGGTGATCTCGCCAGGAAGCGTGATCGACAGCTCGCCCTTTGAGCCCTTCACCGCAACGTCAGCGCCACTGAAGGTGACATCGACACCGCTTGGCAATGCAATCGGGGAGTTTCCAATACGTGACATCTCTACCTACCAGACGTAGGCGAGGACCTCGCCACCAATACGGCGGCGGCGGGCTTCGCGATCGGTCATGAGGCCACGGTTGGTCGAGAGCACGGCAACGCCGAGCCCACCGAGTACCCGAGGGACCTCTGTTGACTTCTTGTACACACGCAGACCGGGCTTGCTCACTCGGGTGATACCCGAGATAACACGCTTGCGCTCTGGGGAGTACTTCATATCGATGCTGAGGACTCGTCCGGGACCGGACGGGTTGTCAGCAACGGTGTAATCCATGATGTAGCCCTCACTCTTGAGCAACTCAGCGAGTGTCTCTTTGAGCTTGCTCGACGGCATCGAAACGTCGTCGTGCATGGCGGTGTTGGCGTTGCGGACACGGGTGAGCATGTCAGCGATGGGGTCGGTCATTGTCATAGTTGTTCCTTCCCCCTACCAGCTGGCCTTTTTGAGACCAGGAATCTCGCCTGCGTGGCCCATCTCACGGAGACAGATACGACACAGACCGAACTTCTTGTAGACGCTGCGCGGACGGCCGCACTTGCGGCAACGGGTGTATGCGCGGACCTTAAACTTCGGCGTCTTCTGCTGCTTGTTGATAAGCGCCTTCTTTGCCATTACTGGCCTTCCTTTCGGAACGGAAATCCAAATGCGTCGAGCAGCGCGCGGCCGTGCTCGTTGTTGATTGCGGTCGTCACGATCGTGATGTCCATGCCGCGAACGGTGTCGACGTCGTCGTAGTTGATCTCGGGGAAGATCAGCTGCTCGGTCACACCAAAGGTGTAGTTGCCTCGACCATCGAAGCTCTTCGTTGGCAAGCCACGGAAGTCTCGAATTCGAGGCGTTGCAAGCGAGATGATGCGATCGAGGAACTCATACATCCGATCGCCACGCAAGGTGACTCGAGCACCGATCGTCTGTCCCTCACGAAGCTTGAAGCTTGCGATCGACTTCTTGGCCTTGGTGATCGCAGGCTTTTGGCCCGTGATGATCGAAAGGTCGGTAAGTGCCCCTTCGATTGCCTTCTTGTTGATCGCTGCTTCGCCGACGCCCATGTTGACCGAGATCTTCTCGAGCTTTGGGACCATCATGACGTTGGGCAGACCAAGGTCAGCTTGAAGCTTCGCCTGGATCTCGTCGTAGTACTGCTTCTTGAGTGCTGGTGAAGTTGTTGCAGTCGCCATCAGAGTTCAGCTCCTGTGCGCTTGCAGATACGGACCTTCGTGCCATCTTCGAGGAACTTGTAGCCAACGCGGGTTGGCTCGTTGTCCTTTGGGCTGAGCACCGCAACGTTGCTGACATGCATAGGCATGTCCTTGTCGATGATGCCGCCGGGGTTTCCCTCACCCAATGGACGTTGATGCTTCTTTGCAAGGTTGACGCCTTCGACAATGACCGTGTTCTTTGCTGGGAATGCGAACATAACTTCGCCTTCCTTGCCACGATCCTTGCCGGCGAGGACGCGTACCTTGTCGCCTTTTTTGATCTTCATTTAGAGGACCTCCGGTGCCAATGACACGATGCGCATGAACTTGTTGTCACGAAGCTCGCGACCGACCGGACCAAAGATGCGGGTTCCGCGTGGCTGGTTCGCTTCGTTGATGAGCACTGCTGCGTTCTCGTCGAAACGGATGTAGCTGCCATCCGGGCGACGAATTTCCTTCTTTACTCGGACGACGACGCACTTAACGACCTCGCCCTTCTTTACGGCTGCGCCAGGGTTTGCGTCCTTGACGGTTGCCACGATGACATCGCCGATGCTTGCATAGCGGCGGCGGGTGCCACCGAGAACCTTGATGCACAGAATTTCGCGTGCGCCAGAGTTGTCGGCGACTTTGAGTCGACTCTCTTGTTGAATCATTTAGCGAGCCCTCTCGATGATCTCGACGAGGCGCCAGCGCTTCTTCTTCGACAATGGGCGGGTCTCTTGGATCCGAACCAGGTCGCCGATGTTTGCGTCGTTGTTCTCGTCATGGGCGAACAGCTTCGTGCTTCGCTGCACCGTCTTTGCGTAACGACGGTGACGGACACGATCGACCGATTCGATAACGGCGGTCTTGTCCATGCCGGTCGAGACGACGATGCCCTCACGAACCTTGCGTGGGTTCTCGCGTTCCGCGGTTGCTACCGAACCACCCGATGATGCAGGGCTAGCGGCTGCAGCGGCTTTCGCAGGAGCTGGAGCCTCGGCGGGTGCCGGTGCCGCAGCGGCTTCTTCGACCGCTGCTTCTTCAACAGGCGCTTCTTCGGCGACTGCTTCTTCTGCTGGAGCAGCTTCCTCTTTGGGAGCGCTCTTGCCAGCTTCGGTGAAACCTGCAGCCTCGGCTGAAGCAACGTCGGCGAACCAAACCTCGGCGACGGTGTTTTCGTACCAACGGCCATCGGGCTGATGGAACTTCATCGAATCCGCGTTGCCCTTGATTGGAAAGCCATCGGGCATTGCGTCGTCGGGCAACGGCGCGTGTGAACCCTCGCCGTATTGTGTTTCGTCGCTCATGATGCGACCTCCTCTTCGGCTTGGCCTTCTTCGGCGGCCGCTATCTCACGGGCACGAATCTCGGTGAGGCAACGCGCCTTGTCTTTGCGAGCCTTGCTAAGAGCGCTCGAGTTGGTGAGCTGGCCAGTTGCGTTCTGGAAACGCAGGTTGAACAGTTCTTCAGATACCTCATCGAGGTGCTCCAGAAGATCTGGATAAGACATCTCGGTTAGCTTCTTTGCCTTCGCCATCTAGAAGCCCTCCTCACGCTTTACGAACTTGCACTTGATCGGCATCTTTTGAATCGCACGATCGATTGCGGCACGAGCCACCTCTTCGTCGTGGAACGACAGCTCGAACAGGACACGGCCAGGACGCACAACAGCGACCCAACGCTCGGGGTTACCCTTGCCCGAACCCATTCGGGTCTCAGCGGGCTTTTCGGTAACTGGCTTGTCGGGGAACACGTTGATCCAGACCTTGCCACCACGCTTGATGTGGCGGGTCATGGCAATACGTGCAGCCTCGATCTGGCGGGCAGTGATCCAACCTGGCTCAAGAGCCTGGAGACCGAAATCGCCGAACGTTACTTCGGTGCCGCCCTTTGCGTTTCCACGCATGCGACCACGATGGTGCTTTCGATGTGCAACCTTACGGGGCATCAACATTGTCAATTACCTCTCAGTCCGCGTCGCCGGGACGGAAGTTTGGAGCTTGATCCTTCGTGCGGGTTGAGGCATCGATTTCCTCTTCGGCCGCAAGGAGCTTCTCGAATTCTGGATCCGCTGGCTTGACCAACGGTTCTGGTTCTTCGGGGACCTCGATGTCACCCTCGGTTGGCTTCTTTGGAGCCGATGGGCTCGAGACGACCTGGCGTGGCTTGTTCTGACCTGAGGTCTCGCCAACAGCCATAGCTGCTTCGCGAGCAATCTTGTCTTGTGCCTCGCTCTTGTACGGAAGGCGATCGCCGGTGTAGATCCAGACCTTTACGCCAATGCGGCCAGCAGCGGTGTGCGCTTCGCGGAAGCCGTAGTCGATCTCGGCGCGAAGCGTGTGCAGCGGCACCTGGCCTTCGCGGTACCACTCACGACGGGCCATTTCTGAGCCACCGAGGCGGCCAGAAGTCTGTACTCGAATTCCGAGTGCGCCAGCCTTTTGTGCGTTCTGGACGGCACGCTTCATTGCACGGCGGAATGCGACACGGCCCTGGAGCTGGTCGGCTACGCCCTGAGCAATAAGTGCTGCGTCGAGTTCAGGCGTCTTGATCTCTTGGATGTTGAGCTGAACCTTGTTGTTTCCGGTGATCTTTGCGAGACCTTGGCGGAGACGATCGGCTTCGGCGCCCTTGCGGCCAATGACGATTCCGGGGCGCGCGGTGTGCACGTCGACACGGAGGCTGTCACGGCTGGACTTACGCTCGATCTCGATCCGGCTGATCGCAGCATGAGGGAGGTCCTTCATGATGAACTTGCGGATGTTCGAATCTTCGATGATGAAGTTCGCGTAGTCCTCGCGGCTTGCAAACCAGCGGCTCTTCCAGTCGGTGGTAATACCGAGGCGGAAGCCGTAGGGGTTGATCTTCTGACCCATAAATTACTCTTCCTCTTCTTCCGAAGCGCTCGATCCGTCAGGGCCGGCGTCTGTGGTAGCTCCGGCTTCCTCTTCCGAATCGGAGGTCTTGGCTTTGGTACCGGCTTCGATGAAGCCAGCTGCTTCAGCTGACGCGGTGTCTGCGAACCAGACCTCGGCAACTGTTTGGTCGTACCAGCGGCCGTCTGGCTGGTGGTACTTTGCGGAGTTTGCGTTGCCCTTGATCGGGAAGCCCTCTGGCATCGATTCGTCTTCGAGCGCCTTGTGGCTTCCGTCGCCATATGGAGCATCGACCGAAAGGTCGGCCTCGAGTGGGTGAGGAATTGCACCTGCGTCGGCCGAGGTTTCGCGAACCTCGTCTTGCGGTGATTCTTTGACCTCGTCTTGTGGCGACTCGTCGCCCTTCGACTTTGCGACGCGAGCGGCGCGATCGGCCTTCGGTGCCGCCTTCGTTCCACGGTTCTCGGCACGGTTGCGCCGAACCTCGAGCTTGTCGTCGTCCATCTTCGAGACGATGAGCGTGATGTGGCAGGTGCGCTTGCGAATACGAGTGGCACGGCCACGAGCACGTGGACGCCACCGCTTTGCGGTTGGACCCTCATCGGCGTAACACGCCGACACGAACAACTCTTCGGCGTCTTGGAGATCGTTGTGCTCGGCGTTCGCAACGGCCGAGTCGAGCAGCTTGTTGATCGGCTCGGCAATGCCGCGCTCGCACAGCGTCAGATAGTCGGCAGCGTCAGCAATGTGCATACCGCGGATCTGGTTGAGCACCTCGCGAGCCTTGTACGCCGACGCATTGACGTGCTTGACCGACGCCCGGGTTCCGGGACGCTCGTTGGTCTTTGGACCGGTCATCGGCGAGCTCCCCGTTCTTGTCCGGCGTGGAACTTAAAGGTTCGGGTCGGCGCAAATTCGCCGAGCTTGTGACCGACCATCGACTCGGTCACATAGACCGGAACGTGCTTGCGTCCGTCGTGCACAGCCAAAGTGTGGCCGAGCATGTCGGGGATGATCGTCGAACGACGTGACCAGGTCTTGATGACCTGCTTTTCGTTCTTTTCGTTGAGTGCGTCGACCTTCTTGAGCAGGTGCTCGTCGACGAAGGGGCCCTTCTTAAGGCTTCGTGCCATGGTTCGTTACCTCCGCGATCCGCGCTTGCGGCGTCGGCGAATAATCATCTGATCGGATTGCTTCTTGTCTGAGCGGGTGCGTGCTTCTGGCTTGCCCCAAGGCGAAACCGGGTGACGACCGCCCGAGGTCTTACCTTCACCACCACCGTGAGGGTGATCGACCGGGTTCATAGCAACACCGCGAGTCTGGGGGCGAACGCCCTTCCAGCGGTTGCGGCCTGCTTTACCGATCTTGATGAGCTCGTGCTCGGAGTTACCGACAACACCAACGGTTGCTCGGCAATCGATTGGCACACGGCGCATTTCGGTGCTTGGCA
>CALHXU010000068.1 GCA_938040365.1 uncultured Acidimicrobiales bacterium
CCCGTTTGCGACCAGCAGCTCATCGAAGACTTCGAACACACCGATGTCGAACGATGCGGTGATAATCGCAAGCTCTTTCTCGACATCGTTCAAGCGATGAGTGAAACAAATCCCATCGATGAGATGAGGGATGTAGACGGCTCTATCCGGTGGCAACAGGCCGACCGGGCCGAAGATCAGGTGCCCGACGACCTCGGTAACCAACGAACCAGCGACGCTGTTTCCTTCGTCGAATCTGCTGGCAGCCGTTTCACGCACCACCTGAATTGACAAGCCGGGTTCCTCGATGAGTTGCTCGACGACGAAGGTCCTGATCGATTCGAATGTTGGCAGAGGCAGGCTCTCGAGGTCTCGCACATACTGATCGATATCCATCGGAGCTTTGTTTTCGAGGGCGGCAGCCAAGCTGGCGGTGACCGTCATGGCGATTTCCCAGCGCACGACATCGGTGGCCAGACCAAGCTCTGAGAGTCGTGCGGCGGTGACCGCTGTTTCAGGCGGTTCGTCGTGTAACACTTGTGCAAGCACGACCGATTGCATGGCCTCAAGGGTCTTGTCGGAAAGACCGTCTGACGGCGCCGTGAGATACTGATCGACGAACTCAAGCCGACTGGTCTCTAACGTCAGATCAAAGTCCGCTGCAGCATCGAGCTCCTGCGAGGACAGCACAAATTGAAGATGTTCTTCGCCCATTCTTGGAAGCTACCCCGCCGTTCCGCTGATGTGACCAGCTGCGAGAATCGAAAGAAACTCGGGAGGCTAACGTCATGACCATGCCGACTAGTCCAGATCCTCAATCGCAACGCATTGCGAAGGCGCTCAGGAGTGTCGAGGCCGCGCAAAATGGAAGAGCTGTCTTCGACCACCTCGAAGAGGGCCATACGTCAAAGACTCCCGAGAACGATCAGGTCACGCGCGAGTTTTTGCACGACGCGATCCGGTCTGCGATCGGTTACGGATACCCGGTCGAGGCAGTAGCTGTCTCAGCACACATGTCCGTTGACGACGTCATGGCGATCACCGGCGACTCAGCTGCGTGACCCATCGTTGAATTCGCTCGGTCGCCGGACCTAGGTCTATGTGGCTTCGTCGTCAGCGAAGTCCACGAGGTCGTTGACGAAGTCCCAGCGATCGTCCGGCAGCGACATTTCAGCGGCACCCTTCACTGCCGGTTACGATCGTGATCGGCCTGTCACAGGTGTTCGCTACCTTCGCGAACATGGGAAAATCACAACGAGAACGCCGCCGTCAACGTCGCCGCAAAGCAGCCGCCGAAGACTCACCGATCCAAGCGATTCTGCGGCTACATCACCAGAAGTACGGTGCACTTGGCCTCATCAGCTGCGTTGCTCACCTCGCCGCTGCGGATAACCCTGAAAGCGCTGCCGAGCTCATGGCCGAGGCCGACCCGCTAGCGACAAGGACAAAGGGTCTCAACTTCGTGAAGGTGCTGGAGAACAACCCGTCAAAACTTTCCGCAGGAGCTTTGGCTGCCATCGCCGAGATATGGCCCGACGAACTGGTTCGCCAGTCGGCAAACGAATCACTCCAGCACAGTCGGACGCAACTATCGGGACTAATGCGAACGCTGGGCAGCACGAACGTTGCATGTGTGTGGCGACTGACCAACGAATATCGCGACAGCGAAGTCCTACTCATCGAACTCGCTGCGATGGGCCGACACGTTGCAACCGTTGCTGCAATAACCGACTCGCTTCGGCGAGGTTGGATGTCGGTCAGCGTCCTTGCCACTACCGCCGAGGCCTCTGCCGACGGATTCAGCTTGGACTACCAAGGGCACACCGAAGTGCGTCAAGTTTTCGAAGAGGTCGCCATCGAAGAGGCACGCCACGAGATCTGGATGCTCACGGCGAGAAAACGAGTCGAGGGTGAGCCAGCGGGCCGCACTCTGCTTGGCTGGTGCGCAAGAATTCTAGAAGTCGACTGCCCATGGCCGGAGATCCCAGAGTTCGGTCCAGTCGATTTTGACGATGACGGAATCGACTTCGAAGACGAACTGAGCACGTTCCTCTGGAGCAACGAGGGACGTTCATGGAGCGACGACCGATTCGACGACGTGATCGACCATCTCAGGATGTACGAATCGTGCGAACGAGAGCTGCTGTGGTCCCCCGCTCGTGTCGAAAACTTTCTCCTCTTCACCAACCATGACGAAACCGGCGGCTACGCGCATGTCTTGCCAGCGCTGCTTCGCGGTTGGGTCGCGCACTGTGCGAAGGTTCGCCGGCAGCGCAAACCGCTACTGATGGAAGTACTCGCCGAGATCGACCGGTGCGAACCACGGTTCCTCGCCGATGCGGCCTAGCTCGTGAACGACGGGCCAGTGGCGAAATTGGCGGCGCCGTTCTCGGAACCTACGGTTTCACCCATGAGCGGTCCGTCCCTTGCCCGAGAAGACCTCGACCGGTTCGTCGCACTGCTCGACCGGGCTGAGCAAGGCCCGCTCGATCGTGGCGAGAGGCTCGTCGGCACCGGTGCTGTTACCTTCGGCGAAGTCGAAGAGCGAAACGTAAAGGCAATCGTCAAGGGCACCGACCGGTACGCCGTTCGGCTCAACACAAACAACCTCATCTGCTCGTGCAGCTGTCCCGCCGCATCCGACGGGTCATTCTGCAAACACTGTGTGGTGGTCGTACACGAACTGGTCCGTGCCCAAAACGCCGATGCAAACAAAGACGCCCCGCCGACCGACCGACAACGAATCGAGGCCTACCTCAACGATCGCCCCGCAAGCGAGCTCGTTGCGCTGCTCCTCGACCAATCCGACTACGACGACCAACTCGCCTCAGGGCTACTCGCCAAAGCAATGGCAGCAAACGGTGAGAAGATCGACCTCCGAGAATGGAAGAAGAGGGTCACCAAAGCGTTCCGTGGCCAGGGCGGATTCATCGACTGGCGCCGTGCCAGCGAATGGGCACGAGGCGTGCACGACATGCTCGATGTGCTCCAAGCCCTACTCGGCGCAGGCCACGTAACCGAAGTCGCAGCACTCGTCGAACACGCTCACAAACGATGCGAATCAGCGATGCAGCGTGTCGACGATTCCGGAGGTGAGATCATCGGCATCGTCTCGGTGCTCGCAGACCTGCACGTCCAAGCTTGCGAACTCGGCGCCTACCCGCCGAAGAAACTCGGCAAGCGTCTCGCCGACCTCGAGCTTGCCGCAGAACTCGACACCTTCTATCGAAGCGCCGATCGCTACGCACACATCCTCGGAGCCGATGGACTCGCCGCCTACATCGCCGCCGTCGACAAAGCAGCCGAAAAACTGGGCAGACCCACCAGTCGGTGGTCTGGGCCACATTGGCGTATCGACACTGCACGACGCGCTCACGCGGTGGCCACCGAAGACCCCGACCTGCTCATCGAGATATGCACCGCCGACCCAGACGACGAGCCGTCAATCACCGACTTCAACGAGATAATCGATCTGCTGAAGCAGGCCGGTCGCCATGACGAAGCATTCGACTGGGCCGACCACGGGCTGGCCACCCATCAAAGCAACTCGCACTACATCGGCCCACTGCGTGAGCGCTGGGCGGCACTAGCCATGGATCGATCCGGTGGCGCCGATGCCGTCGAAGATCTCTACTGGGCCGAATACATTCACCGCCCAACGGCAGCCTCCCTCGCCGACCTGCGCTCAAAATCTCGCGACGAGGAAGCCGCAGTCAAGCGAGCCGTCGAGTGGGTTGACGATATGGTTCGCGAGGTGCGAGCACGCGGTGTTGCGTTCGAACAAGACGACCGCAGTCCGCCACGAGGTTCGCAAACCGCCGAGCGCGGAACCGTCGGCGCACCCACGGCGGTGCGGGCGTGGCGTGAGGACGGCGCCCTCTATGACTCTGGCTCGGCAATCGAAGTGCTCTTCGACGTTGGCGACATCGACCAAGCGTGGTCACTGGCCATGGAGTTCGGCGCAGGTACGGGCATGTGGGAACGGCTCGTATCGCTGCGTCGAGAAGATCACCCAGAAGATTCGATTGCATGGGCATTCGAGAAGGCCGAAATGGAGATCGATCACCGCGATCGAAAGCGCTACCGACGTGCCGCCAAACTGCTGTCCGCCGAACGAGATTCAATCAGCGGAGACAACAGCCTCGAACTCTTGAAGCTGTTCACTTCGAAGCTCACGCCGCTCATGAGGAAGCATGACAACAAGCCATCACTACTCGATGAATTCTGGAAGGCCCAGCTGATCATCCCTTAAACTAGTGATCGCTCCAGCGCACTCGCCGAACCCCACACCTGCGGATCGGCAAGCTCCCAAGGGAGCACGTACGCGACCGAACTCAAGAGCGCAGCAATCGGCGGAGAACTCGAAAAGCCGCAACGACTAGACTCACTGTCACAGCCCATTCGTAATCTTCACGTAGACACGTAAGGACGACGTCAATGCCGACAACAGCTGAACAACTTCACGTGGTGCGCGCTGACCGCAAGTCCGCCAGCGACGACCGGCTCGCAGCTGCAGTCGAATATGTTTCACACCAGATGGCCGAATCCGGCGACCAACATCGCGGCGCAGTGAAGTTAAACAAGATCATCTGGTGGGCCGACCAAGAGTCCTTTCGGCGCTACGGGTACTCGATCACCGGAAGCGAATACCAACGACTTCCGCAAGGTCCAGTTCCGTTTCGGTTCCCTCTCGTGCGAGACCTTCTTGCAAACGCCCAGCGGGTGAAAATCACACAGCAAGACGTCGGTGCCCCGAACCCCGCCACCGTGATTGAGCCCGGGCCACAACTCGACCTGGCATTGGTTCGTCGCGTGCTCTCTGCCGACGACCTCGCGATGCTCGACGAGTCACTAGCGAAATTCCACGACTGGACCGGCACCCAAATCAGCGACTTTTCCCACAGAGAATCGGTCGCATGGCAGAACGCTGAAGATGGCGAACTGATCCCCGATTCAGCCTGGCTCATCGACCCGAGCGCTGCGCCCGCCGAATTCGACGTGGCTCAGCTGCTGAGCGACAACGACCTCAACCACTAACCACACTACGGAACGCTCGCCGATGTTGAGTTAGTGAAGTGAGGAGTGCTGCCTACTCGACACTAACGATGAACGGATACTTCCCGGCGAGATCATCTGCCCAGTCTTTATCAAGAGGGCAAAAGAGGCAGATCGTCCGTCCATAAGGAGCGGCGATTCGCCTTACGAATGCGTCAATCGCTTGAGCAGGCGCTGCCGTTGCGCGCGGTTTTCTTCTTCGCAATGAGGTCCGAAAGAATGCTCCGCATTTCTTCACGAGTAAATCCCGTGCGGGTTTCAAACTCCCAATCTTCCAATGCCTCAAGCGTTTCGCGCAGGCCAGACTGAACTGCTTCAAGCTCGCTCTCAGTTAGCTCAAGTGCGAAATTTCCGTCGTCTGAGGATTGAATTTCCATACGAGTCTCACCCTAGGTCTTCGAAGTAGGCGTGACCAGCATCTGGCACGAACGCAGTACCGCCGTCAGCTGCTTTCGAGTTGCGAATAACAACAATGCCGTCTCGCCAATAGGCGATGCGTCCTCTTGAAAGATTGGAGATATCTTCGAAGTTCGCAATTACCTCCTCTATCACTCGTGCAAACTGTTCTCGATTTCGGACCCCTGGAAACTCAGCCTTCTGGATGACGTGTTTGGCATAGGCATGCCCTCCGGCGATCTCGCGGGCAGCGAGCTGAGCGTTCAGCCTTGATCCATTCGCGGCATTATCGGCTCGCGCGCCTTGTACTGGTGCAATCGAAGTTGGAACCTCGTCGGCTATGTCTGCTGTTTCGGCGATGATGTTGACTGCTCGGCGGCTGCCGAGTGGGGCGGCTGCGGTTCCGGCGGTGAGTACCTCGATGACGACTTCGGGTGCTTGGTTACCAGCCCATCGGATCGGGTCCTCTTCGAGGCCTTCCCAATCGACCACCGTCGCGGCGAATGCGTCGGGATCTTTGGCAGCTGCGGTAGCGGTTGCTCGAAGGCTGTTCGCGATTTCGCTGCGGATGTTGGTGCCGGTTTGTTGATGCCACGCGTCGTTGGCGACAGGGCTCGACGCGATGGTGAGTGCTGCTGCGAGCTTGCCGCTATCGGCCGCCCAATCGATTACGCCACCTGCGAATGTGCGCTGGTTGTCGAAGAACTGGCCAGGGTCGCGAGCGAGCAGGTTGGCGCCTTCGAAACTGGTCGGGTTCAAGCTCCGAATCTCGTTGTTCGCGTTGTCGAGGGTGTCGAGTACGTCGCCAGCGTTGTTGACGATGGTCGCTGTTGATTGTGGTGTGTGCCTGCCGGTGATCAGCGAACCAACCACACTGTTGCCTTCCAAAATGTTGTGCCGGAAGCTGTTCCACATGCCCGGCCCGTCAAACGTCTTGGTGAACAGTTGAACCGGAGCAGGCTTCGAACCTGCATCCGATGCAGCGATGCCGTTGTACACGTCAGC
>CALHXU010000069.1 GCA_938040365.1 uncultured Acidimicrobiales bacterium
CAATGATTTGCCCATCTTCTCCTCAGCGAGCCCCGCGAGCAGGGTTGCGGTCAGCGGACCGTGGACGAGGAGTCCCTCGTATCCCTCGATATCGCGGGCATAGTCGCGGTCATAGTGAATCCGGTGGCCGTTGAACGTCAAGGCGGAGTAGCGGAACAACATCACCGGATCAGCGTCGATTCTGGTCGACCACGTGCCGCCTTCGGGAAGGGGCTTTTGTGCGGGCGGTGTGGCATCACCGTCTGGGTCATCGCGATAGACGAGAAGTTTCTCTTCAGACACCCGAAGCGCTCCATCGACGAAGTACTCGAAGTCAATGGTTACAAAGATCAGCGTGCCGCTGCGCCCGGTCTTCTCGTCGATACTTCGAATTGCGGCTCGGCGTTCGACAGCGTCGCCAACGTGTAGGTCGCCGTGGAAGTTGAAGGCCCCCGACGCCCACATCCGGCGCGGAAGCCCCACCGGCGGAAGAAAGCCACCTCGTGGACCATGTCCATCTCGGCCGAGTTCGCTCTGGCGATCAGCGTTGAGAAAGAGGCCGAAGTGCCACAGGGGCGGTAATCGTTCACCTCGGTTGGGGCCGGCCGGGTGGTCGAACGTCTTTGCGAGGAAGTCGGCCGCCTCCTCTGAGATCACGTCGGTGCGTGTTTGTGGTTTCCCAACCCATTCACGGAGGTACTCGATGTCGTCGCTTTGTTCCACATCGAAAGGTTACCGGAACGCCTCGTCTTCGCTTTCGTCGGCAGCGCCGTGAAGATTTGATGGGCCTTTTGACTCATCTTTCATTTCAGCCCGCCGACGGGAGGTGGCGAGGAGGAAAAGTGAAACGTAGTCAATGGTCCCTTCGGGGTCCGAGCAAGGTCTCTTTTGGTCGAACGGTGTTGGCGGTACTCGCCAGTTTTCTGATGACTGCAGCGTTGACCGCACCGGTGGGTGCTACACCGCTGATCGAACGAGGTGTTCTCTCACAAGTCCAAGAGGAGCGCGCAGAGGATGCTCAGCAGGGTGGAGGTCGCCAGTTGCAGACGCCCGAGGCAGATCCGGTCGGCGAAGCCGAGACGGTGCAGCCGACTGGGCCCAGCCCAACGGTGATCAGCAACGTTGTCTTTGTCGACCTCAACGCAAACGGTTCGCGCGACCAAGGAGAGCCTGGCTTGGCCGGCGTTTCGGTCACGCTCTTTCAGCCTGACGGGAATGGACTTGCAACTGCGCTGACCAACGCGAACGGACGCTACGTCTTTGGCCCCGCAGTCGGCGTCGTGCCAGGAACGGTCTACACGGCTCGTTTCGATACCTCGACCATTACGACGGCCCTTCCGGGCGGATTCTCGAACCAAGACCTTCGGACTCCGTCGACCCAGGTCGTCACCAACCGCTCGAACAATACCGGACTCGGTCTGCCCTTCGACCTCTCGTTGAGTACGAGTGTTAACACCGCATCGGTAAATACCGCTGCGAGAACCGTCACCTTCAACCTGACCGTGGCCAACCAAGGCTCGACCGTCGACGCCTTCGAGATCGTCAACTACTTCAACCTCGGGGCACGCGACCAGTGGTCGAATTTCCCAGCGGGACTAAATCGCAACGGAAACGCGGGCGGCCGGTCGTGGACGTGGGATGCAAGCAACCCACAACAACCCATCGTGCGCGTCAACGGCACCTTGGCACAAGGCGCGCAGATGACCATCCCGATCGTCATGCGCTGGAACGCGGAGCTGCCAGCAGGCACGAGCCAGCTCGTGCACTTCGCTGAAATCGCAAACTTTGGACTTCGCGGTGCAACCGCAGCGAGCGGCCAGATCGTCGATCGCGACTCGACCCCGGATCGAGCGCCGAACAACGACGGCTCAAACGAAGATGACCGATCGGGAGCCGCGGTCGAACTGTTCGACCTCGCGCTCAACATGACACTCGATGACGGAGCCGATACGCGCGCTGTGATCCCAAATAGTCGTGCGACGTTTACGATCACCGTCGAAAACCAAGGCATCTTGCCCGCCTCCAACATCCAGATTACGAACTACCTGCCGCCGCCCTCGATGACCCTTGCGGACCCGAACTGGACACGCCGAGTGGATGGCACCGCAACACTCGAACTCCCCGGCACGCTCGCTCCCGGTCAACGACGATCCGTGAACATCACCTTTCTCCTCGGTCCAGAGGTCACCGGTCAGACAAACATCTTTTCGGAGATCTCACGGGCCACGGCCCTCGACAGCTCCGGCGCGGTAATCGGGGGCATCACCGATCGTGACTCGACGTTTGATTCGATCTCGACCAATGACCGTGCCGAAGAAGACGACCACGACGGCTCATCGATCCGTATCGGCTTCTTCGACCTCGCCGTCTCGACCACGGTCGCAGGCGGCTTTGAGATCGGCGCGGTTCCAATCGGCAACGCGGTCGTGTTCAACATCGAGGTCATCAACGAGGGCGAAGTCGCAGCCACCGATATTGTCCTGCGCGACTATCTCCCAAGGTCAGGGTTGGTGCTCGTCGACCCGGACTGGACCGACAACCGCAACGGAACCGCAACGCTGAACCGCCCGATTGCAGGACCGATCGCGCCAGGTCGCAGCATCTTGATACCGATCACCTTTATGGTCGACGCAAGCGCCTCGGGCACGATCTACAACTGGGCAGAAATCGTTTCGGCAGACACCGACGGAGACCCGACCACGCGCGGTCCAGTCGATGTTGACTCACGACCTGCAAACAACCCTCGATACAACAGCGAACCGAGCGATGCCGAGCGCCTCGCTCGAATTGCCGAGGCAGAAGAACGCGACGAACCGCTCAGGCTTTCCCAAGAGGACCGAGCCCCGACCGAACGCGATGAGGACGACCACGACTTTGCCGGCGTGAGCATCGATCCGCCGGTACTTGACCTCGCACTCCAAATTCGTGTGCACGAAGACGTGGAGCAGGACGACCTCACGCTCGAGAGTTCGGTGCCGTTCGTCATCACCGTGTTCAACCAAGGGTCGGTCTTCGCTCGTGACATCACGATTGCCGATTACCTCCCCGAGGTTGGATTGACCCTCGCCGATTCGGCGTGGCGAGATACCGGTGAGGGCTATGCCACCCGCCGCCTCCAAGACCCGCTCGCCCCTGACTCATCGATCGACATCGAAGTGAACTTCGTGGTGAGCACAGGGGCGGTCAACACCATCAACAATGGCGTCGAGATCATCGGCGCGGTAGCGACCGACTCCTTCGGAACCGAGATTCTCGACAACGAAGGCAAACCACTCATCGACATCGATTCGCTCCCATTTGGCGACCTCCCGGGCAATGAACCAGGCGCAGAGGACGACTTCTCTGTCGCCGCAGTGCACTTTGAACCAGCCCCGGTCTATGACCTTGCGCTTTGGTCTGAACTCAAGAACGGTTCGGATCGAGCGGTCTTCGCGCCGGGCGACGTTGTTGAATACACGCTGACGTTGCTCAATGAAGGCGAAGTCGCTGTCGAAGACACCCAGCTGATCATGCGCTTGCCCGAGGGCTTCGAACTTACGAACCGAGAGTGGGACCGAAACGATGACGGGACGGTCGTGCTGACCCTCTCGCAATTGATTCACCCGACCGAATCGGTCACCGTCGATGTTGCCTTCCGCGCCGGCCCCGATGCGCGCGGCAACAACGACCACAACATTTGGATCGGCGGTGCGGCGTTGCTCAACGGGAAGGGACAGCGACTCTCAGAAACCGAGTCCGTCTTGCTCGCAGACTTCGACGTAGCTGACAACACCACCGTCGTTGAGCTCAACGCCATCCCAACCCTCGCATTCAGCGGGGCTGAGGCAGACACCGGACAACTCTTTGGCTGGGCATTCCTTGCCGGAGCGACCTTCGTGGCGCTCTTGCTTGCTACCTACACGCGGCGCAAGCCCCGTGAAGGTGGCGTCCGTCTGGGTAACGCTGGTCCAGCAGCGAGTCGCTGGGGGCCGGTAATCTAAGCAGTGCCTCAGAGGTCCAGAAGACCGTGCCTCAGAGGTCTAAACCGTGCCTCAGAGGTCCAGACCAATCGTGTGAGACGCAAAGTGGCCGGTGTTCGCCTCGATCACATTCATCCGTAACGGCGCGAGGTCCGCGCCCTGGCCATCGGCGTCGTTTGTCGTGTCTTTGGCGCCCCGATCCTCGTAAGCCTCGTGGCGTGTGTAGATCGCGTTGCTGATGTTGTCGGGAAAATAGAGTTGGGTCGTAACGGCCTCACCCTCGGCCGGGGTCACCTGAATGTGCAGGTGGGTTGTGCGACCGGGATACCAGCCGGGGTAAATCGTGGTGAATCGAACCGTGCCGTTCCCATCGCTGCGTTGGCTACCACGCAGAAAGTTCTCGCTTGTCGTATCGAACTCACCCTGATCGGCAAATCCTGAGTACACGCCCTGGGCATTGGCGTGCCAGAGCACGACCTCGGCTCCGGTGAGCGGGAGGCAGTCGCCAGACCCGAGGACCGTGAAGTTCAACTCGAGCAGCGAGCCGACTTGGCCGTCGGTAATGTCGATGCGTTCTTCGCCAATGTCGGCGGCAAAGGGGCCCGCGGCTTGCATCGGCGTCGTCGTGCAGCCAGAGGTGCCGGTTGCATTCGCAGAAACGGTGCGCGGTTCCTCCTCGCCGCCACACGACGCAAACACGACCGCGCTGGTACCAGCACCAGCCAATTTCAGGAGCTGTCGTCGGGTAAGCGGGGCGTTTGTCGTTGGAAAGCTAAAGCGCGGCGTCATCACCACCATTTTTACACGCCCAGAACGTCAGCGCTCGTTCACAATGTCAGGACTCAAGGCGGCTACCGAGGTCACACCGGTGAGGGCCATGGTCTGTTCGATGCCGTCTTTGAAGAAGTCGAGGAGGTGGTCGACACCGCGCTCCCCGCCAGCTGCAAGCGCATAGAGGTGCGGTCGGCCAATCATCGCTGCATCTGCGCCGAGTGCCACGGCCTTCACCACATCAGATCCGCGCCGGACACCGCCATCGCAATAGACCTCAATGCTGTCGCCGACCGCATCTCTGACCGGCGCAACGAGATCGATGATCGCCGGAGAAGCATCGAGTTGTCGCCCACCGTGGTTTGAAAGGGCGATTGCATCGAGGCCCTCCGAAACGGCGATCTTGGCATCGGCGACAGACTGAATACCCTTCAAAATTACCGGCCCGTCCCATTGCGAACGGATCCACGCAACGTCCTCCCATGACAAGCGTGGGTCGAACTGGTCATTGATGAACCGTGCGAGCGATACCGCCGAGCTGCCATCCTCGGTAGTGGCGCCCAAGCGTTTGGTGCTCACCGCGACATTCGAGAAGACGATTGGTTCGTTGCGCAAAAATTCGAGTACCCACCGTGGGCGCCTCGCGCCTTCAACAAAGGTGTCTAGCCCGAGCTTCGGTGGAAGCGACATGCCACGGCGGACGTCACGCTCGCGGCGTCCGAGCACGGCGGTATCGACCGTGATGTACAGCGCTTCAAACCCGCTTTCCTTACAGCGTGCCAGCATGTCCTTGGTAAGCGCCCGGTCACGCCAGACATATACCTGAAACCACTTTCGACCATGGCACACATCAGCGACTTCCTCGATCGAGCGAGTGCCCATCGTCGACAGCGAAAAGACGACGTCGTGACGGGCGGCCGATCGGGCCGTGGCGAGCTCGCCCTCAGGATGGGCAATCCGGGGAAATCCCGTCGGAGCGATGATCAATGGCATCGATGAGCGTTTTCCGAGGATCGTCGTCGAGGTGTCGACGCTACTCACATTCCGGAGCACCCGCGGGACGAGGGTCCTGTCGCGAAACCGACTCGCATTGCGAGACATTGCCGATTCGTCCTCGGCGGCTCCGTCGATGTAGTCGAACACGCCAGCGGGAAGTCGCTTCTGTGCAACCGCTCGATAGTCGGCAACGTTTGCACACGAGCTCAGCCGCCGAAGATCCCGGTCGCGTTCGAAGGGCTTCACATCGACCACTGACCTCAACGACTCGAGCATCTCTTCGGTCTATGCGTTGGGATCGACTATGGCAAACCTCGCCGTTACTCACGCTGAGGTCGGCCCGGTAGAATCCTCGAGTGTCGAAGAATAGATTCGCCCTGCTCGTCATGTGCGCTGCTGCTCTTGCCGGTTGCTCTGGAGAGGTGAGCGCCGAACGTCGTGCCGAAGCAGTGGCGCTCGCGGAGGCCATCGTTGCTCCCGTCGGCTTCGAACGAGTCGGCAACATTACGGTCGAGGACCCGAGCTTTGGGATACTCGGCGCTGAACCGGGTTCGATCATTCACGAGTGGCGTTCGAACGATGATGCATCGACCAACGACGTGCTCCTCGCGTTCGACCCCGTTCTGATCGAGCGCGGTTACGAACGGGTCGCAATTGCGTGTACCCCGGACTCACTCACCGGCTTCTACTGGCACGAGCTCACCGGATCGGCCGTGCTCGACCGTTCCACCGACCAGGGAGCAGTGCTCGTACGCCTGGCGACATCATGGGACGAGGAGCTCCCAACCGACGACATTACGTCGGTAGAGCTCACCGAATGCTCGCCCTGACGGTTTCATCAGGTCGGTGACTATTTCATCAGGTCCGTGACCTGCCCATCAGGTCGGTGACTATCTCATCAGGTCGGTGACCTGTTGAGCTGCGCAGACTTGGCCGTCGGAGACGAGCGCCTCGTTATTTGCGAGCAGGTCTTGGCCTGAATACAAGTAATTGACCAACAGGCCATGGGACTCGGCCAGGCCCTTGGGCGACGTATCACCGTTTCGATTGATCTGGGCGATACAGGCCCCGTTGCGAAGGTGAAAGCGGGCGACAGGATCGGCGGGCAACAACCCGCGCCGCGCATTGACGAGGTAGTCGGCGCAAAGTCGCTCCAACGCATCGAGATCAGCCGTGTCCTGGTCGGGGTGAGTGTTCGACAGCCACGCCGCGAACCCTGGGATCGGCGACAGGGTCGAGAACGTCGTGAGTGCGGGATCTTCGGCGCTCAGGTATTCGGTCACCTGCTTAATCAGGAAACTGCCGAAGCTGATCCCGCGCAACCCGCTTTGGCAGTTCGTGATCGAATAGAAGATCGCCGTATCGACCTCGCTCGGCGCAATCTCTGGTGGGGGAGCGTCGATCACGTCTTGAATCGAGGTTGCGAGCCCCTTCGTAAGCGCGACCTCGACAAAGATGATCGGCTCGTCGGGCAGCGCAGGATGAAAGAACCCGAACGAGCGTCGGTCGGGAGCGAGGCGTCGCCGCAAATCGTCCCAGCCGCGAATCTCATGCACTGCCTCATACCGAATGAGGCTCTCGAGGATGTGAGCTGGCGTCGTCCAGTCGAGCTGTTCGAGTCGGAGAAAACCGCGGTTAAACCACGACGCCAACAGGTACTTCAGATCTCGCTCGACCGGCGCGAGTTCGGGATGGGTCTTGCGCCGCGCCAAAATCTCTGTCCGCATGTCCAGCAGCGTTCCAATGCCGCCGGGAGCGGTGTTGATCGCCCGAAAGAGATCGAGGCGTCGAGAATCGGCCGCCTCGGCGAGCGCCACGGTGTGCTCCTCCGTGGGCTCATTGCGGTAGTTCTCGATCGCCAAGTTCACTTCGGCCCTATCGGCTCCAAACTCGTCGAGCAGTGCAGCGAAGAACCCGCTCTTTTGATCGTCATCGAGCATGGCGTAACGGCTGACGATCAGCTCGGCGAGCGCCCGGCTGGCCGTTTCGCCCCGCAACCGAAGCAGGGCATGTGCCGTGCTTACCGTGACGTCGACAACGGTATTCTTCGCAATTGCCACATCTGGACTGTAGTGGTGGCCGCGAACGTGTCGGGCGGACATCGACCTGATTTGTTGTGGTCAGCGAATGAGTTTCGCTGCGAGCAACGAATGGCAGATCGCTTCGCTCTCCCGAGGGTTTCCTCCCGATTCGGTCAAGATACGTTCGAGTTCGTCGTCGTCGAAGCCAATGCTCGGTCCGCCGTCGAGCGCGAAGGCTGAGAATCGCTTGTCGATGATCTCGCGTAGCGTCGCCAGATCGAGCGTTTCGAGCTGATGGGTGATGACCTCGAAGCCCGACCGTTCGCCGAGTTGGTGTAGATCGACGTGCGTCCCGATGATGAGCGTTGCCCGACGTTGGCTCAGGTGCCTGAACCACCTCGAGCGAAGGGGTTTCGGCATCCGGTCGATCTCATCGCCATAGACGATGGCCTCTCGAAAGCTTGCCTTCACCAACGGTGGTTGAGCCCAGCGAGCACGGTATGGAGCCCGTGGAATGTAGTGCAGCGGGCCAGGATGAATTGTCCGCCACCAGTCGAGATGGGTGGTCTTACCAGCCCCTTTAGGGCCGATGACCTGAATCAGCGTTCTCGATCCCGGCGCAGGCGGATCGGGAAGGCTTCGTGAAACAAAGAGATCCCGGATCTCGGTACTGCTCTTGTCTCGTTCCTGCGCGGCGCTGAATGGATTTTGACGTAGGCCAACAGCTTCGTAGCGGTCGCTCGGTCGTTTGGGACTGCTCACGGTTACCTGCGGAGAGGGTGGGGAGCGTCATAGCTATTCGCTCCGTTCTTTGGCACCACCACGACCGGAACCGCGAACTTCGGATCGATCCCGAGCTGAGTGTCGGTCCGGATAGTCATCGTGTATCGCACGCGAATGAGCTGGCCGTCATAGGAGATCGGGGCGTCGGCTGGCACGGGGAACTCGAGGTCGCCAGAAGCCTTTCCAAATCGGTCGATAGGAACCTCTGCGGTTCCGATCTCTTGGCTGTCTCGAGTGCCGCGCCCTTCGGTTGCCATGTCGAGGGTGACTCGAATGGCACGCGCTTTGCCGATGCTCTTCTCGTTGGTTTGGCCGTCGTCGGGTGCCCGCGAAACCGAGCAGAAAAACGATGAGCCGACCTCGGCGAAATACGACGCGAACGTGTACGACACCTGCGGGTCACCGCTAAGCATTGTCGGGGCCGAAATCTTGTGGTTCGGGCGGAGGGGGAGCGTCGACGTAACGAGCTTCGCTTCTATCGAGCACCGGCTCGACGGTGATGATCGCGTCCGCGTTATGGCCGGTCTTTGAGAACTCGGAGAGATCGATCTCGAGCTCCCAATAGATCTTGTTGTTGCGAAGATCGAGTGAAGGTCCGCCGAAGTCGACGGGGATCTTGAGACCGACTTGGCCAACAAAGGCATTTGAGTGAACGGCGCCGGTGACCTGAATTGGCCCTCCATACACCTGACGGCGATCGGTCCGTGTATCGGTTCCCTGCCGGTACGTCACCTCCTCGGTGCAAATTAGCTCGCCGGGCACAGACACGGCGTCACGTTCGGGGAGCGAGGTCTTCGATGCTCGAACCACAGTTACCTGCACGGTTGCGCCGAGCGCTACCGGCCATTTGTCGAAATACAGCTCGGATGGGTGCCACGCCCGGTGGTCTTGCACGTAGTACAAGATGAAACCAACGGCCAAGATCGTAATGAGTGCGCCGGACACGAGAAGCACTGCCGACCCGGCCGCGATGCCTCCAACAAGCAGGAACGTACCGATGCCAGCGGGCAAGACTGCATAGCCGACCAGCTTGCCTCCCGCTTCATCGATTTCGGAGTGGGCTGCTGTGGAAGCAACAGGGGAGAGGTAACGCTCGACCGCCATTAGCCCATGGTAGTGATCAGCGCTTGGGACCGTCGACCCCTCGACCGTTATTGGTCGAGCGGTGCGGCGAGTTGGCCAGTGACAACGCTGCGAATCTGATCGTCAAACGACTGCACGTGGGCGGCCACAAGATTTGCCACAACGTCGGCATCTCGTCGGCGAAGCCCCGCCAGAATGCTCTGATGCTCTTCGACCGCGTGGGCCATGTCGGCAACGTCGGAAAGATAGAGATGCCACAAGCGATCGCTCTGGGCATACAGCGTGTCGAGGGTGTCGGAGATGAACTTGTTTCCCGACGCCGACCACATGATCTCGTGGCACCTGCGATCGAGCGCGAGTTGATCCTCGGCGAGCAGCGACGGGTCGGTGATGGCCTTCAGCGTCTCGCTCATCTCGTCCCACTGCTGGTCGGTGCCGCGGACCGTTGCGAGCCGGGCGGCATAGGGTTCGAGAACAGCGCGGGTCTCAAAGAGCAACGAAAGCTCTTCGACTTCGATGCGGCTTACGAACATGCCGCGGCGGGGAATGACCGTCACGAAATGTTCGCGCTGCAGGCGAATGAGCGCCTCGCGTATTGGGGTCCTTCCAATTCCGAGCTGTTCGCGCAGGACGTCTTCTTTTAAGACGTCCCCAGGCGCAAAGTCGAGGCGCACGATCATCTGGCGCAGCACTCGATGGGCTTGTTCTGCCAGGGATTCGGGTTCGTTTGCTAACCGCTCGGGCAGTTCCATTCTGCTCATAGCTACAGGCTAGCCGTCTGATATATCAGACGGCTAGCCTGCCGCGTATTCGAACGATGAGCGCATCGTTGTGACCGCCGTGAGGACCGAGGGCGCCTATTTGGCCGAGTCGAATACCTCGGACGTGACGCCAAAGTGCTGTTCGAGTTGGTCCTTCGGCATTGGTTTGCCAAGTTCGTACCCCTGGAAGAGGTCACATGCCATGCCATGCACGACCTTAAATTCGAATCGCGATTCAATGCCCTTGATCCCAACGCGAAGGCCGCGACCCTTTCCAAGCTCGACGATGTCGGCGAGGAAACCAGCGGCCTCGGCGTCGCCTTTGAGCGCTTGCACAAAGTCTTGGCTGATCTTGATCTGGTCGACTGGAAGTTCCGAGAGGCTACTCAGTGGCGAATTGCCGGTGCCGAAGTCGTCCAAGATGAGATAGATCCCAAGTTCTTTAAGGTCTGCCAGAACGTCGTGGCGAGTGCCAAGGACGTGTGGCGACGAAGAGTTGCCAGATAGCTCGAAGGCCAAGCGACCCTTCGCACTCGGGAAGCGCTCTAGTGCTTTTTCGATTCCGGACACAAAATCGTTGTCGAGTAGCTGAATCGGCGACACGTTGACCGACGTGAGTGGAGCCCAGTCGTAGCTCCGTACCCAGGCATCGATCTGTTGACAGACGTCATCGATCACCCACATGCCAAGCTCGTCGATGAGACCCGCCTTCTCGGCGATGGGTATGAACTCGGCCGGCGAAACCAGCGCACCCTGTGCGTCTCGGAAACGAGCGAGCGCTTCGACCGCAACGAGATCGCCGCTGCGGTTATATGTGGGCTGGTAGGCCAGGCTGAAGTTGCTCGTGCTCATGCCGTCGCGAAGTTCAGACACGAGATAGAGGTGGCGCTCGAAGCCATCGGAGAGTCGAGGGTGATAGAGCACCGTGTCGCCGCGATCGGCACGCTTGACTTCGTCGAGGGCGAGGTCGGCGTTGCGCAGTGCCTCAGGTGTGCTCGTTGCGTGCTGGGGGATCCGGACAATACCAACACCGGCTTTCGCTCGGGTCGTTCCGCCACTCGTGTCGAACAAGCCAGAAGCAGCGCCCGAAATGCGTTCGGCGAGTTCTGCCTGCCCCGTGAGGTCGCTCTCGAACTCAGAAAGGACCGCAAACTCGTCGCCGTTCAGTCGCGCAACGAACTCGCCTGGCTTCAACGCTGCCTGTAGCGAGGCGCCGACTTCGGTGAGGAGTTCATCGCTCGCTTGTTGTCCGAGCGCCGACCGGGTGCCTTGGAAGCCATCGAGGTTGAGGATCATGAACGCGAACGGTCGAATCTCAGTGGAGCCTTCATCGCCGGCAAAGCGGCGCTCCAGTTCGTCGACGAGTGCGGCACGGTTACCAATGCCGGTGAGGTCATCGGTCGTGGCGCGATGTTCAAGATTTCCTTGGAGGTCGCTGACCTTGGTCAGGCCTCGAGCGAGATATCCAATCTCGTCCCGGCGTTCGGTGAGTTGGACCGTTTGGGTGTCGAGCGAGCCCTCGCCGATGTTGTGCACGGCCTCGGTGAGACGGTGCAGCGGTCGGAAGGCGAGGAACATCACGATCACACCGATGATTGCGGTCAGGAGAAGGAGGAGTGCCCCAAAGAGGACCGATTGTGAGGTGGCCTCAGCGTTGATGGCATCGATGTCGTCAACAAAACCAACGTCGATCGCGATTGCGCCGGTGAGGTCGCTTCCTTCGACTTCGACTGGCGTGAGGTAAGCGAGGCGAAGTCGACCAGCGACTGGCACTTGACCGACGAAGGGCTCGCCGTTTGTCAGGTTCTGAAAGGCCGGGTGTCCTTCGGCGAGGAGTCCTGGCTCGACCATCGAACCGCCAGCCCGCTCGCCATCTGGCGTGCGGAAGGTGGTCGAGAGACGATCGAATGCATTGGTTTCAGAATTGAAGCGAAAGAGGTTCGCTGCGCCGTCGTTTGCGCCACCGATCGTGTCGAGGAGACTGTCCCATTCTGGTCCAGGTGCGAGGTCAGCCTCCGAACCGAGGGTATAGACCAGGGGAGATCCGTCCTGGGCGAAGCGAATGTCAACATTTGGCATGCGTTCGAGGGCGAGTGCACTTGATGCCTGACTCGCTCGTTGAAGTCGGGTCGCAACGTTGTCATCGTGAACCGTGTTGAGCGAGCGAAGGCCCACATAGGTAAGGCCCACAAATGCGAGCGAGGCAACGATGAGGAAATAGAGGGTGACGCGTGCCGGGAACCACCAACCCGATGGACGCTGTTCTTGTAATTCATTCATACAGATACCGTCGACAAAATACCGATTTTTCAGGAGGGGTGTTTCTTGGGTCGTTCGGATCAGATTCTGCGAACGGAGCGCAAATTTTGCCTTGCGATTTTTCACGTACATGCGTAGCATGCCCTGATACACAGCTGATATATCAGGGTCGACTTTGGCCTAGTACTAGAGAAGAACATCTGCGGTCGAGATCGCAGCGGAGGATAAACAATGAGTGATTTCCCAACAAAGGCCAACGTGGTCGTGATCGGTGCTGGCATCGTTGGTTCGTGTCTCGTTGGACATTTGAGTCGACTTGGCTGGGAGGACATCGTCCTCATCGACAAGGGGCCGTTGCCGAACCCGGGCGGTTCAACCGGACACGCATCGAACTTCATCTTCCCGGTTGATCACAACAAGGAGATGGCGCTGCTCGGCGTGCAGTCGGCAAACCAATACCGCGATCTCGATCGCAGCGTTGACTCTGGCGGTATCGAGGTTGCTCGTACCCAAGAGCGCATGGATGAACTCAACCGTCGCATGACCTCGGCCACTGCATGGGGAGTCGAAGCCGAACTGCTTACCCCAGCCCAGGTCAAAGAACTCGTTCCGTTCATCAACGAAGAGATCATCCTCGGCGGCTTCCACTGCCCGACCGTCTCGGTCGTCGACTCGCTCGACACCGGCACCCTCTTCCGGAACGAAGCCATGGAAAAGGGCGTCCTTCAGGTGTTTGCAAACACCGAGGTAGAAGACGTCGAAACCGTCGACGCTCCAAACGGTCAGAAGAAGGTCAGCGCAGTCGTCACCGACCGGGGCCGCATTGAAGCAAATTACGTCGTCGTTGCGTGTGGCGTGTGGAGCAACCGCGTCGCAAACATGGCTGGCGCGACCATCCCGCTCGTACCTGCGGTTCACCAGATGGCCGATGTCGGCCCAATGGATGTGCTCGCCGAAACCAACACCGAGATTGCCTACCCGATCGTTCGTGACATGGACACCTTCTGCTACGAACGTCAGGCCGCTGGTTCGATGGAGGTTGGCTCCTATGGTCACCGGGCGATCTTGCATCACCCAGACGACATCCCAAGCAACGAAGAGGCAGCGCTCACCCCAACCGAGATGCCGTTCACCCAAGATGACTTCGACCCGCAGATGGAAACCGCCATCGAGTTGATGGACATGCTGGGCGATGCCGAGATCAAGTACGCCATTAATGGTCTGCTTTCGCTCACCCCCGACGCAATGCCGTGCCTCGGCGAGACCGTCGAGGTCAATAACCTGTGGTCGGCTGCAGCGGTTTGGGTGAAGGAAGGGCCGGGCATGGCCCAGGTCGTGGCCGAATGGATGACCTACGGCTACCCACGCGTTATCGATCCGCACGCATCTGACCTTGCACGCTTCTACCCCGAAGAGCGTGGCGACGACCACATCTGGGCACGCGCCGATGAGCACTTCATCAAGACCTACGGCATCGTGCACCCACAAGAGCAGTGGGAAGGCCGACGCAACCTCGTCCAGAGTCCGTACTTCAGCCGCCAAGAAGAACTCGGCGCCATGTTCTTCCAGGCCCGCGTTTGGGAACGTGCCCAGTGGTATGACTCGAACGCCGACCTCGTCGAACGCTACGGCTTGTCCGAGCGCGAAGTCGAGTGGGACAACCGCTGGTGGAGTCCAATCATCAACGGCGAACACCTCAACATGCGTGAGAACGCTGGCTTATTCGACCTCAGCGCCTTCCAGGTCTTCGAGCTCTCCGGGCCAGGAGCGCTCGACTTTGCCGAGTACTTGGCTGTAAACAAGGTCTGCAAAGGCGTCGGCACGAGTGCGTACACGCCTTGGCTGAACGCCGATGGTGGCTTCCACTCTGACCTCACGATGATGCAGACCGGCGAAGATGTCGTCCGCATCGTCACCGGTGCCTTCGATGGTGGCCGTGACGAACACTGGATCAAGAAGCACCTGCCAGAAGACGAGTCGGTGACCTTCAAGAACCTCACGATGTCGACCACGACGCTCGGGCTCTGGGGTCCAAACGCCGAGGCGATCCTCAGTCAACTCACCGATGCCGACCTTAGCTTTGCGGGCAACCCGTACGGCTCGGTCACCAACGTCGAGATTGCGGGCGTTGCCTGCACGCTCTTCCGCGTGAGCTACGTCGGGGACACCGGCTGGGAGATCTACACCGGTTGGGACAACGGCCCAGCACTGTGGGACGCAATCATGGACGCAGGCAAAGACCACGGTCTTCGCCCGACGGGCATGGGCGTCTACGCCGTCACCGGCCGCATCGAAAAGGGTTACCGCCTCATGGGCGCAGAACTCGAAAGCGAGTACAACCCCATCGAAGCTGGCCTCGCCCGTCCAAAGGTCAAGGCCGCCGACTTCATTGGCAAGGAGGCCTACTTGGCCGCCCGCGAAGCTGGCGACCCCGAGAGCCACTGCGTGACCCTCGTCGTCGACGACAACGTCGACAGCCAAGGACGTCAGCGTTGGATGCAGGGCGGCAACGAGCCGATCCTCAACGCGGACGGCGAACGCCTCGTCGACAGCCACGGCCGCGTCAGCCGTGTCACGACTGCAGGCTATGGCCCAAGCGTGGGTAAGAACCTGCTGCTTGGATACGTGCCAGCAGAGTACGCCGCACCGGGCACGAAAATGCAGGTCATGTACATGAACGAGCTCTTCCCATGCACGGTGGTAGGTACCGGGTCGGCCTTCGATCCGGAGAACACCCGCCTCAAGGGCGAGTAGCTCGCACTTAGCGCTCAATTTCACCTAACCGAACCTTTACCGAGAGGCAAAAGATGCGAATTCTCGCACTCGTGAAACGCGTGCCAGCTCCTGGCGCTCGGATCAACATCACCGAAGACGAACAACACGTCGATGATAAGAACCTTGGCCATGCGATCTCGCCACACGAAGAGTGTGGCGTCGAGGCAGCCGTACAGCTGATCGAACAGTACGGAGGCGACGCGACCGTGATGTCGATGGGCGCCGATGTCTCCGAAGAGCAACTTCGTGCCGCCGTCTCGGTCGGCATTTCGAAGATGGTGCTCGTGCCGACAAACGGCAGCCCGAAAGATCCACAAGCGACCGCTTCGGCGCTCGTGGCAGCAATTCGGGAGCTCGAAGAACAAGACGGTGTGTTCGATCTGATCATCTTCGGTAACGAGTCTGCCGACCAGGGTGGCTTCCAAGTCGGCATTCGCGTTGCGCACGAGCTTGGACGTGCCATGGTCAATGGCATCAAGGGCCTCGAAATCCCCGATGGCCAAGATGGCTCGGGCGATGGGCACATCGTTGCCCGACGCGAAGTAGATGCGGGCTTCGAGGTGTATGAACTGCCGCTTCCTGCGTGCGTCGGCGTCAAGGAAGGCATCAACCTCCCTCGTTATCCAACCATGAAGGGCCGTCTCGCCTCAAAGAAGGCCGAACTGGTCTCCCTTGCAGTCGAGGCCGATGCCGATGCGCATGCAAATGGCCGCCAAGCCCAGACCCGGCTCAAGTCGCCGCCAGAGACCGCAACTGAAACCGTGATCCTCGGAGATGGCGTCGATGCCGCTCCAGCTGTTGTCGACCTTCTCGAAGAATTGGGGGTTCTGTAATGAGTGCAGTTCTCGTCGTAATTGAACATGACCGTGGGCACGTACCCGAGGCAACGCTCGAGGCGCTGACATCGGCCCGCTCCATCGCTGGAGGGCTCGGGCTTCCCGTCCATGCAGCGGCCATGGGTGAGGGTGCCGAGATGGTTGCTTCTCAGGTCGGGGAGTACGGGGCGGAGGTCATTCATCACCTCACGTCACCAAACCTCGGCGACTACAACCCCGAAGCGTGGGGCCAGGCGCTCGTCGGATGTGTTTCGAGCGAGAGCCCAGCGGTCGTCATGGCCAGCGGTACCGACCGTGGCAACGAACTCATGGCCCAGCTCGCCGCACGCGCTGGTCTGCCCTTCGTTGCGAACTGCGTCGATGTTGCACCCGATGTCAGCTCGATGACGCGAAGCCAATGGGGAGGAGCGCTCCACGAAGAAGCGACACTCGATGCTGAGATCAAACTGATCTCTATGGCGCCACACACCGTCGAAGCGTCGCCTGGCCCTGCTGCGGGCCGGGTCGATGAGATTGCCGTCGATGTCGACGACAGCCTCGTCCGTTCGGTCATTCGAGACCGAGTCGTCCTGAGCGAGGGCATTACCCTCTCGACCGCCCCCGTCGTTGTCTCTGGCGGACGTGCCGTCGGCAGCGAAGAGGCGTTCGCTCCGCTCGAGGCCTTGGCTGAGGAACTCGGTGGAAAGGTCGGGTGCAGTCGAGCGGTAACGAACAACGGCTGGCGCCCACACGCAGATCAGGTTGGCCAGACCGGCACCCGGATCGCTCCGACGATCTATATCGCAACCGGTATCAGTGGAGCCACCCAGCATTGGGTCGGTGCAATGGGCAGCAAGAACATCCTTGCGATCAACACCGATCCCGAAGCCAACATGGTGACCAAAGCCGGCTGGGCAGTCATTGCCGACCTTCACGAGATGGTTCCGGCCATCACCGAAGAGGTAAAGCGCCGCAAGGGCTGAGTAGCCCCGAATCGTTCGTTTGTCATAGGCGGGTGCGATGCTATTGACATGCACGAGATCAAATGCCCCAACTGCAGCCAGACGTTCACCGTCGACAAGGCGGGGTACGCAAATATTGCCCGCCAAGTTCGAAACGCCGAGTTCGACCACGAGGTCGCGGCGCGCCTCGAGCTTGCCGAAGCCGAGAAGAAAACCGCGATCGAACTCGCCGAGACGAAGGTTGCGAGCCAACTGCAACACGATGTGGCGGCTAAGGATGCGGAACTTCTCGAGCTGACCGCGCGTCTAGATCAGCTGACGAGAGAGAACCAAACGGCGGTCGAGCTGGCCGAGGCGAAACTGCGAAACGATTTGGCTCAGGCCGCAGCGAACAAGGATGCCGAGATTCAAAAGCTTCGAGCCGAACTCGACGCTGCCGGCGACAAGCAACAGCTGGCGCTCAACCAGGCGGTTGGCGCGATCGAAAAGGAGCGCGATGCACTCAAGAACAGCCTCGAGGTTGCCGCCCTCGAACGCTCCCAAGCGGAGACCTCGCTGAAGGACCGTTACGAGGGTCAGATCGCCGACCGCGACGGCGAGATCGAGCGTCTGAAGGATATGAAGGCGAAGCTCTCGACCAAAATGCTCGGCGAAACCCTCGAGCAGCACTGCGACGTTGCCTTCAATCAGATTCGACCGACCGCGTTCCCAAATGCGTACTTCGAGAAGGACAACGACGCCTCGGCTGGGAGCAAGGGCGACTTCATCTTCCGTGATTACGACGACGGCACCGAGATTGTCTCGATCATGTTCGAGATGAAGAACGAGATGGAGACCACCGCAACCAAGAAGAAGAACGAAGACTTTCTGAAAGAACTCGACAGGGACCGCACCGAAAAGGGATGTGAGTACGCCGTACTTGTCTCGTTGCTCGAAACCGACAGCGAGCTGTATAACACCGGGATCGTCGATGTCTCACATCGTTACCCAAAGATGTATGTCATCCGACCACAGTTCTTCATCCCGATGATCACACTGCTTCGCAATGCCGGGATGAACTCGGTGGGGTACAAGGCAGAGCTTGAGCTTGCCCGGACCCAACACATCGACGTTACGAACTTTGAAGATCAGCTCGAAACGTTCAAGTCCGAGTTCAACATGAACTATCAACGAGCATCGACAAACTTCGAGAAAGCAATCAAAGAGCTCGACAAGTCGATGGCGAATCTTCAGAAAACAAAGGAAGCACTCTTGCTCACCGCGAAGAACTTCCGCATCGCGAACGACAAAGCCGAGAAGGTGACCATTAAGAAACTGACCCGGGGAAACCCAACGATGACCGAGAAGTTTGCGGCGTTAGAACGGCCCGATCCACCCACGGTTGAATAAGTCGAAAACAACCGGCGCTTCCGGAGTGGACGTTGGGTGGGCGGTGGTTCTCCCCATATGGGAGCACCACTATGAGCGTCCGAAGCAAATTTGCTGTAGCGACGCTTGGACTGGTCGCCCTGGCGGTCGCTGCGTTCTTTGCCATCCCTGCGTTTCTTGGTTTTGAGGCAGAAGGGCCGCCGCGGCTTGTCGTTGGCGATCGGGCCACAGAAGCCATCA
>CALHXU010000070.1 GCA_938040365.1 uncultured Acidimicrobiales bacterium
GCGCCCGACTTCGAATCATATGCCCGTCGCCCGATGGGTCGAACCGGCAGAGTTCGACGAATGGAAGCGCATCGGCGAGGCCGAGCTCGGCCTAAGCCACGTCGAATCGAGCCCACTCACCCGCTCGAGCTACCACGCAAAACAAGCCGAATCTGCAGCCAACACCTAGCAGCAACACCCCATCACTTCGTTATGGTGCCTGGAGGGTCAGCGGATAGGGACGCAGTTGGCGGTTCGGTGTTGGACGAGTTTGGTGACGATGATGAACGCAGCAGCGAGACACATGGCTGCGTGACGGTGTGCCGCTTTCCGGTCAGTGTTGCGTCGTAGCTGCCCGTTCGAACAAAGCCAAGAGTTCGTTCGTTCCACGACCCAACGACGGCCAAAACCAACCAGTTTCACTCGACCCTCATTAGGGTCACGTCGCCACAACACATTGAGATCGCCCACTGGATAATCGGCGAGTTTCTCGCCAATCGTTTTGTATCCGAACCCGCGATCGAGATGAAGCGTCCCAATCGGCAAAGAAGCGTCAACCCCAAAATATGCGTCCAACGTTGGCGTCAACATTTTGTAATCGTTCCGGTTCGCTCCATCGATCGTCCACGCCAACGGGATCCCATCACGATCAACAGCAACACACCATTTCCAACCCTTCCGGCCCTTCTGTCCAGGGCCAGCAGCAGCCTTTTCACCGCCACACGGAGCCAACTTGTTACTGCCATCGATCATCACATCAGAGGTGTCGATCCCGATGATCTTGTCATAGGCCGCGAGCGCTTCAGCCATCAACGCGTCGAACACACCCGCCTCGATCCACTCGTTGCGTCGAGCACGCAATGTCGTGTCAGACACCACCCAGTTCATCATGAACTCGATTGTTTCCCACGACTCTCCAGTGACCAGACGCAACAGAATTCCCCGGAAACAAACATCGTCTGGGACACGAGGCCGATGACAACCCAACGGATGCTCAGGACGAGGCGGAATCAAAGATTCAACAGCCGCGAAGATCGCGTTGACGTGCTCGGCCTTGAGTGCATTCTTCACTAGGATCGGGCTCCCCGGTTGGTGTGTTGGTTGCACCCGCGAACCTAATCACGGGACAACAACCAACCGGGGAACTCACCACCTATCCGCGCGGCCTCCTGGCACCCTTACGAAATGGGCGGCACCAACCAGACGTCGTCACCGCTTCGTACAAAGATCGCATCGTCGTCGGCGTAGAGCACCGCGGTCGGGTCGAAGCTGGAAGCCGGCGATTCGATAGAGAGCACCGAGACGTCGGGAAACAAGCGGTTCTCGCTACTGTCGTCACCAGCTTGGGTATCGAAGTCGAAGATTGCCAGCGTCTCACCGGTGACGATGTACAGCACGTTCGCTGAATCGGCCATGGCAAGAATGTTCTCTCGCGCGTTCAACGGCGTCGGGTTGATCAGCAGCGGCACAATGTCGTTCCAGACGCCGGTTTCGAGGTTGAGTTCCCACAGAACGTTCTGATGATCGACCAACAGCCGATCGGCAAAGTCGGGTCGAACCACGTCACCAACGACGAGCGATGGGAACACCGGATCGGACTGCGGTGCTTCCTCGGGGAATGGCCATCGAACCGACTCGGTAAGCGCCGAGTTCGCGATGAGCACCGCTGCCTCAGACCCAGAGCTCACTTGCGCAAGCCCATTGCAGCGCTCAACGTCTTGGAGGACAGACACGCCAACATCGACGAGCGCTACGCCCCCTCCCCGGAGCGGCGTCGGTATGCCGCCGATGAAGTTGTCGAGCACCGTGCGTTGTTGGTCGCCTCCGATCTCTTGGCTGATGAGCGCGTTGTCGAAGTTCAAAAAGGCCAGCGCACTCGCGCAGCCCAAGACCACATCGGCCGAGAACGAGCTTTCGACCACACTGCCGTCGAGGACAAACTCCTGCTCGCCGCTCAGGCAATCTCGAACGATGAGGCTCACCTGGCCATCTGCAGTTTCTGGCGCCGTATTGGTGAGGAAGCAGCCACCTGCGGTATCGAGGGGGAGGTTTGTGTGATCGTTGAGGAAACGATCGACGACTTCGGCCTTGCCGAATCCGGTCGAGATGTAACCATCGTCCCCGACGACGGCCGGAAGCTCGGGGAGCGCCGGGCCGCCGAGTGAACCAACGCCTTCAACCTGTTCCCACATGGCTCCGTTGTCGGAGGCAAAGACATCGTTCTTGAAGACGCCCGGGTCTCCAACAACACCCGAGCCAAACACCTGGAGCTGTCCGCCTTCGTTCGTCAGGCGGAACCATTGCCGTTCGACGAGGTTGTCGGTGCCAAGCGAGGAGGCGGTCGTTTCGACGACCCGCCAGTCCTGGCCGTCGACCGATCGGACGATCGTGGGCGTAAGCGATCTCCCTCGCACGAGCCCAATGAAGCCGAAGTCGGCTGAGACGATCGACGTTGGTGTCTCGGGAGAATTGATCAGCGTTGGCACGAGGGTCGCTTCATCAGGAAACACCAACTCAGGCGCCTCAGCCGCTGTCGCTTGGGCGGGGTCGTCGAGATCACCGCCAGGGGCTGGAGCGTCGATTGTGGTCGTCGGGGCTTCACGGATCGTGCCGTCGGCCGCAGCGTTTCCTTCGGGACGAAGAATGAAGAAGGCGATGCCGACGACGAGCAGAACGACCGCGCCGAGCAACAGAATCACGCCGTTGTTCGATGCCGAGGTAACACTTGGAGCATCGGGAACGGGAGCGGCGGTGCTTTCGAGGTCGATGCGGACCGATGCGCTCTCGTCGTCTGCCTTCGGCTTAGCCACAGCATGATCATGGCAGGCCGATTCCGCGATTCGCTCGCCGCGCCGACGCGTGCTGTGAATTCTTCGCTGAACCTAACTATCGAGGCCGGGGAGTAACGTCACTTCTTGTGCGCCACCGGTGTTCGTGACGCCGGGAACATTGAAGTGCTCGAACCCAAACGCCATTGCGAAGACTTCGTCGGGCATTTTGAGGAAGAAACTGTCGGGTCCGATCTGACTGCGATGGGCCATCATCGATCGGCGCTTCTTTTCGATGTGGGGACCAACACCGACACGAAACGAAATGTCTTCAGCTGGCGTGCCCATTGCATCGACGTCGATGCGATCGTCTTCGGGGCCGTCCTCGTCGAAGAGATCGCTTTGTGCTTCGATCATTTCTTGCAGCTCGGTTCGGTTCATCGTCGACTCGTAGATGTGTTCAACACCAGCGGCCTTCGCTCCGGCGAGACCAACCCGATGGACCATGATGTGGTCGGGGTGACCGTAGCCGCCATGATCGTCATAGATCGTGACGACATCAGCGTCGACCTCGGTGAGGATGGCAGCGAAGCGTTCGGTCGCCTCAGCAAGGTCGGCGGTCCAGAACGAACCATCGGCGTCGTTGGTGTCCTCGCCGACCATCCCCGAATCGTGGTAGCCCAACCAGCGAGGTTCTTCAGCGCCGAGGATTTCGCACGATTCAGCGAGTTCGACCATGCGCCGTTCCCAGAGTTCTTCGCCCGGGTTGAGCACTCCCTCTTGTGGCTCGCCGACCTCGCCGCGGGTAGCGCAGACCAAGACCACGCGGTGGCCCGCCTCGGCCGCGGCAGCCATCAGACCACCGGTAGCTATGGCTTCGTCGTCGGGGTGGGCGTGGAAGCAAACGAGCGTTGACATGAGCCGAAGCGTATCGGGATGACCGAAGCGTCTTGCTACCCGTTTGGGTCGGGTCGCTCTGGGATAGGCAAGCGCCAGGTGTTTGCGCCATTCGCAACAAAGATCGCATCGTCGGTCGCGAACCGGATAGCGCTATCGCCGACGAGTCGTTGCGTGATCCCGTTGAGGATGGGCGAGATCGTCGCATCAAACCGCAGCGAGCCGTCGGCGTTTGCCGACAAACCCACAGCCTCGACGGTGACGTCGACAATGCGATAGAGGCGGGTGCCCGAGGTCGAGAGGGCGTAGGGCGAATCCATGTTCGAGGAGTTGTCGAGCAAGGACCACTCGCCGTTGGCGGTGTCGATCGACCACAACCCTCGGTCGACCATCACGAAGAGGTGCGATCGGGCATCGCCGACGGCGAATTCACCGAGGATCTCGACGACGCCTGCTCCGCTAAGGCTCGGCAGGAGGGGCAGCGGCGCTTCGAAGGTGGTCGCTGTATCGAGCGATGGATCGATGAGCACAACGCCGCCGCCGCGACGGAAGAAGCCACCTGCCGCATCACAACTCGCATTGACCCCGATGGTTCCCGGGTCGACAACCGCTACTCGGCCGTTCGGGAGGGGCGTAATCTCGGGCACGAGCCCGTTGCTCGCAAAGGCAAACTCACTGCGTGCGGAAGTAACGCTGTCTGTTTCTTCGCCGGATTGGTCAGCTTCTTCGACAACACCACCACCGTCTTCGCTGGTCTCATCGCCCTCAGCATCTGAGGTTCCGAAGATGAAAAACCCCGGGATCGTCAGGGCCGATGCAATCGCCACACACTCACCAAAGGCAGGGCCGCTGTTGTTCAGTTCGGGCGCTCCGAGACCCACGCTTCCGACCTGCTCATCTTGCCCGGCGCCCGCCTGATCTGCGGTCGAGAATTGCCCACACTCACTGAGGAACGTTTCTTCAGCTGACCCTTCAAACTCATCACAACCTCGCCCGTCAACGCCGGCGGTGCCAGCATCGTCAAAGCGCAAGATCTCTTCGAGCAACACCTCGTCAGATACCCGCACGCCAACTCGTTCGAGCTCGGGGACGACTATCTCGGGGCTTCCCCCAGCCTCGATCGATTCGGCGAGTTGGAGCGTTTGGGCGGCCGCCTGAGCAGCGGTGAAGTCCGGGTCGGAAATCACGCCTACCAGCGAAGATTCCGGATTTGTGGGTGTGGTACTGGTCGTCGTCGTAGTCGTAGTCGTCGTCGAATCGGGCACGGCGTCACTCTCGATTGGAATGGTCGTTGTTGGGGCGATGCGCTGGCTGCCGTCGGCCGCTTCGTTGCTCGCCGGACGGAGAAAGAGAAAGGTCAATGCGAGCAGGAGCGCGACCACGACCCCCGCCGCTACCAGTGGCCGCGACCCGGGTGCAGGCTCGACCGAGGGTGCCGCTAGATCGGTGAAGTCGTGGGTTTCGACCTCAACGCGAACCGAGCGAAGTTCGTCGTCAGTCCGGCTCATTCGCCGTACCCGTTCCGTGCTGATCGATCAGCTGATCGGCTGCTGGTCGAGCTGGCGTGCGCGCCGACGATGCGAGATGGCATCGGTCAAACGCACGTGCACCCATCCCAGAAGAGTAGCTGCCGGTCGGTGGCAGCTGTCGGTCGGCATGACCGCTGAATCAGCAGCCGTCGCTGAGATTTTTCAACGGAGAACTCAGCGGGCGATCGCGAACCGCCACAAGAATCCGCGCCGATCGACGACGAGGATTGCGCCGTCGGTCGCGTGTTCGATGAACCCACCGGCGAGGTGCTCTTGATCGGCCGGCGAGACAATGAATGGAGACGACACGACGTCGAATACCAGCGCCCCGCCGTCGTCGGTCGAAAGGTCGATGATCGCTACCCGATCTCCCGCTAGTTGGTAGAGGCGAGTCCCCGAACTCGACAGGCCGAATCGCGGGCGCAACTCCGATTGCTGATCTTGCTGATCCTCGCCTTCGAGGCCTTCGATCGGTCCAATGAGTTGAGTCCACCCGCCGGTCAGCGTGTCGATCGACCAAAGCGCCCGATCGATCGCGACGAGAATGTGGCTTCGGTCTTGTGCGACAGCCGCCTCGCCCAGGATCTCGATGAATTGGAACCCATCGGCTGCCGCTTGGCGTTGCAGCTCGGGTCGAAGCGCAAGCGGCGCTTCGAAGGTCGACGATGCACCCTCCGCAAAGTCGATCACGACAACTCCCGCTTCCCGGCGGAACGGGCCGCCCGCGGCATCACAACTCGCAACGAGTCCGATAGTTCCCTCGTCGAGTACGGCAACCCGCTCGCCACCTAACGGGACGACATCAGAAAAGCGCGAAGCCGCGAAGATGAACGATGGCGATGCGGTGTCGGACTCGGGCTCTTGGTCCACCTCAGGCTCCGAGAGGGCGTGCTCGGAAACGACGAAACCCCCTCGCCGAACCAACGACGCCTGCTCGACGCAGTCATCGAACGCCGGGTTGCTGTTGGTCAACTCGACTTCTGCGTTACTGACCGGATTTTCGCCGCCGGTCGGACCGACACCGTTGTTGACCAAACCAAACTCGGGGCAGAGCCTGATCGTGAACGTGTCGTCCGATCCTCCAAACCCGCCACAGATCCCAGAGATAGGTGCTTGGATTGCCGACGAACCGTCAAAGTTCAAAATGTCTTCGAGCAGAAACTCCTCAACGTCGGAGAAGCTCACGATGGAGTCGTTCGTGACCGCGACGGGCTGCTCGCCGGTGAGGTCTGGGGTCTCGAGTCTTCGCCACACAACACCCGACTCAGACGTCGCGACCTCGACGGTGGCGCCCGGGCTGTCGGCCGTGCCCGCCGCTGCGAGTCCCTCGAGGCTTGGAAAGATGTTGAACCAGCGCAGTTGCTGTGCCTCTTCGGTTTGGTTCGTCACTTCGACCGCAACCCAGCTCTGCCCATCCACCGATCCAAAGACCCGCGGCGAGAATGAGAGAACTGATCCATCGAGCGCCAGGAACCCGACTTCGGTCTCGACGATCCGGCTTGGAACGGATGGAAAGTCGGTAATCGCAGCTTCGATGGGTGCCCATGGTGCTGCCTCAGCGATTGCCGCCCCGAGCGGGCCTGTTTGTTGAACGACCTCGACCGTCCGCGACTCAGTTTCGCCGTCTTCATCCGCCGGAATGGTCGTCGATGTCACATCAGCAGGTTGTTCGCCTCCGGCCGTCTCGTCATTTGCTGGACGAAGCAGAAACAAGATGACACCGACCGCAGCGACGAGGATCACCCCGAAGATGACGGGTAACGACAGCGAAGAGGCGCCTTCGACAAACGCAACATCGGCCGAGCCGCCGTCACCGTCGACCTCGACCCGGACCGACTGCTGGTCGTCGCCGCTGCTCATTCGTTCGGGAGTGGTGGGGTCTCGATCGACCACGAGCCAAACCCATCACCGATGAAGACGACCTCGTCATTCGCATAGAGAAACTGCGCGAAGTTCACGTTTTGGCCTGGTCCATCTAAGAGTGAAATCGGCTGGATCGTCTCGATCACTTCGAGCGCTCCATCGCTGCCGGCAACGAAGTCGAACGTGATGAACAAGCTATCCACGATCACATAGGCCCTCAGCCCAGATTCACTCAGATTGACCTGCCGGCCAAAGCCATCGGGAAACGGCGTTGTCTCAGAGGTCAGCGGGTCGCTCCACTCATCGGTCTCCAAGTTGAGTGCCCAGAGCGCATCATCGAATTGAATGACCAACGACGCTGCATCGCCGACGTTGACCTCGCCTACGATGCCAAGGCCAGAAAAATCGCCGATTTCTGCAGCGATGTCGGCCGGTGGGATTTCACCAGGAAAGGGAAATCGCTCGGGTTCGGGAGCGGTTCGGCCAGCAATGAAGATGGCCGGGTCGATTTGGTCGACCGAATCGATCAAGCCATCGCAGGGTCCTTCCGGATTCGGCCCAGCACGTCCGGCGTCAACCCCGGCAATTCCTCCGTTCGAAACCGGTACGGGGAGCAAGAACGGCGTGATCTGACCGACGCTCACTCGCTGCCCGGAATCAAAATCGAGCCGAACGAGGTCAAATGAGCGCGAAGCCAAGCCGGGAAGGAACTGCAAACACGAAAGAACCTCTTCAACCGGCAACGTCGGCACAACCTGATCCGCCGTGAGGACAAAGGCCAGCTCGCCGGTGCAGTCGGTGATACCGAACCCTTGTGGCTCAGCATCACTGAAGCTCGTCGGTGAGATATCACAGACTCCATTTTCTGGAATCTCGACGGTCGTGGTCTGGGTGAGGAAGTCTTCGAAGACACCGCCTGTTTCGAATCGAACCCCGAAGATATTGTCGTCGCTGAAGTTCACCGGAAAGAACAGCGCGCTCTCGCCTTTCGTTACCTCGGGGAGTTCGAGCTGGACCCAATCGGCGCCGGTGTCTGAGACGAAAACTTCGGTCGTCGGCAGAAAGCCCTGGTCGTCGGTCGTGACGGTCACGGCAAGCAGGTCCCCGAAGTTCGTAAGGTTGAACCAGTTGAACCGTTCGTCGTTCGCCACCCCATTGATCGTCGCTGTCGTCTCGACATCGAACCAGTCCTCGCCATCGACCGAACGAAGGATGGTTGGCCGTGCACCGCCGCGTTGGGACAACGCAACGAACCCAATGTCGGCAGCGATGATCTCGGCGATACTCCCATCGGTGATGAGCGGCGTCGGCACGACCGATACCTCGTCGCCCTCGACGCCATTGGTTGGGTCAACAGCAGTTTCTTCGTCGTCCGACCTTGCTGCGTTTGGGTCTGCGGCATCGGGGTCGTTCTCGGTGACCTCGTCGTCCTCACCGTCAGCGTTCTCGGTCTCAGTGGTCGGCGCCTGGCGCTCGCTACCATCGGCGGCGGCGTCTCCCTCGGGCCGCAGCGATAGCAACCCAAAGCCGACGAGCCCGACGATCAAAATCGCGAGGACGATCGCCCACGCCGGAGGGCCACCCGACGGCTCTTTCGGTCCGGCGTCGGTGCCGTCACCTGTACTCAGCGGAGCGTCTGGAATAAGCGCGGCGTCATCTTCGAGTTCGATCCGTACGGATCGAAGCTCGTCGTCACCGCTAGCCACAGAACCTTCTCACCTCACCATTGTGGACCACGAAACCAAGCCGACGGGCGCTCCCCGCCCGCTTAGCGCCGTCGGGCACTCCCGACACCGGCGGAGTCCGGACCGAAACCTCGCTGGTCAACGACATCTGCTGGCGTCACGTCGATACGCCACAGCTGATTCGCATCGTTCGTGACAAGCAACAGATCTGAGCTCGCAAACAGAACGTTGCGTGTTTCGAACGACAACACAATCTCACCATTCGGTGTCGTAACCGGGATGTCTTGGCGAGCAGCGAAGAGCACGTCACCGACCGCATCGAAGTCGAACATACGAAGCTCGGTGCCCACGAGCTGAAATGCTCGGTCACCAGAATCTGAGACGACGAAGAACTGCGCTGCATCATCGGTGCTGAGTCCTGTCAACTGGCTCCACCTCCCAGAGGTTGGATGCAACGCCCACAGGTTTGCGTCGATCTCGACCAAAACGAACGGCAACGAGTCGCCGAATGTCCGTGTCTCGCCGACCATGCGAACCCCAACCTCATCGATGGGCAACGGAAAGACCGTTTCGCTTCCAGTAGCGGCATCGAGAATCACGATCGACTGGTCGCGAACAGGGCCGGTATCGACAATTCCCGAGCATGCCCTCGCGCCTCGTGACCCAATGTCATAGAACCCCACACGACCATTGCTCAGGGAGAACAGATCTGGGAACTGATTCGGCCCGAGGAACCAGTCGTTATCGCCGCTTCCGAACGGCGAAATGGTTCCCTGTGCAGAGTCGATCATCGAAAACGTGGTTCGCGTGCCGGTCTGTTGTGGCGAGATTGCCGAGACGCAACCGAGCACAGCGTCAGCTGAAACCTCGCTGACGATGTTGGTCTCATCGAGCAAAAAGCTTCCATTACCACGACACGAAAAGAGCTCGAATTGGGGATCGCCACCAGGCGTGCGGAACATCCCGCACAAAGAATCGTCCTCGAGTGCGAGGTCGGTGTGTTGGCGAACGAGGTCGTCGATCGGCCGGCCATGGTCGACCGTCGCGACGATCACATCATCGATCAACAACCGGGGCACACGTCGCTCCGCCTGGTGTTGAGCCGTGTCGATTAACTCCCACGCAACGCCGTTTGGCGAGGTGAAAATTTGAGTTTCGATCTGGCCACCGCGCGGTGCGGTGTCATCAAAGTTCCGTGCAACCATCACCGCCTGGCCATCTGTATATGACACGTCGACCACTCGATACGTGGACAGATCGAGATCTTCAGGGCTGTCGACAGAGGAAAGGGTTGGTGTCCAGGTGGAGCCGTCGATGGAGAGGGCGAACTGTGGGGTATCGACCACCAATGCAAACGAGCCGAGGAACCCACGCTCGAGTGACACGACATGGCGGATGAGATTGTGGTCGAACACGACGCGGCCCGTTACAGCAATACCGGCATCACCCGGATTGGGTTCATCGACGAGCGTAGATCGCGAGTCAGCAACACCGTCCTCCTCAGCACCGTCCTCCTCAACACCGACGTCAGGCACCGTCGTCGCCGGCGCCTCTCGCTGTGTCCCATCAGCAGCCTGATCGGCTTCAGGGCGAAGACCGAAGAGAATCACGCCAAGGCCGAACAGGATCAGCAGCCCAAGAACCGCCGGCAACGTCGACCCGCCGCTCGACTGCGCGGTGACCTCGGGAATCTCAAGGCCGTCATCGGGCGCACCCAGAACCTCGACACGCACCGCACGGTTTTCAACAGCTCCGCTGTTCTCCGCAGCTCCGCTGTTCT
>CALHXU010000071.1 GCA_938040365.1 uncultured Acidimicrobiales bacterium
CGAGTGTCGGAACGTCCAAAGCCATCGGTTCCGAGTGGCACGAATCGGCCGGGAACCCAGCGCGAGATCTGGTCGGGAACCATCTTCATGTAGTCGGTCACCGCAACGATCGGGCCGGCGACGTTGGCAAGCTTTCGAGCAACGTCGCATACCTCGGGTTCACCCTCGGTCCGCGTTCGGTTTGTGCGTTCGACCGAAAGCGCGTTTTCACGCAGCTTCTTGTACGAGGTTGCCGACCACAACTCGACGCCGACGTCGAAGTGCTCGGCGAGTTCGGCCTGTGCTTCACGTGCGGCGCCCTGCGATGAGCCCGAAAAGAGGATCGCTGCTTTGTGCTTCCTCTCCGGCGCGTCCGACCACTGGTAGAGCCCAGAGACAATGTCCTCGTCTGACACATGATCGGGTCGAGCGGGCATCTCGTAGTTCTCGTTGTAGATGGTGAGGTAGTAGAAGATGTCTTCGCCGCCGCCACTCGCCTCGTCGCCGTACATCCGTCGCAATCCGTCTTTGAGAAGTGCGCCGAGCTCGTAGGCATAGGCGGGGTCATAGGCCTCACACGAAGGAACCGTCGACGCGAGCAGGTGGCTGTGCCCGTCTTGGTGTTGCAGCCCTTCGCCTTCGAGCGTCGTGCGGCCAGCGGTTGCCCCCATGAGAAAGCCGCGCGCACGAGAGTCCGCAGCAGACCAGATGAGATCGCCAACGCGTTGAAAGCCAAACATCGAGTAGAAGGTAAAGAACGGCACCATCGGCACGCCGTAGTTGGAGTACGACGTCGCGGCAGCGATGAAGCTCGACATAGCGCCCGCTTCGGTGATGCCCTCTTCGAGGATCTGCCCGTCGGTATCTTCGGAGTACGAGAGCAGAAGTTCGTGGTCGACCGGCTCGTAGAGCTGACCGTGCGGTGCGTAGATCTCGAACTCGCGAAACATTGAGTCCATACCAAATGTTCGTGCCTCATCGGGGATGATCGGCACGACTCGCTCACCAAATTGTTCGTCGCGCATCATCGAGCGAAGCGCGGCGGTGAAGACCATGGTGGTCGAAACCTCGCGTCCACCCGACCCCTTGTCGAGGTCGTCGAAGATGCTCTCCTCTGGGAGCGTCAACGGGCGACGTGTGCGAACAATGCGCTTTGGCAGCGAACCGCCGAGCTGGCTGCGACGCTGCAGCAGATACTGCATCTCTTCGGAGTCGGGCGCTGGTTTGAAGTACGGCGGGATCCCGTCTTCGAGGTCGGCCTCTGGGATCTCCTCTTCGAGGTGGAGGCGCTCGCGCATTTCGAGCAACTGCTCTTTGTTCATCTTCTTTAGCTGATGGGTACTGTTTCGCGCTTCGAATCCCTGTCCGAGCGTCCAACCCTTGATCGTCTTCGCGAGAATTACCGTTGGACGATCGGTTTCCTCTACCGCAGCCTTGTAGGCGGCGAACAGCTTCTGGTAGTCGTGGCCGCCGCGGGGAAGGTTCTCGAGTTCCTCGTCGCTCAGGTGCTCGACCAACTTGCGAAGCCGAGGGTCTGGGCCAAAGAAGTGTTCGCGAATGTATGCGCCATCCTCGACGGCGTAACGCTGGAATTCGCCATCGACCACCGTGTTCATCTTGTTGAGCATGACACCGTCGACATCTCGCGCGAGGAGGTCATCCCACTTCGATCCCCACACGACCTTGATGACGTTCCATCCCGCGCCGCGGAAGTTTCCTTCGAGCTCTTGGATGATCTTGGAGTTGCCGCGCACCGGGCCGTCGAGGCGCTGCAGGTTGCAGTTGATGACCCAGATCAGGTTGCCGAGTCCGGCTCGACCCGCGAGCGATATTGCGCCCAGCGTCTCGGGCTCGTCGGTCTCGCCATCGCCGAGGAATGCCCAGATCTTTCCCGCCGAGGCGTCGTCGATGTGGCGTTGGGTGAGGTACCGGGCAAAGCGGGCGTGATAGATCGAGTTGATTGGGCCGAGTCCCATCGAGACGGTTGGGAACTCCCAGAAGTCGGGCATGAGTCGAGGGTGTGGGTAGGACGAGAGTCCGTTTCCGCCGATCTCCATGCGGAAGTTGTCGAGGGCGGTCTCGTCGAAGCGACCTTCGAGGTAGGCGCGCGCATAAATTCCGGGCGACGCGTGGCCCTGCATGTAGATGTGATCACCAGCCAGGCCGTCGTCTTTGCCCCGCCAGAAGTGATTGAATCCAACGTCGTAGAGCGACGCCGACGATGCAAAGGAACTGAGGTGGCCTCCAACGCCGGTGTTCTTGTTCGCCCGAACGACCATCGCAGCAGCGTTCCAGCGGATGAATGCACGGATGCGTCGCTCGATGTGTTCATCACCAGGGAAGAACGGCTGGCTCTCGGTAGGAATGGTGTTGACATAGGGAGTCCAGACGCTCGGCGGGGTGCCGATCTGGGTTTCCTGGCTCCGAGCGAGCAGCTTTGACATAATGAAGCGTGCTCGTTGTTTGCCTGCCGTTGCTGCGACTGCGTCTAAGGATTCGAGCCATTCTTGGGTCTCGATCGGGTCGATATCGGGCAACTGCTGGGAGAAATTCTCATGCATACTGTGCAGTCTCTCAAGCAAGTCGGGGGAGCGTTAACTTTTGCCGATGTTTCTCAATAAAGTAAGGAAACGATGAGCCTTTTTGATCCCGACCCGTTCTCCTTCGAAGAACAACCGCCACTCGAGGAGCCGCCCGGCGAAGTTCGTTCATCGGAAGCTGATCGCGCATCGGGAGCAGACGAGGTGCGCGAACCTGGAGTGCGGCGCAAGGTGTTCACCGATGGAGCATGTAAGGGAAACCCCGGACCAGGCGGCTGGGGCTGGGTCATTCCGGGCGAGTCGTGGTCCTCGGGCGCCGAGGATCCATCGACGAACCAACGGATGGAAGTCCATGCGGTTCTCCACGCAATCCAAAACCTCGAAGGTCCGCTCGAGATCGTCAGCGACAGCACCTACGTCGTCAACTGCTTCAACGATGGTTGGTGGAAAGGGTGGGAGAAACGAGGCTGGAAGAACAGCCAAAAGAAACCGGTCGCAAACCAAGATCTCTGGAAGCCACTCATCGACCTCTACAAGACCCGCGACGTCACGTTCCGCTGGGTGAAAGGCCACGCAGGAAACACGTGGAACGACAAAGCTGATGAACTCGCCGTCGCCGCGTCACAAGGGGACGGAGCAAACGGCGAGGTCTGTCCGCTCTAGGGATGGTGCCGCGTCAAGCGGTGACGGTCACGACGCCGTAGAACGCGACGCGGCCAGCAACGTCCTCTGCGCCCTCTTTGGGCTGCTCGTAGTACCAGGCTGCGTTCTCTGCTACCTGCCCATCGACCTCGAGGGTGAAATAGGAAGCGTCTCCCTTCCACGGACAGAACGTGGTGCGGTCGGTCTTGCTCACGACGCTCATGTCGAGTGTGTCGAGGGGGAAATAGTGGTTGCCCTCGACGAAGGTGGTGTCGTCACTTTCGGCGATCACCTTGCCGTTGAATGTTGCCGTTGCCATCAAATTCTCCAAACGTGTTTGGTGGTTACTCCACTAACCCTGCGAGACGTTCAAGTGTTCGCTCGATATTTCCAAGGTGGGCCTTCGGATAGCCGACGGCTTCGATCGCCTTTGGTACTCGAGCGGTCGACCAGTCAAACGTCTCGGTAACGAGCGTTGCGTCGCCGCTCGGTTCGAGTTGGTAACGCCAACGATGCTTGCCCATGTGTTCCCAGGCAATCAGCCGGTTCTCGTCGAACTCGACCACGGTGTTGCCAATCCGATAGGGAAGGAACTTAAAGGCCATGTTCATCTGGAACTTGGACCCGAGGGAAAGCCGTTCGCTCGCGTCGCCTTTCGAGCTTGTGACCATGTCTGAACCGTCGAACAGCGAGTGCTTTGCTGGGTCGGCAAGGAGCTCGAAAATCGCTTCGGGCGAGGCATTGATCAGTCGTGAGGCCGACGTTCGTCGAGCGACCATGTCGATCATGCCGTGGCTTTCAGTGGGGTGCTCTCCAGCGGCGCTCACAGTACTGCCTCGAATGCTTCATCAATCGTTGGGTGCATGAACTGATATCCCGAGTCGTTTAGGGCTGCGGGAATGACCCGAGTGCTCCAAAAGAGCATCGCTTCGGCCGCTTCCTTACCCAGCCGCAGGTCGACGGCGAACTTCGGTGTTGGAAGGAATGTCGGGCGGCCGAGCGCACGGCCGAGCGCAGTGGTGAACACCGCGTTTGTGACCGGGTTGGGAGCGGTGAGATTGACCGGACCGGACAGGTCGCCATCGATGATGTGGAGGATTGCCCCGACCTGGTCGTCGATCGAAATCCAAGACCAATACTGAGAACCGTCACCGATCTTGCCGCCCACGCCCATTTTGAAGAAGGGAAGTTGCTCTTTCAACGCCCCACCCTTTGTGCTCAACACCACGCCGGTACGAATGAAGGCGGTGCGGATGCCCGCATCGATCGCTGGTTGGGCCGCGGCTTCCCACGCGGTCACAACGTCGACGAGAAACCCAGTTCCAGGATCGGATTGTTCGGTCATCTTGGCATCGCCGCGATCGCCGTAGATCCCCATGGCTGAACCGCTAACGAAAACGCTTGGCTTTTGATCAAGGCCGGCGAGGGCGTCAGCGAGCAGGGCCGTGCTGAGTGTTCGGCTCTCCAGAATCTTCTTCTTCTGGTCAGCCGACCACTTCGCTTCACCAATGCCTTCGCCAGCAAGGTGGACAACCGCATCGACACCATTGAGTTTCTCGGTGTCGATGGTCCCAGCTGAAATGTCCCAAAGGACATCGTTTGGGCCAGGGGACGACCTGACGATGCGAACCGCAGTATCGCCGCGTCGAGTGATTGCTTCGATGAGTGCGGTACCGATAAGCCCGCTAGAACCTGAAATCGCGATCTTCATGCCCCGACCATACGTGCGCTGGGCCATCTGTGGCGGATCGTCGGCTAATGAGCTCAAATCGGCAGCCGTCCGAAATGATCCTCCGAATTTTTAAGGATGGCTCAAAATTGGTTTCGAGTCGCCGATCTGGGAACGAAGTAGAAGACGGAGATGATCGCGTGCGGAGTATGCCAACTGGCCCCCGGGGTTCTCGAACCCCGGGGGGCGCGTCCGGTAACTTACGCGTCTTTGTTGACGTCTCGGTCAGCCTCGCCGTAGTCGCTGCGATCACACTCATCGTTGTGCTCGCGCTCGCCGGCTCGAATGGGTCGCTGTGGGCGGTTGGCCTGCTCTCGCCCTTCGTGTTGACAGTGGCTATGGTCGGACTGCAACGGGTGCGCTCGATCGGCGGTGTCCCAGACAGTTCCGAGCGGGCCGAGCTTGTCGATGTGGTCGACCTTTCCGACACGGATCCAAAGAGCGCTGGGAAACGAGATGAAGATCTATTCGTCGAGCATATTTCGGAGTACCTGACAGGTAAGAACGTCCTCGTTACCGGAGCGGGAGGTTCGGTGGGCGCCGCGCTCTGTTGCAAGATCGCGTCGTACATGCCTAACGAACTCGTCATGATCGACTGCGATGAACAGCGGTTACACGAGGCGAGCCGAGCGGTCGAACTCGCCGCAACGAACGTCAGTCCGAAGGTGGTCGTGTCTGACATTCGTGACAAGGCCCGCGTCGACGAAGTCTTCAAAGACGCCGAACCCCAGGTTGTCTTTCATGCAGCTGGACTCTCTCGGTCATCACAGGTCCTCAACTCGCCGACCGATCAGTGGAAGACAAATGTGCTTGGAAGCAACAACGTTTTGCGGGCAGCTGCGATCAATGGCGTGACCGAGTTTGTGAATCTTTCGTCGTGTACGGCGGCAGAACCAACGACCGCGCTCGGCTACACCGAGAGCGTCGTCGAGCGCTTGACCACGTGGTACGCCAACCGATCTCGCGGCGCGTGGGTCAGCGCCCGTTTCGGAAACATTCTGGATTCGAGCGATGAGATGCGCTCGACGCTGCGCGAACAGCTTCGCCTAGGCGGACCCCTCGAAATCTCACATCCGGACAAGACGCTCTACACCGTGACCGTCGAAGAGGCGAGCAGTCTCATCGTCCACGCAGGTGCAATCGGAGCGCGGGGCGAAGTATTGGTGCTCGACTTGGGGGAGCGACTTCGAGCGGTCGATATTGCTGAGCAACTTATGGAAGCTGCTGGGAAGTCTGCCGAGATTACCTTCACTGGACTCCGCGAAGGTGAGGACCTCCACGAGGCACTAGTCGCCCGCTCAGAAATTGAGATCAGCCGGGCTCACCCGCAGATCTCACATGTTCTCGTACCCGCGCTCTCTCCAACGAAACTCGGGCTGTTCAATCCGTCGACCGCTCGCTCGGGCATCGAATCGCTTCGTTCGCTCTGTGAATCGTAGCTCTCGCAGCTTTGCGGAGTTCTCAGCACAGGGAGTCATCGGCATCGCTCGGTTCTGGGCAAAGGATCTTTATGGGTCGAACGGCTCAGTTCGTCGGAACACCTGCCGATTAGACCCAACAGGATCGAAAGAAAAGCGATGGGGACTCAACTATGACCAGCGTGCTTCACCTAACGACCGAACAGATCAGCCTTGGTTGGCTGATTGGATCACAGCTCGATGCCTTTCGGGCGACCGGCTACGAGGTCGTCACCGCCTCAGCGTCTGGTGTCGTTGTTCACCCGAGCCGTGATGCCAGCGAGCGTTTCGGCGCAGGTGAAGGTCCGGTTACCGATCATGTAATGCCAGCCTTTGGTCACGACGTGGATTTCACAACCGACCTTCGCGCGGCAAGCCAATTGCGAACGCTGCTCAACGAAGTGAAGCCGGACATTCTCCATACCCACAGTCGGCGCCCGTCGGCTCTTGGTCGTGTGGTTGGCCGATGGAGTCGGATCCCGATCGTCGTCAATACCGTCCATGGCCCGCTCAAATCTGGCGACAACCGACTGATGGAACGCGCCGCGTCCCTTGGACTCGAACGCTTTGCCGCTGGGCGCAGCGATGCCGAGTTCGTTCATAGCGAGGCCGACTTTGATGCGCTGTCCTCGCTCGGCGTTTCAGAGTCGCGACTTCACATGCTCGGCTATGGGATCGACATCGACTCGTACACGCCGAGCGTTGCGCGTGCCCGAGCGGCAAGATGCCTACGGATCAGGCTCGCCATACCGTTCCGGACGCCGGTCGTTGGTATCTTTGGGCCGTTGAGCTGGAGCCGCGGGTACGGCGAGTTCTTTGACGTCATCAAGGCGCTTCGTGCGAAGTGGTCCGAGGATGAACTTGGCTTCGTCGTTGGCGGGGAGCGTGTACGGGCGGCCGACGGCGGCATCGATACGCCGACGATCGAGCACATGGCCTCTCGGTACGGCGTGCACTTTCTCGACCCGGCGAACACTGCAGTAACGAACACTGCAGTAACGAACACTGCATCAAATGGTTGGGGCATCGTTGTCGATCCGTCGCTACTCGCCGCTGTCGACCTCGTCGTCGAAGCCTCGCACACCGACAACGTGCCAAGCTTTGCAATGGCGGCCAGCGCAATGGGGCTGCCGGTCGTGGCTACCGACTTGCCGAGCAACCGTCAGGTCGTCGAGCACAAGCTGACCGGTCTGATCGTTCGACCTCGCCGAAGTCAACAGCTGACCCAAGCAATCGAGCGGCTCGTCGAACTCCCAGCTCTTCGAGCGTCGCTCGGTCGATGCGGTCGAGCAAAGGCAGTCCGAGAATTCGACGAACGCAACGTGATCGACAAGACGCTCGCCGTCTACCGAGAACTGCTCGAAGCAAAACACATCGACGTACCAAACCAGCCGCTCGACCGAGGCCGCCCCTGGTACGAAGATTCAATCGACCTCATCGACCGCGCCACTCACTTCGTTCGCTAACCGAGTTTCTCGCCTAGGGGCTCGAAAAATCGCACGAGCTACCACCGCCCCCGGCGGGGGCAACGAAGGAACTACTCGCGGTGCGCTCGGCGGTCGCTTGCTTCGTACTCGGTTTCATCGGCGCTGCGAGTTTCGCTCTGATCGAGCTGGGCTGACTTTCGTTCCTTCTTCGTCTTGTACTGGTACTCATCGGCCGAGCGCAATAGCTCGCTTCGGCTCGTTACCTCGTCGGCGAAGGCAATGCCACACGAGATTGAACGCACCGGTCCCGAACCCGCAGAACGAGCGAAGAGACGCTCGATCGTCGCGGTGATCTCATGCGCGTTGAGTAGCGCGCCGCCATCGATGACCATACAAAATTCGTCACCGCCGATTCGACAAACGGTCGTTCGTTCGTCGTCTCGTACCGCTCCTCGCAATGCATCTGCGGCGTCCATGAGCAGACGATCTCCAGCGGCGTGGCCCAGGTTGTCGTTCACGAGCTTTAGGCCGTCGACGTCGCACATGATCAACGCCGTATCGAGTCGTTCGTCGGGAGGGCGAAGAAAGATCGAGTCGAGGACGCGATAGAGCAGGTGTCGGTTGCCGAGACCG
>CALHXU010000072.1 GCA_938040365.1 uncultured Acidimicrobiales bacterium
TGGGGTAGCGATCGAACGAACTATTGGAACGCGCTCGAAGCGGTACCCGGAAACGGCAGGCTTATCGCCCACGAGTTCAAGTCCTTTACGAAACCAATCAAGACCGATCTGTTCCAATGGCACCTCGATCAGGGGCGAGACCTTCTCCTCACGTGGAACGGCACGAGGGCATCGAACATCCTCAGCGGCAACCACGATGACTGGATCCGCCAACACGCACGCGAACTCAAAAGCCTAAACGGCGATGTGATGTTGCGCTTCTGGCACGAACCAGACGTGTCGTACAAGGCAACGTGGATCGAGGGTAATCCGCAGAACTTCATCGACTCATGGCACTATGTGCGCCAAATATTCGCCGAAGAGGGCGCGGTCGACAACATCGAATGGGTCTGGTGCCCAACGGCGTGGAATTGGGACGAACAGGGCGCGCAGTTCTACCCCGGAGATGCCCACGTCGACTGGATCTGTGCCGATGGATATTCGGGCTGGGTTGCCGACCGTCCGCTCGAACCAATCGCTGACCAGTTCATCGATTTCCAACGATGGGCCAATCAACACCCGACCAAGCCCATCCTCATCGCCGAATTCGGCGCAACACAACGTGGCCCTGGGGCGCGTGCCGAGTGGGTACGCGGAATCGACGACTGGGTAAATGCATCACCCAACATTCGTGCGGTCGTCTACTTCGACTTCGACAAGCGTGGCGAACAACCGTGGGACTGGCGCCTGCGAACCGAACCCGATGCATGGCAAGCAATGCTCGACTTGTTGAGCTCTGCACCTTTCGGGCGCTGACACTACGCTCATAGACAGAGGAGCCACAATGGACGCCGAGCTGATCGTCATCGGCGGAGGAGCCTCCGGCTTCTTTGCTGCCATCACCTGTGCCGCGTCGTCGGAGAAGTCGGTGCTGATCCTCGAAAAATCGAACCACCTGCTCCAGAAGGTGAAGATTTCGGGCGGCGGCCGCTGCAACGTCACCCATCATCATCTCGAAGCTCGCGAGATGTCCACCCACTACCCGCGAGGCGAGAAGTCGCTGATCGGTCCGCTCCACACCTTCGGCGTAGCAGACACGATCGAGTGGTTCGAGGGCCGTGGCGTTGCGCTCAAGACCGAAGACGATGGTCGAATGTTTCCAACGACGAACGACTCGGCAACGATCGTCGACGCGTTGCTGAGCGCCGCGTCTGAGGTAGGAGTACGCGTTCACACAAACGTTGGCGTTACCGCGATCAGCACCACAGCGAATGGCTTTGTTGTCGAGAGCGACAACGATGTTTCCTACACCGCTGCGAACGTGCTGATCGCCACCGGCGGGACCAGAAGCCGGTCGGGTGCAAAGCTTGCACGCGCACTCGGCCACGACCTCGAACCTGCTGCACCTTCGCTGTTCACGTTCAAGATCAACGACGAGCGACTCGCCGGGCTTGCAGGACTCTCGGTCGAGAACGCCGACGTGGCGATCGATGACAGCCGCCTCGAAAGCACGGGCCCAGTACTCGTGACCCATTGGGGGCTGAGTGGACCGGGCATTCTCAAGATCTCGGCATGGGGCGCACGCGAACTTGCCGAAAGGAACTACCACTTCGATGTGGTCGTGAACTGGCTACCCGGACTCGACCCGGCCGCGGTGATCGCCGAGAAAAGAAACGCCGAACCAAAGCGACAGCTCTTCAGTGCCAGTCCGTTCGAGAGCATTCCCAAACGTCTCTGGCATCGGCTCCTTCACGCTTCGGGCGTCGACGAACGTGATACCTACGCACAAGTTGGCAAGGTCGCGGTTCGCGAACTCGTTCGCCAACTGACAAACGCCCGATTCTCGGTCGTTGGCAAAGCCACCAACAAGGCCGAGTTCGTGACCTGTGGAGGGGTGCCGCGAGACGAGATCAACTTCAAGACCATGGAGAGCAAGCTCGTTTCTGGCCTCTACTTCGCGGGCGAGGTAGTCGATGTCGACGGCATAACCGGCGGGTATAACTTCCAGCACTGCTGGACCAGCGGCTATCTGGCAGGCTCCCATATCGCAGCGTGTTAAACAGCACGACCTACGACGAGAGGTGATGGCTCACACCGCGTCGAACAGCGAGCGAGAGACCGCTGGTGCTCCGCAGTACTGACACGCGAGACGGGCCGGCGGGATCTTCGCCCCACATTCGCATTCTTGAGCGACACGCTGCCGGCGGAAGTTGCGACGGCCATCGCGTTCATCGATCTCGTGGAACTTTCGGGATAGGTCTTCTTCGGTGATGTCGGTGTTCTCGATCAACAACTCCCACATTGTCTCGCACAGCAGCGCCAGCCGATCGATTCGATCATCGACACCATCCAGTTCATGGTTCGTCTTGTGCACACGGTGAACCACCTCCTCGCTGAGGTGGCGCCCCATTGACTGCACGCGTCGTCCATTGAGCCGACGATGAGCTGAAGCAAACATAGATGAGGTATCGGCGCGCCCATATGCCCCACTTGAGAAACGATTCGATCGCTGGCATGAAGCACAAAAAGCAAGTCGTCTCCTTCTTCCGTCCATTAGGGTCGTGACGTGTTCCCGTGGAAAGACGACAACCCGACGACCCGAATGCCGGTCGTCACGCTCCTGCTCATCGCAGTAAATGTCATCGTCTATTTTTTGGTCCAACCAATCGAAGTCTCTGCAGGCACTGACTTCATCTTCGAAACCGCAGCCATCCCAGAAGAGATCGTCAGCGGCGAGCCGCTCTCCGAAGCCGAGTTTTGTGCCGTTGTGCAACCCGAACAGATTTCCGCTCTTGGCATGCCGAACGCGCTTTGCGACGCGCCGTCGGTAACGACCGCCGCCTTCCCTGAAAAGAACGTGTGGCTTGCGTCGGTCTACTCGATGTTTCTCCATGGAGGCCTCTTACACCTCGGAGGAAACATGTTGTTTCTCTGGGTCTTTGGAAACAACATCGAGGATCACTTCGGTCCGATCCGCTACCTGATCTTCTACCTCATCGCAGGCATTGTCGCGACGGTGGCACACGTCGCTGGCGATCTCGATTCGATCATCCCGGTCGTTGGCGCATCGGGAGCGGTCGCGGGCGTCATGGGTGCGTATGCGGTCTGGTTTCCGTGGGCCCGGATTCGCACGCTCGTGATCATCATCCCAGCAAATATCAAAGCGTGGATCGTCTTGCTGTTTTGGTTCGCGAGCCAGTTCTTTATCTCGCCGAGCGACGGCGTTGCCTGGCTCGCTCACGTCGGTGGGTTCGTCTTTGGGCTGGTCATTGGGGCCATCGTCAGAAGTAACGACGGCTTTCGAGATCGGCTGTGGCAACACAAGTACCGAACGCTCAACCCCGGTGTTCCATGGGACCCGCGTTTTGGCGGACGCGAACAGGTCGCCGACGGGCAAACGCCGAGCTGGCACCCAAGCCCCTAGTTCGGAATCGAAAGGATCATCGACCCTCGGCCGACGCAATGAGCGCGGTACGAAACTCGCTGAGCGCGCCATCGCAGAGCGACACCAGCGATGCATTGCTCAGCTCGACCTGTTCTCGACGCACGGTCTGCAACACGATGTCGAGGACTGGCGCTCCCGCCTGACCAAATGACCATGCTCGCCGACTTGGCGCGCCGCCGCGCAGCTCCCGGTCGAGTACCAAAAGGCCGTCCAGTTGTTGTTGCAGCAACAACAACGTCGATGCCTTTACCGTCGGCTCTACCAGACCCAATTCCCGCTGGAGTTCGATGAATGTCCGGAGTACCTCTGTTGTCGCTGCCCGCAGGCGCTCTGTAGAACTCACGGCCACTAACGTTAGGCGCACTATGAGCCACCAGCTAACGCCGCGACCGTGGGTTCCTGCAGTATCTGAGGACCTGGTGCAATCGATTGCCCGAGCTACCGCATCATCGACCCCTGACGCCCTCGACGAGCGTCTCGAGGCGCTCATCGATCAGAACCGCGCGATCCATGAATCTGAATGCATCAACTTGAACCCCGCGACCAACGTCATGAACCCGCGGGCCGAGGCCGCGCTGAGTTCGGGCCTCGGTACCCGACCATCGCTTGGTTACCCGGGTGAGAAATACGAGATGGGTCTCGAAGCAATCGAACAGATCGAAGTCATCACCGCTGAACTCGCAGCTGAAATCTTCCACGCGAGCTATGCCGAGGTTCGCGTCCCATCTGGTGCCATTGCAAACCTCTATGCCTTTATGGCCATGAGCAACCCCGGCGATGCAATCGTCGTTCCACCAGCGACGATCGGTGGCCATGTGACCCACCACGAGGCAGGCGCGGCAGGGCTGTACAAGCTCGATATTCACGAGGCGCCCGTCGACGCTGCTTCATACACCGTCGACATCGATGCACTGGCGACGCTCGCGAGCGAACTGAAACCCACGGTGATAACAATCGGCTCGAGCCTCAACCTTGAGCATCATGACGTCGAGGCAATTCGTTCGGTCGCCGATGCAGTGGGAGCAAAGGTGCTCTTCGATGCGGCGCATCTTTCGGGCGTCATCGCCGGTGGCTCGTGGCCGAACCCGCTCGATCAGGGTGCCCACGTCATGACGATGAGCACCTATAAGAGCCTCGGCGGGCCACCCGCCGGGTTGTTGCTCACCAACGATCCCGAGATTGCCGAGCGGGTCGATGCGATTGCGTACCCTGGGCTCACCGCAAACTTCGATGCAGCAAAGACAGCAGCGCTTGCAATCACACT
>CALHXU010000073.1 GCA_938040365.1 uncultured Acidimicrobiales bacterium
ACAGTGACTTCGACGACAGAAACTTCGACGACGGCGCCAGCTGAGGCCGATACTGAAGCAACGTCTACGACTGAAGCAACGTCTACGACCGAAGCATCCTCAGCCGACGTCGCCACGACGCCAAGTACGACTACCACCGAACTCCCCACGACAACTACCGAGTCATCTTCGACCACGGTCGCCGATACGACGACCACCACCAGCACGTCGACGACAGCGGCCCCAGCGACAACCGGAGCCGAATTTGGCGCGACAGTCTTTGAGATCACCGAGCTGATCGCGGCACGAATGACCAACTCGTGGCGAGAAGGGTGCCCAGTCCCACTGTCGGGCCTTCGGCTGATCACCATGAACCACTGGGACTATGACGGCAATATCGCCTCGGGTGAACTCGTCGTTAACGCCGAGCACGCAAACGACGTAGTGCAGGTCTTCTCCCGCCTGTTCGACGCTCGGTTCCCAATAGAACGAATGGAACTCGTCGATAACTTTGGCGGCGACGATGATCTCTCGATGGTTGCGAACAACACCTCTGCGTTCAACTGTCGGACCGTCGCAGGAACCAACACGCTCTCAGATCACGCCTTTGGCGCAGCGATCGACATCAACCCGCTGGTCAACCCATTTGTGACCAGCCGAGGCATCTTCCCGCCCGAGGGCGAAGCGTTCGTCGACCGGTCGGTCCAAGTCCAAGGCGGCATCTATCGTGGTGACGCAGTAACCCGAGCCTTCGCCGAGATTGGCTGGGAGTGGGGCGGCGACTGGGTCAACTCAAAGGACTGGCAACACTTCAGCGCGCCGTAACTTGTCGGGACTTCCGCCCGACATCCGCGGAACCCTTCATGGTCGCTCCGCGCAGCTTCGCTCCCTGAAAGCAACATGATGGGACTTCCGGCCGACGCGATCACATGTCGGGCTTCCGCCCGACGTCCGCGGTCACCGACATGTTCGCTCCGCACAGCTTCGCTCACCTAAAGCGGCTTGTGAATGTGCTCTGGCCACCACCACGTTTCCGCGGATCTCGACCGGCAGTGTCGAGTTGTTACAGCACAGCGTTTCTGAGTTGTCTCAGTTCGTGGTCTGCCAGGACGATGGCGGTCATGGCGTCGACCATGGGGACGGCGCGAGGCAGTACGCACGGGTCGTGGCGGCCCTTTGCCTCAAGTTTGGTTGCGACGTTGTCTGTCGTGACGGTGTCTTGCTCTGAAGAAATTGTGGCCGTTGGTTTGAAGCCGGTGCGGAAAAGCAAGGGCTGACCATTGCTGATTCCACCTTGTACACCGCCCGAGTTATTGCTGGTCGTTACCGGCGTGCCGTCGGGACCTGGAACGAAGGGATCGTTGTGTGTGAGTCCGGTCATCTCGACCGCAGCAAAACCACTGCCGATCTCGAATGCCTTGGTAGCTGGGAGCGACAGCATTGCCTTTCCAAGGTCGGCTTCGAGGCGGTCAAAGACCGGCTCGCCCAAGCCAATGGGCATATTTCGCACGACGGTACGAACAGTGCCCCCGAGCGAGTCGCCATCCTTGCGAGCTTGTTCGATCGCTGCGGTCATCAGCTCGGCTGCGCCAGGGTCAGGGCAACGAGTCGGGTCAACCTCAACGTCGTCTCGAGTCACCGTTGATGGGTCGACGGCGGCGACCACCGAGTGAACTTGGTCTACCCAAGAGATGATCTCTGGGGCGGTACGCCCTTGCTTCGCCGCGAGCGCGTCGAGGAGTTGCATTGCAATAGCTCCTGCTGCGACACGACCGATCGTTTCGCGAGCGCTCGAGCGGCCGCCGCCGGCGATCGTGCGGTTGCCGTACTTCGCGTCGTAGGTGAAATCGGCGTGACTAGGCCGGTAGAGCTCTGCGAGGTGGTCATAGGCGCCCGATCGCGCGTCGGCGTTTCGTACCAACATGGCGAGCGGCGCACCAGTGGACGCGCCACCGTCGAGGCCCGAGAGGACCTCGACGGTGTCGGTTTCTTTGCGTTGTGTTACGAGACGGCTCTGTCCTGGCCTGCGTCGGTCCAGTTCGTTTTGGATGTGATCGAGGTCGATAGCGAGTCGAGCGGGGAGTCCGTCGATGACGACGCCGACGCCTCCACCGTGACTTTCACCAAAGGTCGAGATTCGAAAGGTATGACCGAAGATATTGCCCACGTGCTCAGGCTATCTGGCTCCCCATATCAGCGATGAATTGCTGCGCCGTATCTAGAAGCAGCAATTCAAATCGCTGGAATGGAAGTGATTAGCCGCGCTCGGCTGCAAGTGCAGACATCGCTGCGCTGCGCTGTGCATCTGAAACCACCGGCGCTTCACGATCAGGCTCGCGAGAGTCGGGCGCTGGTGTAGGCGAAGCGGCCGCAGCTGCCGAGAGGCTCTCAAGAATATGTGAGAGCAACGCAACGAGCGTATCGAGCGCCGTGTCTGGGGTTCGAGCGTCGGTTCGCATGATCGGAACGGCGTCGCTCAAATCGAGCGCCTCTCGAATCAGCTCAGGGTCGTGTTCTGGAGCGCCGTCGAACTGGTTCAGACCAATGATGAACGGAACGTCGCGTGACTCGAAGAAGTCGATTGCGTTAAAGCATTCGTCCAATCGTCGAGTGTCCACGAGAATCAACGCGCCGAGTGCACCGGCGGTGATGTCGTTCCACATGAATCCGAAACGGTCCTGGCCTGGCGTGCCGAAGACGTAGAGCACGAGGCCCTCGTCGACGGTGATCTTGCCAAAGTCCATCGCCACGGTGGTACTGGTCTTTTGCTGAACGAATGTTGCATCGTCCACCCCAGTCGCAGCGCTTGTCATTTTGGCCTCAGTACGCAGAGGCGCAATCTCAGAGACGGCGCTGACGAAAGTGGTCTTACCAACGCCGAACCCTCCTGAGACAACTACCTTCGCCGATACCGGGCGTGCAGCGGTGTTATCGCTTTTGGATGCCATCGAGCAATCTCCTTACAATCGCAATGTCGTCAGAGCGTGTGGTTTCGAGGATCTCGAGGGTGCCAGCACCCCAAAGATCGGCGACGAGAACTCGCGCCACGCCCAGGGGCAGCGAGCACTTAGCGGAAATCTCCGCAATGGAATTCGGTTCGGCGCAGAGGTCATAGATCCTGGCCAAGTCAATGTCCCTTGGCGCTGAGCTATCAGGACTTACAGCGACCATTGCCTCAATGGCTATGTCACCCGCATCGCTGCGCGTGCGTCCGCCAGTGAGTAGGTATGACCGGACGAAAGATCCGGACTCCTCTTCAACGTGGCTCATGGTCAAATTCTCCTGCTACTTCAGACCGTGAGGACGTTCTTCAACTCACCGATGAGTTCAGGCGAGAGTGCCGATCCTGCGCGCTCGGCGAGGAGGGTCATTTCGTAAGCAACCTGGGCAATGTCTGCGCCCGATTGGCACAACACAGCGAGCGATGCGCCGTAGCCCATCGACATAACGAACAGGTTGCCCTGCGTCATCTCGACGACTACTTGGTCGACCTCGCCGCAGCCGAGGCAATCGGCGGCGCCGTTGGTCAGGCTCGTAAGGCCAGCTGCAATCGCTGCGAACTGGTCGACGCCAGCCGAGTCAATTCCTGCCGAGGAGGCGAGGAGCAGGCCGTCGGCTGACACTGCGACGGCTTCACGAACACCGGCTGTTTCGTCGGCGAATCGTGAGAGCAGCCAGGCAAAGTTCTGGGCTTCAGTAGATACGGTCATTGTGCACTTCCTGGTAGGGCTTCATCATTGTCTTGGGGTTGTTCATTGCGATCAGCGTTCTCTTCTATCGGCACGCTGTTGCTGCTGAGTGAGGTATTGCCACCTCCATCAGCTGCTACCGATGCACCCACACCCGCAGTCGCGACTACGGCTTCGGGCATTTCGGCGTTCTCCGCTTGGCTGCGACCCCGTTGTACGGCGGCTCGGTAGCTCAAGAGGGAGTTCTTTACTTGGTCGGCATCGCGCTCTCGCATCGGCGCAGGACCTTCGGTCGACGGCGCTGGGAGCGGCGAGTTTGAGCCTTCAGCATTGCTGGTTCGTTTAGGGAAGCCGGCTTCGGTCAGTGGAAGCGCTCGATCGGGAATCGTTGGAGGGGCCTCGTGGGCCTCGTCCTTGTCTACCGCTGCTCCAAAGGATGCACCGGTTTCCTTTGCGGCGGCAGCGCGAGCTTCAGCCTTTGCTTGGTTTACAAGCGCAACGGCCGACATCTTTGGATCACGCTTCTTCGCAGGAGCGTCGCTGGCTCCCTCGGCGACTGCTGGCTTCGACGAGACGAACTTGTCGGGCGAGGACTTGATGCTGGTTGCGCCCTTTGATCGCTTCGGGAATCCGGCGTCGGTCTTTTCACCGTTTGTTTCCTCGATGCCAAGATCGGCCGCGGTGTTCTGTGTGGCTTCTTCGGCGACTGCTGGCTTCGACGAGACGAACTTGTCGGGCGAGGTCTTTACTTTGGTTGCGCCCTTTGATCGCTTCGGGAATCCGGCGTCGGTCTTCTCACCGTCGGTGTCCTTGATGCCAAGTTCGGCTGCGGTGTTCTCTGCGGTTTCCTCGGCGACTGCTGGCTTCGACGAGACGAACTTGTCGGGCGTGGTCTTTACTTTGGTTGCGCCCTTTGATCGCTTCGGGAATCCGGCGTCGGTCTTTTCGCCGTCGGTATCTTTGATGCCAAGTTCGTTGGCATCTGGTGTTTCGGCGGTTGCAGGCTCAGCTGCGGGCTCGACGTCTTCGACGCTGTCGTCGTCACTATCTTCGACGCTGTCGTCGTCGTTGCCCGAAGCCTGGTCGTTGAACACCACGGCGCTGGAATCGCTTGCCTTCTCGCCTTGATCGACTTGATCGGTACGGCGAGCAACAGCTTCCGATGCCTTCTCGTCGGTTTGTGCGCCGCTCGCAGCGTCCTGGCTGAGCAGGGCATTTGGCAACTCGATGTAGGCAATCGTGCCACGACGTGAACCGTCACTGGCCTGATCTGCGCTCGCAAGGTGCACCTTGACACCCATTTCCTGTGCGAGACGACCAACCACAAAGAGTCCGAGGTAGGCCGACGGTGCGTCCGCGAAGTCAACAGGGTTCTCGAGACGATCGTTCACCTGAGCGAGCGCCTCGTCGTCCATGCCAATGCCTTGGTCGACGATCGCAAGACGGTAATGGGTGTCGGTCTGCTGACCAAAGACCTCGATTGGTGCGGTTGGAGGAGAGAACGAACCGGCGTTCTCCAACAGCTCGGCAAAGAGGTGCGAGAGGTCGGTTGCGAGGTTGCCCGAGATAGTGCCTTCGTCGATCTCGCCGAGGCGAACACGACGGTAGTCGGCGATCTCTGATGCTGCGGCACGAAGCACATCACGAACCGCGATTGGCCTGCCCCAACGACGTGGCGTCTGCTCACCGGCGAGAACGAGGAGGTTCTCAGCGTTGCGACGCATACGGGTAGCGAGGTGGTCCAACTTGAAGAGGTTCTCGAGCGCATCGGCGTCGCGCTCTTGGGCCTCGAGTTCCTCGATGAACTCGAGCTGGCGGTTCAGCAGGTTCTGGTTACGGCGACCGAGGCTGACGAAGGTTCGCGACACGTTCTGGCGACGCAACTGGGCTTGGCCAGCGGCCAATTCCACAGCGGCACCCTGCATGGTGTTGAGCGAAGCGGCCAAGATCGAAAGCTCGTCCTCGGACTCGACCGCAAATTCGTCGAGTTCGGGAAGCTCATCGGTGCTCCGTGCCGCCTCGACGACTGCGGGAATGCCGATAGCTGCGGCACGCTGAGCCTGATTCGAGAGTTGCTCGACCGGCTGGGTGATCTGGCCGGCAGCGAAACGCAGCGCAAAGAACGCAACGGCTGCAGTGATGAGCCCGATCAGCGCAATGCCCAAGGTGAGAACCCGCTGACGCTGGTTCACCTCTTCAGAGGCGTCACTGAAGCTCAGAAGCGAGGTGGTGATCGAGTCGAATGGCTCGCTGGCAACGGCAACCCAGTCCAAACCGGGAAACGGGAACTCAACTTGTTCTACGTTGAGCAGCGCTACCGACGTGGCGCTCACTCGACGAGTGTCATCATTCGAGCTGAAGTCGAGATCCATTGCTGTCAAGTCGACACTTGAATCACCGAGGGCCATCGCATCGCTATACAAGATGTTGGGGTCCTGGTCGATGAAGGTATCGGCGATGACTACGTTGACCGTTCGGTCGGCAATAGCGATGTCAACTCCGCCTCGTTCGGCAATACGTTCGGTAATCGAGTGAAGGTTCGTGAATGGAATGCGCACACGGACGAAGTTGCCGTCGGTTAGGCCTCGGCTGAATTCGATCGATGGGGTGTGCTCGTCATCATCTACGAACGACCGGAATAGGTCACCCTCGGGGGCCCGCTCCAACCATTCGGCGTCGGCGTAACTACTGCTCGTCGTCTCTGGGTGCGTGCTGCTGATTACCGAACCGTCAGCTGCGACGAACACGACCTGGACATCGGTTGCGCCCAGCGCGATGTTCGCAGCTGTAGCTACGGGCGTCTCTGCGTTCTCGATCTGGCTGACACGGTTGTGCCAACCGGTGAGGAAGCTGTCGATGGCTCGCGAGGCACTGTCGGCAGACTCGGAGAGCTCTTCTGCCACGTTCAGGTTGTGTTCGACCAGAATCTCATCTGTTGCGTCGACAGCTTCGTTGGTGCGCTGTCCAAGAAGGCCGAGGCCGACAATCGCGAGGACGCCGACGATCAAGAGCGGCACGAGCATGATGGGGAGCACGTTGGTGAGGAAGCGACGACGAATCGACTTCACCCTTACGGCTTTGCTGATCAAGGTGTCGGTCGCATCTGGACGCCAGCCCTTGCCCTGGTTCATGGCATCTAGGAATGCCTCGTCCGCGCCTGACAGGTCGGACCCGTTATCGCTCTGCTTTGTATCTTCCGGACTGGCCATTGCGGCAGCTCCAAGTCATCTCGAGTGTCGTGTCCCTACACACTTCGGACGACTGAGGGGGCCTTCTATAGTCCTTTTGTTCCTCCACCGTGCCAAATGGCCTGTTTTTCGCGTTTCTGGTTCACAATGGACCATTTTTGTCATTCTCGGGCGCGCAGAAGCGAGACGTCGTGCGTTTCGCGGCGGAGGCTTACGTCAGAGATTGAGCAAGGCTTGCTCGACGACCTCGGTGAGCGCAGGGTGGATGTAGATCTGCTCACGCGCCATCTGATCGACGGTGTTGCCAAAGGCCATGCCTTGGATGAGTTGTTGGATGAGCGTCGAGGCTTGAGGGCCAATGATGTGGGCGCCGAGCAGCAGACGCGATTGTGCGTCGGCGATGAGCTTGCAGGCGCTCGTCGTGTCTTCCATTGCCCAGCCATAGGCCGCGCCACCAAATTCGTGCACGGTCGTGACAATGTCGAGCCCCGCTTCGATCGCTTGGGGTTCGGTGAGGCCGATCGATGCAACCTGGGGGTGGCCAAACACGGCATGGGGAGAGAGGCTGCGGTCGACACTGTGGAGGTCGTCTGGGTTGACCATGTTGTGGGCTACTGCACGCGCATCGATGTTCGCGAGGTGCTTAAGCTGGGCAGGATTCGTAATGTCACCAAGTGCCCAGATGTCGGGGTGTGCAGTCTGGAGAAACTCATTGGTCACGACATAGCCGGAACCATCGAGTTCAACACCGGTTGCTTCGACGTTTAGCTCGTCGCCATTTGGTCGCCGCCCGGTCGCGACGAGAAGGGAATCGGCGGTGATGACCTCGGGGCCATTTCCCTGGTCGATCGTGAGTGATATCTCGTCGCCGTCCTGGCTTACGTCGACCATGTTTGCGTTGAGGCGCACGTCGAAGCGCTCGGCATAGGATCGGGTGAAGCGCTCTGCAATCTCGGGGTCCTCGAAGCGGAGCATCTGACCACTGCGATTGATGATCGTGACCTCGACGCCCATCGAGCCAAAGACGTTGCCCAATTCGGCGCCGATGTAGCCAGCGCCGATGACGATCATTCGTTTCGGCAATTCGTCGATTCGCATGACCGTGTCAGAGGTGTAGTAATCCACACCAGACTTCAAAATGAGGTCGGGGATCGTGATTCTGGCACCGGCAGCCAGAACGACCTTGTCCGCGGTTATCGTCTCGGTACCACCATTGTTCATCGCAATCTCGAGTGTCTTGTCACCGATGAATCGTCCCGAACCCTTGAAGACGGTGACGTTTTCGAGTTCCTCGGCACGGTACCTTTCTCCGCCCTCGGCAATCGGGTCGATACGACCAAAGACCCGATCTCGGATCGCCGGCCAGTCGACGCCATCGAAGCTGGTGTGGACGCCGAGCCGGGGCCCGTCGTAGCGGGCGTGGTGCGCCATGTCGGCTGCGTACACGAACATCTTCGATGGAATGCACCCGACGTTTAGACACGTGCCGCCGAAGGCGCCTCGCTCGACGATGGCGGTCTTGGTGTTGTCGTAATCACTTGTGAGGATCGAGTTTCCCGATCCTGAACCAATGATGAGGAGTTCAAAGTGTTGCATTGCGAGGCTTTCTCGTTTCGGAGGGGTAATTGCCGGTGGTGTTCGTTAACAACTTTAGGATCGAAGCCGCTTAATCAGCGCCGACGTGTCGCTTCGGTGTTCGCCGGCATCGGCGAGTTCTTGGTAGAAGTCTGCGACCTGTGAGCCAATTGGTGTTGGCGTGTTCAATCGGCCTGCTTCAGTAAGGGCAATTCCGAGGTCCTTGATCATCCATTCGATGGCGAAGCCAAAGTCGAAGGAGTCATCGACCATGGTCTTGGCGCGGTTGGTCATCTGCCACGAGCCAGCAGCACCGTCGGAGATGGTGTCGATGACTTTGTCCATATCGAGACCGGAGGCAACGCCGAAGTTCAACGCCTCAGAAAGACCCTGAATCAGGCCTGCGATCGCGAGCTGGTTCACCATCTTTGTGCGTTGTCCACTGCCGGTAGGACCTATGAGCGTTCGGGTCTTTGCGTATGCGTCGATGATCGGCGCGGCCTTTTCGTAGGTGGCTTCGTCTCCACCGCACATGATCGTCAGGACTCCATTTTGGGCGCCTGCTTCGCCGCCAGACACCGGTGCGTCGAGGCTGCCGACGCCGACCAATGCAGCTGCCTGCTCGAGTTCGTCTGCGATCGTCGCAGACGCGGTCGTGTGATCGATGAGGATCGTTCCTTCGCGAAGCCCAGCGAGCGCGCCGTCGCTCCCGAGTGCGACCGCTCGAACACTGTCGTCGTTACCAACGATGAGAATTCCGGCGTCGGCTCCCTCGCATGCGTCCCGAGGTGAGGTTGCAAGCCGGGCGCTCGGGTGGTCGGAAACAAAACGTTCTGCCACGTCGGTCGTTCGGTTGTAGACCGCGAGGTTATGACCGTTGTTGATGAGGTTGGCGGCCATGGGGTAGCCCATTGCGCCAAGTCCAATGAATCCAATTGCGCTCATGTCGCCAATCTAGAGGGTTGCAGGGTCATCTAACCCCAAGATGGCCGGGATCTGTTCCCAGCCGCCATCTTCGTTGGGTGGAATGATTGCATCGGCGAGGTCACGAATCTCGGGAGGGGCGTTACTCGGCACGATTGCGATCTTTGCCGCCTCGAGCATCTCGATGTCGTTGTGTCCATCACCAATGACCGCAACCTGGGTTGGATCGATACCCGTTGCGCTGCACCACGACTCAATTCCGACCTGTTTGTCGATGTTGTGGCCCTGAACCATGATTCCGTGATCGCCCTCGAGATGCGATACTCCAATGACGGCAGTAGCGAGACCCGAACGGTTGATCTCGGCCTCGATTGGTTCGAGCAGCTGCAGTGGAAAGCCGAAGGCGCCAAAGCCAATTACCGCTGAGTTCGCGATTGCCTGGTCGATGTCATCGACGCGTTCGTAGCCGACCGTGCTCGCGAGGTACGCGTCGCCTGCAGCGATTGTTTCACCGAATATCATGTCGTTCTCGGGGTGATCGACGTACACGACCGGTTCGAGGTCGCCGCGGCGAAAGATCGACAGGACATCGAGAGCTTGTTCGATCGCAAACACCGAGAGGGTCTCGCCATCGAGGGCCGTTCGGACGAGCGCTCCGTTCATGAGGATCGCCGGGTAACTCCCAAGGCCATAGTTTTTCAGACCGTGGTGCGCGCCGCGTGCCCGTCGGCCAGTTGCGATGACAAAAGGGACTCCCTTGGCATCGAGTGCGCGAACCACGTCGAGGCTGTTGGGATGGATCTCCATTTCCGGCGACCAGAAGGTGCCATCGAGGTCGGAGAATACGGCGTTGACGTGCATGGCGACACACGGTAGGCGAAAGATGGGTCGATTGACGCGTCTTTTCGGTGATGGCCCGCTATCAATGTGGTTATGGATCTTTCTCTAGTCATCATGGCAGCGGGCCTCGGAAGTCGTTTCGGCGGCACGAAACAGCTCGTTGAGGTCGGACCGAACGGCGAGGCCTTCCTGGACTTCGCAATCAAAGACGGGCGCGCGGCTGGCTGCAGCCAGGTCGTCCTGATCATCCGCACCGACATCGAAGCCGATGTTCAGGACCACCTGATTCGCCAATACGGCTCGCTCGATGGATTCGTTTTTGTTCGCCAAGATGAGTTCGGACCACAGCGCGATAAGCCATGGGGCACAGCCCATGCGGTGTTGTCGACCAAGGACGTAGTAAACGGGCCATTCATCGTCGTCAACGCCGACGACTACTACGGGCCATCGTCGTTTCAACTCGCCGCCGACGCGGTTGCGGGCGCCGATGACAAGACCGCAGCCCTCGTCGCGTTCCAACTGAGCAAGACGCTTCCCGAAGAGGGATCGGTATCTCGTGGTGTCTGTGCGGTCGACGGTGACCAGCTCGCCTCGATCACCGAAACCCACGGCATTGCCCGTGGAGAGGACGGCGTCATCCGCTCCGAGGACCCAGCTGGCGACCTCGGTGACGACACGATGGTGTCGATGAACATGTTTGCATTCCCACAGTCGCTCTTTGGTCACCTCGCTTCGCAATGGGACGAGTTCTACGCCGAACACGGTGATGCTCCAAAGACCGAGTACCTCATCCCCGATGTCGTTGACCGCTTGCGTGGCGAGGGCGAACTCGCCGTGAAGGTACCGGTTTCGACCGAAGAGTGGATCGGTGTGACCAATCCAAACGACCTCGACCCTGCCCGGGCAAAGCTCGCACACCGCTAGCTCGAAACCGAGAACATCGGCGTTAGGAACGAGTGTCAGAGCAGTCGCCGCCGCCCTATGACGGGCCTCCGCCGACGTTTCATCAACCCGCCGATGGTGGTGGGCGTGAATCGTTGCCAGGATGTCTGATCGGCGCGATCGTGATCTTTGTCGTCTTTGCGATCTTTGTCGTGCTCATCGTGCTGGGTATTGGCGGTGGGGACGAGGTCGACGAAGAGTTGTCGCTCGCCGTGCGCCACGTGTTGCTCGCGAGCGAGATGTTGCCCGCCCGCTAGCGCCTATTCGGAGCGGTTGCGATCGATGCGGTCTGCCCCTGCGTCGACTCCAGGAAGTTGGGGTTCGATCACGCCGAGCCGATCTGCGGCCATCTCCATGATCATCTCCTCGAGTTCAGCCCAGTTCTTCACTCGCGGACCGTCGAGGTCTTGGTTGTAGGGCTGGTCGAAAACGATGGCGTTGAAGCCTGCATCGCGCAACTGCACGATGTTGTGTGGCCCATCGTCGATGTATGCGTCGGCCCCCACGTCGGGCTTGTTGCCCAAGAAACAGATGTCGCGATAGGGGATGCGGTTCTCGTCGAGCCAGCCGACCGTGTCGGCAACCGCCGACGCATGTCCCCAATTGACATAGAGCCGATGGGTGATTACCCGGATGTGGATTCCCGCGTCGGAAAGCCGCCACAGGGCATCGGTGACGCCCTCGATTGCCGGCATTCTGGCAAAGATGCGATCCTCGGCTACCGCGAGGGCATGGAGCCGTTCGAAGCCGCCAGCTCGCTCAAGATTCCACTCTCGGAAATCCCACGACCGTTCGAGCGGCAGTTCCTCTTCGGGAACTCCTAACTCTCGTGCAGCAACGGTGCGGAAGGCTGGCGTATAGTCACCGCATACCCCGTCGAGATCGACCCCAAAGACAAATGGCTCCATTGCGGGAAACGGTAGCCGACCACAGCAAACGAAAGGTGTAACCGTGGCGAAATCAAAGAGCGTAGACCCAACCGCTCCACCGTCGATGGTCAAAGATGTGCTCGCGAAAAAGAAGGAGCATCGCATCAACATCGTTGCAGCAGGCGTGGCGCTGTTCGCGTTCCTCTCGCTTATTCCTGCAATGGCTGCGGCGGTTTCGATCACGAGCCTTGTCACCGACCCGCAAATCTTGGTCGACGAAGCGAATTCTGCGCTCGAAGCAGCGCCTGAAGAGACCCGAACGTTTCTGGTCTCCCAGCTCAGAAACATCGCAAACGATAGTGGCGCAGCAGGTGCTGCCGCTGTGCTCGGTATTGCGCTTGCGGTCTTCAGCGCGTCGGCGGCGGTCGGGCACCTCATGGAGGGCCTGAACATCATCTATGGCCGCACTGAATCCCGGAATTTCGTCGTCAAGAAGCTCACGGCGGTGCTCTTGATGCTCGGAGCACTCGTCATGATGGCGCTGCTCGTCTTCAGCATGGCCGTCGTGCCTCCACTCGTTGCGAGTTTCATCGACAGTTCAGCATTGAGCGCACTGATCAATATCGGACGATTCCCGCTCATCGCCATAGCGATGGCGGTCGCGCTCGGCGTGCTCTACCGCTTTGGCCCAGCGCCCAATATCGGGCGATCAAACGAGTTGGTTCCGGGCGGTAAACAACCGTTCATCACAAAGGGCGGCATTGCGGGCATGGTGTTGGTGCTGGTGTTCTCTGCGCTCCTCGGTGTTGCAGGCCAGTTCCTTTCGCTCGCCGGCGAAGCATTGGGTACGCTCGCAACCATCATCGTGGTGCTGAAGTGGCTCCACCTGCTCGCCCAAGGCGTGTTGCTCGGCGCTGAGGTCGATGCCTACGCCCAACGCCAAAAGGTGTGGGATTCAAGAGTTAACGCTGGACTCCCCGCAGTTCGTGCTGAGGGAGCCATCGCGGCTGCTGCCTAAGGTCGGCGTCTCTGCGAAGCGATGCCCGCATGGTGATGCTCATGCGTGGCGCAGCATAGGCGGTCTTCGGAATTGCGTGCTCCCAGTGGTGCTGGGTTGCACCGCCCATAACGAGCAGATCGCCCGAGGCAAGGACGATCGAATGGCTGGTTGCTCGGTCTGATCTGTCTTTGTCGTCGGGCGCCCGCTCGCCCTTCGCGCTGATTTGTTTGGGCCGTAGACGGAACGTGCGTGGTCCGCCGAGGCTGACGATGGCGACGAGCGGATCGACCTCGGTCCGGCCAATTCGGTCTGCGTGCCACGCCACACTGTCTTGGCCCGTCTCGTAGTAGTTGCAGAACAGGCCACGAAACGCCGCGCCGTAGCGTTCGGAAAGTGTGTGGCGGATCGTGTCGATGACGGTGGGGAGCGTTGTGCCGGGGTTGGCCTCGGTGGCCGTTCGGCGAGGTTCTTCGTGCCACGTCCCGTACATGAGACGGCGCCCACGGAACCAGTCCATCTGCTCGTCGAGATCAACGAGCAAATTGTCGGCGCCGTTGAGGAATCCGACAGCGTGGTCGATCCAGCTCTGCTCGTCGAGCATCGTGCGCGTCAGCGACCACGAGGGGGCGATCTCGGGGCTGCCGTAGCCAAAGAGGGTGAGTGGAAGTGCAGTGACGGTCACCGCACGATCATACCATGTAGACGAACGGGTGTTCGACTACCAGATGATGGAAAAATCGAGCCCGGCGAATGCTTCAAGCTGCTCGATCAGTTCAGTGCCAAATGCGGTAGACGGCGTCCAAAACCCGCCTGGGGTATCAGCAGGATCACGCTTGAGTAGGGCATAGGCGGTCTCGCCGAGCATCTTGGCGGTCGACCCGTAACCAGGATCACGATCGCCGGTGACCTTCGTGACGATCTCGGTACCTGAGCGAGTAAAGCCGTAGAAGCGAAGATCGTAGAACCCAGCTTCTTGTTGTTCAGGAGTTGGCCCCTCGCCGGGCTGAGGCAAGACTTTGTCGGCCAGAAGCGTTCGAAGCGGGCCGACGCTAAATGCTGCAAGCGCACCGCCGAGACCGGCTGAAGTTACGCCGGCTCGGAGCGCTCCCTGAGGTCCAGATCCAGTGATCATTGCCTCGTCGTAGAGAAAGTCGTCGCCCCATGGGCGCCCAGCCAAGGCGTGGCTTCGATGGACGATGCGGGTGTTGACCGAGGCCATCACGAAAGGGCCGACCCATTGCTTTGATGCGTCGTCGCGCATTGGGACGCTGACGTTGTTCTGTTTGACGCCCGAACGCATCCCTCGTGGAGCGATCGCGTAGGGGTTTGCGAGTGCGCGTCGGACCTCGGGGTCATCTTGGGCTTGTTCTACCGTCGAAAGCATCGAGGCGATCGTTCCACCGCTCGCACCACCTTTCAGGGCCTTGACGCGCATCGATATCTGGTTGCACGGCTCGCCCAAGATCTCGGTGGCCATTTGTTGGGTGTACCACACGCCTAAGTCCGATGGAATCGAATCGAACCCGCAGGCGTGGATGATTCGAGCACCGGTTCCGGTGGCCGTTACCTCATGTGCATCGATCATCTGCTGCATCCAGTGGGGTTCGCCCGTGAGATCGCAGTAGTCGGTTCCGGCTATGACGGCCGCTTCAACAAGTTCAGAGCCATAGAGCGAATAGGGGCCAACCGTCGAGATGATGACCCGCGTTGAGCGAGCAAGCTCTCCGAGTGCCTCGATGTCGGTCGCGTCGGCGACGATGTGGTCGACCAACAGACCGAGGTCGCTTGCAAGCGTCGAGAGTTTGTCAGCGTTTCGGCCAGCGATAGCCCAGCGGACTCCGGTTTCGCTCCCGTCTGCATCCCCGTGACGGGCCTTGAGGTGTTCACACAAGATCTGACCGACGAAACTTGTTGCGCCGAATACGACGAGGTCGTACTCGCGATCACCACTGCTCATCGACGCATCTTAGTTTCAGCTACCTGTGAGTAACTAACTACCGCAGCGATTCCTGCGGTCGCGATCCAGAAGGGCGGTGACTCGCTGCCAGAAGGGCAGTGACTAGCCGCTCGTCCGCGCTAGCGTTTGGCCCATGAACAACGAGCAACGCGCTTCTGAGATACTCGATGTCGATCTGTTGTCCTTTGAAAAGGGAAGCAGCAGCCAGCGAAATGCGGTGGTCGATGGCGTGATGGCGAGCCTAAAGAATGGCTTTGTGTATACCGCCCATGACTTGAGCGAGTCGTTTCTTGACGAGGCCTACGCCATGTTGGGCGACTTCTTTTCGTCACCGACCGAAGAGAAGCTCGGCTATCACCGACCGGAGTCAAATGGTCAGACGGGCTACACCGGGCTGCTCGTAGAGACCGCAGCCGACGCCGATGTTGCCGACTGGAAAGAGATGCTCAACTGGCGAGCACCACTTCCCAAAGGGCACCCGTTGCGCAACGGCTATCACTACCATGACCCGGTTCTTCCAGAAGCAACGGTGCCAGGTATCGAAGCGCTACTGCTCGATTTCCATGATCGGGTGAGCGACATCCAGCGCCGGTTTCTTCGCATCATCGCGGTCGGCATTGGATGCCATGAGACCTTTTTCGATGAGATGTTGGAGCACGGGCCGACGCTCACGCGTGCAATCCGATACCCGCCGATGAGCGAGGCGCCTTCCGGTGACCACGTTTGGGCAGGTGCCCACGATGACATCAACCTCATAACCGCGTTGCCCCGCGCCACAAAGAAGGGATTGCAAGTGCTCATCGATGACGAGTGGGTCGATGCAATCCCGCCCGATGGACACATGGTGATCAACACTGGGTTGATGCTCGAACGCCTGACCAATGGGACGATCATGCCGGGACGACATCGAGTAGTTGGAGACCCAGAAGAACCCGGTGAGCGGCTGAGCGTCGTGCAGTTCTGTCATCCAACGCCGTGGACGATTCTCAACCCGGTGCCGAGTTGTGTGACGAACGAGCATCCGCTCGCCTATTCGAGCGTCACGGCTGCGAGCGCACTCGAGAAGGTCCTCTGGGAGATCAACTTACTCGGCTAGCTAGGGCCCTAGCGGAGCGCTTATCGGCTGAGGTTCTTTAGGGCCTGAGCGGCCCGTCGCCGACGGCGACAGGAGCGGGGGAGATACTAGGAAGCTCAGCCGTATGATCAGGCGCGGAGCGCCTATCGGCTGAGGTTCCTAGTTCAGCCAGGGTTGTTCGGGGTAGGTGTGGAGGAATTCGGCCATGGCCCCTTGTCGCTGTATCACCTGTGCCCAGAGGTTCTGGTGGTTGCTTTCCCAGAGATCTGAAGGGACACACGGAGCGAGGATCCACGAGCCATGGCGAAGTTCGGTCTCGAGTTGGCGAGGTCCCCAGCCGGCGTAGCCGCTAAAGGCCCGGGCCCGTTCGAGCTGGCTCCTCGGGCTTGGTTCGTCGGTTAAGTCGAGCAGGCCAATGCCTTCGTTCATGAAGTACATGTCCGGTGCTGCAGGGTCGACGGGTTCGGCCAATACGAGCGCAGTGCCTTGCTCGACCGGGCCACCGACGTAGAGGCGTTCTGGCCGTGCGACTGCGTCGAGTTGGGGAATGGCGTCGCTCACCAACATGTCGCTCGGCCGGTTCAAGACGAGACCCATCGAGCTCGACTCGTCGTGCTCGAGCAGGAAGATGACGGTCCGATCGAATGTTACGTCGTGCATACCTGGGGTAGCGACGAGGAGCATTCCGGAGCGAAGCATGTTCCAGTCTTGACACAGGATTTTCGCTACGTCCTATTGGGCGCTGCGAAATTCGCTACGAACGGCGAACCGTGACGATGTCGGCGGTCCGAAATGAGGCCACTCGGGTCGACCAGGAATCGATCACGAGGCGTTGCGATTCGACCGCGAAAAACGTGGTGAGCGGGCCTTCCTGTTGGTAGGCATCGACGCCGTTGACCTCTTCGACTCGGTTGTTTGCAAGTTCGATGGAGAATGCGGCCATGGCAGGTCCTTTCGCACGGTGTTGGTGTTGTTCGTGTTGGTGTTGTCAGTGTTGTTCGTGTTGTCAGTGTGCCTAGGGATGGCTGTGTGGAACAAGTGGATGATGGTGTGGATTTTGTTGAAAATGCGGGGATTTCGCTGTGGATAAGCGAGTGCAGATGGGGGATAGTCGTCAGAACCGCTAGAAAAGGGGCGTGGACGACCGAGCTGAATTGCGTGCTGCGACTTCGATTGGCTTGGTCGTTGGTGCCGGGGGCCCAACGGGTGGTCCATTTATCGACGCGGCGCTCGAGGTGTTGGCTGACGAGGTTGGCTTCGAGTCGGCTATGGCCAGCAGGATCATCGGTACTTCGGCGGGAGCATTTGTAGCTGCCCGGGTGCCGCCCGAGCCATCTGTTGTCGCAACCGAAGAACTGGTTGAGACGTTGCGCGACCTTGACAATATTGACGCCATGCGCCCGACCAAAGGGACCCAGATAATTCGCGTTGTTCGCGTTCTCGGTGGGCGTGTGTTCGCACTCCTCGCGCCCCAAGAGATGGAACGGGCACTTTATGATGTGGCGCCCGGCCCGTATCACCAGGGTGCGAGTGCGGTAACTATCGAACACACCTGGGGCCTTCGCGTCGAATACAACTTGGCCGAAAACGAGGCCGAGGCCGAGAACATTGTTCGGGCATCGGCGGCGATTCCCTACAAGAACGGACCGATCAAGGTCGAGGGAAAGTTGCGAGCTGACGGTGCAGTGCATTCTGCAAACAACGTGGATCTGCTCGATGCTAAGGAATGTCCCGTCATCGTCGTGATCTCGCCGATGGTGCCATCAGATGGTGGGACGAAAGCGAGCAACTTTCATCGGGCGCAGTTGTATGAGGAACTTCGCCCGTGGCGACAGGCCGATCGCGCTGCGGTGGTGATCATGCCAAATGGGGACGAGCACGCAAACCGACTCGACCGAGAGGCTTTTCGAGAGGCGGGGGCGACTGCTGCCCGTCGGGCCCTGGCCCGAAATCACGACCTTTCGGTCGACTAGCGTTGGTTCATGACCGACCGACTGCTGATCTTCGATTGTGACGGTGTGTTGGTCGACAGCGAGGTCTTAGCGGTACGCGCCGAGGCGCGAGTACTGGCCGAAGTTGGCATGGCGATGACCGAGGACGAGATTGCGAACACCTGCGTCGGCCTGAGCTATCCCGACATGATGGCGCTCCTTGAGGAACGCTTTGGACGGGCGATGCCAGATGGACTTGAAGATCGAATTCAGGCCGAGGCGACCGCCTCCTTTGCGACCGAACTCACCGAGATAGCCGGAATGTCCACGCTGTTGGCCAGTAGCGACGAACCGCGGTGTGTCGCCTCGAGTGGGACGCCCGAAAAGATTTCGCTCTCGCTTGGGATCACCGGCCTCGATGCCCTGTTCGATCCAAACGCGATCTTTTCGTCGCAGTTGGTCGAGCAGGGCAAGCCGGCGCCCGACCTCTTTCTCTATGCAGCAGAACAGATGGGTTTTGCACCGGCGCACTGTTTGGTGATCGAGGACAGCCCGCACGGCGTGGCTGCGGCACTAGCGGCCGGAATGGACGTTGTTGCGTTTACCGCTGGGGGCCATGTTCGCCAGCCGCTGATCGAACGGTTGGCAGGTGCGGGCGCGAAGACGTTTGTGGCGAGTACCGACGAACTCGCTTGTTTCCTCGGGGCTTAGCCCAAGCGCGAGAGGACCTTTGGGATCAGCATTTCCATGCGCTTCCGGTTTGCACCCAAGTCGCTGTGCCCAACTCGGGAAGCGCTGCGGAAGTGGATGAGTTTCGCGTCGTCATCGAGTTCGAAGCTCACATCGTCTTTGAACTTGAGCAGTTTGGTGACGAAGAGCGCGTCGACGGTTCGTTCAGTCGACGACGTTACCGTGCCACCGTTGCTCGAAACCGCGTCGATGATCGCAGTGATGACGGCATCTGCATCGGCTGAGTAGCTCGTTGCATCCATGTAGTGGCCGGTGTCGCTCGGGTCGGCCTGGGTAGAAACGCAGTTTGGTGAGTCGGGGCACGCCTTGAGTGTCATGAATAAAACGTATCCGTTCCTGGAAGTAACCTTGTCCCCGAATGGTTGCCTTCTCCATGGAAATGCTGCAACGGGTCGTCCCGCGTCGATCCATCATGCTCGTCGGCGTGTTCGCGGCGGTTCTCGCTGCGTGCGGTGGCACACCCGACGAGGTGATCAACGAGGCCACCACAGGTGCCACCCGACCGCTCGCGCTGACCGAACCCGACGCAACGCCGGTCGTCGACCGGTCACGAGCATCGGTCGCCCTCGAAGACATTGTGTTCGATACCTTTAACGGAGGGTCATTCACCCTTGCCGAAGGCTCTGACAACGACATTGCTCGTCTCTTCGATGCGATTGCCCCGATCGATGCACCCGACTACGAGACCGTGGCGGCCGCCGATTGGCTGAACGACGATGACGTCATCGTTGGATACGTCGACCCTGAGGGCGGAGCGTGGGCCTATCCCACCAGAATCTTGAACTCGCGCGAGATCGTGAATGACGAGTTGGGCGGCCAGCCGGTACTCATCAGCTACTGCCCGCTGTGCGGGAGCGGCGTGGTCTATGACCGGTTGGTCGATGGTCAGGAGTTGAGCTTTTCGAATACGAGCGCTCTGCTCGACAACGACATGGTGATGGTCGATCGTGAGACTGGTTCGTACTGGTGGCAGGTAGCAGGGTCTGCGGTCGTCGGCCCGCTTACCGAGTCGTTACTCGTTCCCTTGGCGTCGCAGACGACGACCTGGGGAAGTTGGGTCGAACAATTCCCCGATACATCGGTGATTGTCCGACCCGATGGTCGAAACTTCGGCGGCGATAGCTTCTCGAGCTACGGCGATCGTCTCGACGGTGGAGGCCGAACACCGTTTCCGCTGCGCGAGAACACACTCGACGACGGCCGGCTCCCACCGTCGACCCAAGTGGTGTTTACCGAGATCGGTAGCGAGGCTGTCGCGTGGAATCCAGCTCCTGCACGAAGCTTCTCAGAACAGGTAGGCGGCGAGACGGTCGACGTTGTTACCGATGGCCTCGGCGCGGTCGTGACCATCGACGGCGAGCCAATCCCGACTCGCAGCGCATTCTGGTTTGCCGCGCTGACGGTCTTTCCCGACTTGGAGCTGAGCGCCCAGTAGCCGAAGTTCTAGTATCGAGAAATGCATGTTCTCGTCATCAACTGTGGGTCTTCGAGCGTCAAGTATGTGTTGTTCGATGGCGACGAGAACCGTGTGCTCGAAGGAAAGCGAGAGCGTCTCGGGCCAACATCGGGCGAGCGAGCCGAGACACACCAACAGGCGATCGCTGCGATACTCGATTCTCTCGGTGACCATCGCGTCGACGCGGTTGGTCATCGTGTCGTCCATGGTGGCGCGGATTTCTTTGAGTCGCAGGTGATCGATGCTCCTGTGCGGGCAGCGATCGAGCGTCGGATACCGGACGCGCCAATGCACAATCCATTCAGCTTGGCGGCGATCAACAAAGCACAGGAAGCCTTGCCCGACATTGCCCACGTGGCGGTGTTTGACACGGCGTTCCACGCCCGGATGCCGCGCCGAGCGCGCACGTATGCGATCGATCAAGACGTTGCAGACACCTACGGAATTCAGCGCTATGGATTCCACGGAATTTCACATCAATATGCAGCCGGGATCGCGGCGAAGTTTCTCGAACGGCCGCTCGAAGATCTTCGCCTCATCACCTTGCACCTCGGTAATGGGGCGAGCGCGACGGCGGTCGAGTTTGGTCGATCGACCGAGACGAGCATGGGCAACACACCACTCGAAGGGCTGGTGATGGGTACCCGTTCGGGTGATGTCGATGCGGGCGTTCTTCTGTCGCTGTTGCGCAGCGGCGAGTTCGACGTCGACCAACTCGATGACCTGTTGAATAACAAGAGCGGGTTGTCCGGGTTGTCGGGGATGGGTAACGATCTTCGAGACATCCAGCAGGCAGCAGCTGACGGGGATAGTAGGGCGCGTCTTGCGATCAACGTTTTTGTCCACCGTGCCCGCAAGTACATCGGCGCCTATGCCGCAGCGATGGGTGGAGTGGATGCGATTGTGTTTACCGGCGGTATTGGCGAGAACAGCGCAAGCATGCGGCGCAGGATTCTTCAGCGTCTCGAATTTTTGGGTTGCGTCCTCGACGAGGATCGCAACATCGACGCGAGCGTCCAAACCGACGAGGACTATGCACTGATCACGACCGGGCGTTCTCGTGTCGAGGCGCTGGTGGTCAAGACGAACGAGGAGTTGATGATCGCACGCGAAACCGTCAAGACGGTTTCAAAGGCGCGGGCGCCAGTTGCGCTCAGCGTTCCGATTGCCATTAGCGCGCGCCACTGTCACCTCACCGAAGAAACGTTTGCCGCGCTCTTTGGTCAGGACGCAACACCGACGCCGATCGCGGATCTTTCCCAGCCCGGCCAGTACGCATGTGCCGAGACGGTCGACATCGTTGGTCCTCGAAACAAGATCGAAGGCGTGAGGCTTCTCGGTCCGCTTCGGCCATCGAATCAGGTCGAGATATCTACCAGTGACGAGTTCCATCTCGGGGTTGATGCGCCGGTTCGTGCGTCGGGAAATGTCCGTGGATCGGCCCCGATCGTGCTCGTTGGGCCACAGGGGATCGTGAAGCTGCAGGAAGGGTTGATCTGTGCGTGGCGCCATATTCACATGCGGCCGAGTGATGCTGAGGCGTTTGGAGTGGAGAACGGCGACGAAGTTTCGGTTGCGATCACCGGGGGAGAGCGGGACCTCATCTTGGGCGATGTGCTGATTCGGGTTCATGAGAATTACGCGCTTGAAATGCATATCGACACCGACGAGGCGAATGCAGCGGGCTTGGGTCAGGGAGCAAGAGGGCACCTGAGTGCATCAGATGTTGACGAGGCAACGCTGGTCTACACGGGCCTTGACGAGACCGCGCTTGTGCACTGATCAGCGCCTCGAGGCGAAAACGTTAAAGGCCGGGTTAGATCGAGGTTTCGATCTAACCCGGCCGCGAAATTGGAATCCGGCGAGTCCCCATAACTCTGTCGGTTTCGTTTCGCCAGTGTATTGATCGGACGGTCGTGCATATGTGTTAGCGAAATTCCCGAAAATATGTATCGAAATATGCGGTCTGGGTCAGTTGCCCCCAAAATGGTTCAATGTTTCAGGGTAAAAAGGCGAAGACCGGACTCACCAGAAACTGGTTAGTCCGGCCGCGCCGGCCAGGCGAAGCAATCCCCAAATCGCAACGCTTGTCCGTTCGCCTGTCTGTTCGACCCAATCGAATATAGGCAATATTTGTGCTGTATCAGATGAAATTCCGAAAAGATTTGGTCGGCGAGGCTTATGAGCGTCCCGGCCTGGCAGTACACCAGAGGTCACGTATCGAATAGGCTTCGAGAAGCTACGAAAGGAACTCATGGACGCTCAGGAACTTAGATCGCTGCAGGCGCCGCTAAAGCAGCAGTACAAAGATGACCCCGACGCTGCCGTCATCACCCTCACCGCCAATGGCCAGCTTGGCGAGGGTGTCACCTGCAGTGTGCAAACCGGGGGAGTGATGGCCAAGGCTGGATTGCATCCTGCAACCGGCGGTGACGGCCTTTCACTCTGCTCGGGCGACATGCTGCTCGAAGCACTCGTTGCATGCGCCGGGGTAACGTTGTCGGCCGTCGCAACCGCGATCGAGGTCGATGTTCGGTCGGGCACGGTGTCTGCCGAGGGTGACCTCGACTTCCGTGGCACGCTGGGTGTCGACAAAGAGGCGGCGGTTGGATTCAAGAACATTCGCTTGACCTTCGACCTCGATACCGACGCCGAACAAGAACAGCTCGACACCTTGATCAAGCTGACCGAGCGCTACTGCGTCGTGTTCCAGTCGATCTCGAACACTCCCGAGATGACGGTTTCGTACTCCTAGGACGCAGCGGGCATCGCGAACGGGCCTCTCGTTGGCCCCGTGATGTTCCGAATGGGAAAGTCGATGACTTCGGCGAGACCTGACCTTCCGCTGCGATGGCTGGCCTGTGTATCAGCCATCGCAGCGATCATGCGGTGGTATTCATCGGTGGAAATGCCCAAGTCGTAGCATTCGATGGTGCTCGTTGGTTCGGTGCTGATCGATTCGGTACTAGTCACTTGGGGTTCCTTTCAAATCGCCGTCTGCGTTGATGGTGATGATGAGGAAAGGGATTCTTCAGCTGCGTGCTTCCACTCGTTCGTCTCGTTGTGTCGATGTTCACAATCCTCGACGGCTAGCGCGCCCACGCCTCGGTAGCTTCGAGTAGGGCGGTCGCGGCGAAATAGTCTGGAGTTCGCCCGCGTCTTGCGGCTCCTGCCGGGGCTTGGACCGTGTTGAGGATCTTTCGATCGGCGAGTTGCGCCAGAGCATTTCGCGCCGCCCGCTCGGATACTCCGAGGCGTTTGCTGATGATCGCTGCGGTAAGCACAGGGTGCTCAGGGAGCATGGCGATAATCCGACGTGCTGCAGCATCGGCTCTCAGGTCGCTGACCATTGCGTCCCAGTGGCCGAGTTGTCGTTCAACGACCCGCGTCATTGTTGCTGACTGGGTTGCCGCCGCGTCGGCGATGCGAGCGAACCAGCGAACGTATGCATCGACAGGTCCCTCTCGAAAGAGGTGAAGTCCAGAAATATAGCCGGCAGGGTCGCGGCTGATGAGCACACTGATAGGCGGTGGAAGTTTGGTGAGCACGCCGCGCCTGCGAAGCACCCAACCGATCAGGATCCTGCCGAGTCGTCCGTTGCCGTCGCCGTACGGGTGGATCGTCTCGAACTGTGCGTGCACGAGACCCGCCTGCGTCACGGGGTCGAAATGATCATGGTTGGCGAAGTCGATAAGCGCGGTCATCAGCGATCTAATCGCAGTCGCAGGAGCTGGCACGAACGCGGCATCGAGCGGTGAGGTTCCCCCGATCCAACCAGGCGCAGGGCGATAGTTGCCGATCATCTCGGGAGAGAGATGCGAGTGGCCCATGAGCTGGCGATGCCATCGGTGGAGAAGGTCATGAGATAGCGGCTCTATCGACTCGAGGGCGCTCGTGGCAGCAGACAGGTTGTCGGCGATCCACCCCGCCTCGCCCAACCCATCCTCGAGCTCAGCAATGGCAATATCGACCAGTGGCGCACGAATGCCTTCAATACTCGAGGATGCGATTCCTTCGGTGCGCAATAACAGCCTGGCAAGCGGCTCCCAATTCACGGGTCGAACCTGGTCGCTGGCCGAAATGGCAGCACTTGCTTGTTCAGCGAGTCGGATCGTCTCAGGTTTGAAGGAAAGGTCCCGCTGGCTGAGCGGGTCGGGGATCCAGGCGCGTGCAGCTCGGCCATTGAATTCGAACCGTTCCCACGAACCTGTCATCGGTATCCTTCGGCAAAGATCTCCATTTCGGAAGTTTAAAGGAATAACCTTCCGAAAAGTAGTATGGGCTGGAGGTTTGCCGAGCTCGAATTTCGGCGCTACCGGCCCGATGACGTCAACTGATAGGTCAAGAAATGCTTTGCTGCATCGAGTCGGTTCCGTTGGACGGCGAACCCGATCGTTTCGTGCTGTTCAATCTCGAGCGATTCCACTGGGGCGACCGAGTCGAGAACACCTGCGGCAGCAAGGTCATGTTCGTAGCGTGCACAATCGGGGCAGCGATCGAAGGGAACGAGACCATCAACTTCTTCGTCGGCGAACCGAATGCCGTTCGTGCACTCCTGGCAGACGACCCAGGCAAAGAGCACTGGACGAGCCCAATCCTCGCTCCATTGGCATTCGATGAGGCCGAGGCTCTCGAGCTCGAGGATCTCCATCTTCTCGGTGACCGACCGAGTCACATAGGGCCGACCATAGGAGTGTCGCCGCAGGCGGGAGAGTACCTTTCGCTGATACCGGGTCAGCTTCGGACCTCGACCTTTCGAGCGAGTCCGCTCCCTTTTCGTTGTACGGGTGCCTTTCGCAGCCATTCTTAATTGTCCTTCCGCCTGAACGAGATCGTTCACTTATGGACTCGGTGTCCAAACGCAAAAACTTGAGCGTTCTGTGTTTCCCGAAGGCATGCGCCTTTGGTCGAAAATCGCCGACTAGTTTTTTTTGATGGCAGAGACGTTTCATCTTGGCATCGACGCGAACATGCTCGACGGGGCGACGATTGCGATCGTGCCGGGCGATCCGGCGCGCGTGGAGAAAATTGCAGCGCTGCTCGACGAGCCACGCTTCCTCGCGTCACATCGCGAGTTCACTTCGTGGATCGGGACGCTCGACGGTCTTCCCGTCGTCGTCACGTCGACCGGTATCGGCGGGCCGTCGACATCGATCGCCGTAGAGGAGCTCGCTCAGCTTGGCGTTCGCACGTTTTTGCGAGCGGGCACGACCGGGAGTATCCAGCCTGACGTGTTGGCCGGAGATCTGATCGTCACGACCGGATCGGTTCGCCTCGACGGGGCGAGTAGTCATTTCGCGCCGCTCGAGTTTCCCGCCGTTGCGAACTTCGAGTGCACAAAGGCGCTCGTCGACGCTGCCGAAGCGAGCGGCGTGACCGTCCATGTCGGCATTTCGGCATCGAGCGACACGTTCTACCCGGGTCAGGAACGCTACGACACGTACTCGGGTCGTGTCGTCGAACGGTTCCGAGGGTCACTCGATGAGTGGCAGTCGATGGGCGTGCTGAACTACGAGATGGAATCGGCAACATTGCTAACGATGTGTGCGAGTTCCGGGCTTCGTGCGGGTTGTGTGCTCGGTGTGATCGTCACGCGAGCTGACGAGGAAATACCCGAGATGGACATCGTGCGCCGCGCCGAAGCATCGGCCTCTGCGGCAGTCGTCGAAGCTGCCCGCATGCTCATCGCAGACCCTGCGCCATAGGTCGGCGCGGGCGGACACCGCTGATTCGAGCCGTGCTACGTTGCGTCGATGACGACTCTTATCACTGGTTCAAACTCTGGCGTTGGCCTGGCGACTGCGGTCACCCTGGCACGATCTGGCGAGACGGTTATCGCGACGATGCGCAACACCGAAAAGGCCGAAGCGCTCCAATCGGCGGCCGCAGATGCCGGGGGAGCGGTACATGTCATGGCGCTCGACGTGACGGATCCGGCAGCGATACGACAGGTGGTTGCCGATGTTGTTGCCGAGCATGGTCCGATAGATGTGCTGATCAACAACGCTGGAGCCACCTATGTTGGCACGCTCGAACAGATCAGTGACGAGAGTCTGCAATGGTGCATGGATGTAAATTTCACCGGTGTTGCGCGTTTGTCCCGGGAAGTGTTGCCGCACATGAGAAACAACGGTGGTGGCCGGATCGTGACCGTGACGAGCGTTGGAGGTGTCGTGGGTCAGCCGTTCAACGATGCGTATTGTGCCGCGAAGTTTGCCGTCGAGGGTCTGATGCAGAGTTTGCATCCCGTCGCGGCAAAACACGGGGTGAAGGTGTCGGTCGTTGAGCCCGGTGCGATTGCAACGGAGTTCATTGCGAATGCTGGCGAGTCGGTCGGCGAACGCATGAACAACGAGGATGCGTACACACCGCAAGTCCAGGCCTATGTGAAGCACATTTCTGCAGCGTTTGAGCCGGGAGCCGCGCAGACCGCACAAGATGTTGCCGACGTGATCGCATCGGTCATTGCCGAGGAGAACCCGGCGTTCCGATACCAAACCGGTGAACGATCGACCATGTTTGCGGGCATGAGCCTGAGCGACCTCGATGGCAGCACCGTTACCGGGGCAACGAGCACCTGGGTGTAGCGGGCCCTTCAATTCTGCTGTGTCTAATCGAACACCTCAAACGGAACGGCGACGTCGGCGGTGTTCCCTGACGAAATGAGTTCGCGAATCAGTCTCGCTGACTTGGCTGTGCGTTTCCTCGCCGCTGGGCCGAAGCACAGATCACGGAAGGCACCGTCGGCTGTCCATGCATCGTGGACGGATGTAATCTAACCCAGTGGAAGAGAATCACTCTCCGTCAGGTCGAGATCTCTCTAGGGCCAGCAAGTTGCTGTGGTTCACCATTCCATCGGTTGTTGCTTTGTCAGTTTCTCTAACCCTCGGACGTAGCGAAAACGAGCTACTCAGTCCGGTGGTGTTTGTCGCCTTTCTTGTGGCGGCGTATGGGCAAGATCGCGCAAGCCAGCGCCAGACGCGAAGAGTAAATCTGGCCGCATTGGGATGTGTTCCAATGTTTATGATCTACCTCGCTCTAGCGTTTGCGATAGTAATGCTTTTTGATCTTTCGTGACATGAATGAGGGTGTTGGTAGCCGCGCAGCGATAGGGCGAAAACGACATTACTGACATTCGGCCACTCTGAGCGCGAAACAGACAGTGGAGAGACAGAGTGAAGCAGTGTCGGGCACCCCTTCACTAGAGTCAGGCGCATGGTGACGGTCGAGACGGAACGGCTACTAGTTCGGCGACCGATTGAGGCTGACCGTGCACGATTCGTTGAGCTATTTGTCGATCCGGAATTCATGGTCTTCGGCAAGGGAGCGTTAGCGATCGCGGAGGCTGAAAGACGCTTCAACCACATGGTCGAATTAAGTCGGCGCATCACCTATGCCAAACAACCAGTTATTGAGAAGGCGACCGGTACGATCATCGGATACACGGGCGTAGGCGTTTGTGCTATCGATGATGTCGCGCGGCTTGAGTGGGGCTGGCGGTTCGCGACCTCGGCACGCGGGAGGGGCTATGCCACCGAAGCGGCGGCTGCACTCCTGAACGTGGCGCATGCGTCAGACAACGGTGAGATGCTGTGCATCATCGCGGCTGACAACGCCTTGTCGCATCGCGTCGCTGAGAAGCTTGGGTTCGTAACGCAACGACAGATCATCTGGCCTGCCGATCAGGTCGTGACCGATCTGCTCGTTCTTCGCATTGGATTAGGTGGTGAGCCGCTGCTTGCGCCCTCATCACTCGGAGAGTAGGTCGCTGCGTTCGCGACGCCTGACCGGTCCGTCCTCTCTGACCTTCTCGTTGACGTTAGATGTCGTAGCTGTCTCTCAACACCGGGGGTCGTTGCACGTAGCGCTTGTGGCGCCTTTGAGAGCCCACGAGAGAGTAGAACGCCGGAAATATACGTTATGTAAAGT
>CALHXU010000074.1 GCA_938040365.1 uncultured Acidimicrobiales bacterium
GGCATAGTTCGTCGAGGGATACTCCTCGAGCTTCATGAAGTGGGCCTTGCGCGACTTGCCCGGCTTCGGGTTGAAGTCGGCGGCGGGTTGGCCTGGCTCGGGGTCGGGCGTGTCGGGCCCGAAGTCGTCGAGCACGATCTTGCGACCTGCTTGCTGGGCGGCGATGAAGTCCTTGCGCAGGGCGCGGCCGGTCGTCCAATGACGCTTCGACGTCTTCAGCAGCTGACGTGCGCCAGTGACGTCTTGTTGCAGTCGTTCACGGATGTTGGTGGCCATTGGCTCCTGCTACTTCTTTGTCCACCCAACGGTTGACGGGTGGCCCTTCCGTTGTTCCTCGGCTTCGCCGGTGTGGTTGCCCACGTTCCAACCAACCTCGGTGAGGTTGGCGGTGGCGAAGTCGACCGACTCCTGGTCGGTCACGGTGGCGACAGTGTCGTTCCACTTGTTGAGCCAGCCGGCCAGGCAGTTGACTGCGAGAATTTCGATGATCTGCTCGTTCGAGTAGTGCTTGCGCAGCTCCTCGAAGTGCTCGGGCGTCGACTGGTTCGGCGACTGCGACGCAGCCCACACAATGTCCAGCGCAGCCCGCTCGGCCTCGGTGAACAGGTCAGAGTCTGCGTATTGCCAGATCGCCTGAATGCGTGCGGTCTCGACTCCCATTGCGTTCAAACTGAACGCACCATGAGACTGTCAATGCAGGCTCCCGTTGGATTGACTCGCCATCGTGAACAACAGCTTCTTGAGCTCGGTGGGAATCGTGCGCTCGCTGTAGACGAGGTTCGCCAGGTCGTTGACCATTTGGCGAAGCTCGGGCCAGTTGTCGAGCTCGAAATCCTGTCGGTTGTTGTATTCAGCCATAGGTGGGCTCCTCAGCCTCGAAGGTGTTCGGGGATCGTTACTTGGAGTTCGTCGGCGATGTCGTAGTAGCGCTTGTTGACCGGCACGCCGACGGCGTCGACGACTCGGTTGGTTCCTTCAAAGCCAGCGCAGACCGCAGCAGCGCGGGTGACCGCACCAGGGCCAGCGGCATCGAAGAGGTCTTGTCGGGCAATCGGGAGCTCATCGAAGTCCAGCAAGACAATGGCATCGACGAACGCCACGAGCTCCCGGCCGAGCGGCACGAGCGGATCGAGTGCTGCGTTCGTGACGGCGAGGATGTTGACGGGTGTGTTGTTGGCGTTGGAGTTCTCACGGAGCATCCAGGCGTGGCCGAACAGTCAAAAGAAGCACTCGTTGAGATACGACGTTCTCGACGCTACGAGCTCCATTTGCGCTCGGGTGAGTTCTCGACCGGGGTCGACGTCGTACTTGTGTACGAACTCGTCGGTGAGGTACCACTCCTTTGAGACGGCGTCTTTAACGGCCTTCTCTTCGGGGAGCGCGTTGAGTGCGGTTGGTGCAAGAGCGACACCAACGGTTGGGACCCACGCGTTTGACGTGACGGCACGGTCGTCGTTGGCCGGTGTTGGGTCGCCCGGGACGGCGGCGGGAAGTGGGTCGAGATTGGCGCCAAGGCCGACCCGATACGAATCGATCGAACAGATCTGTGCCACGACGGCAACGAGTTCAACGTAGGCGAGAACGTCGTGTCCGTCGGCTTCCCAGGCAGCGACATGTTCGGCGCGGCTGTGCATTGCTTCGACTGCTACCCGGCGGACGGCTTCTGCAACCACGGGCGAGAGATCAGCGGCGGTCGGGTCGAGCCCACGCGAGTAGCGGGCGTGCTGCGCGAGTGCGAGGCGCTCCGCTCCGGTGAAGAACGAACCGGGGGCAGCGAGGTGTGCCAGCGCGCTGGCGATTGCGGCGTCAGCTACGGGGTCGGGCGCTGCGAGTGTGGGTTGGCTAGCCATGGACATTCCACGATTCTAGTCGAGGACTAGAATCGTGTCGACTCATTGCCTAAGCTCCGTTGATGTCACCGAGCGCACCAGCACGTCCGATGCACCTCAATGCATTCATGCTCTATTGTCCTGGCTCAGTAACTCGGCTCAGTTGGGTCTACCCGCGGGAGAAGATTCGGCACCAGTGGTGGGAGATGTCGTACTGGGAGGAGATCGCCTCCACGCTCGAACGAGGGTCGTTCGACGCTTTGTTCTTTGCCGACAACATCGGCGGCTACGGCCAGAGCGAGACATCGATGCGGAGTGGATTCCACTTCCCGTTGCTCGATCCCACGGTTCTCGTCCCTCGTCTCGCTGCCAAGACCGATCGTCTCGGTTTCGTGGTGACCATGTCGACCACGTTTACCTCGCCGTACCAACTCGCCCGGTCAATGCAGACGCTCGACCACGTGACCGAAGGACGCATTGGCTGGAACATCGTCACCTCGGTCAACCCACACGAAGGGGACAACGTGGGTATTCCGCTGCCCGCGCACGATGAGCGATACGAGCGGGCACACGAATTCATGGACGCGGTCTATGCCCTGTGGGATTCGTTCGAAGCCGACGCGATGGTGATGGATCACGGCAACGGCGTGTTGATCGATACGGACAAGGTGCATCGGGTCGACTTCGAGGGACAGTGGCATCGAACGGCCGGCCCGATGTGTGTCATGCCCGGGCCGCAAGGCCGTCCAGTGCTTGCACAAGCCGGATCCTCAAACGCAGGACGCGACTTCGCTGCCAAGCACGCAGAGATGATTTTCGCCCCGGCCGGAACCGACCAGCAGCGCGCCGAAATGGTGGCCGACCTTCGAACACGAGCGTCTGACAACGGGCGCGACCCGTACGACCTGCGCATCGTGTTCACACACGGCCCGATCGTCGCCGAACACGCCGCCGACGCCGAAGCAATCCAAGCTGAGGTGCTCGAACGGCCGGGTCCAGCGAACGACATTGCCGCCATGGTTTCGACTGTGGGCTTCGACGTCGAGGAGCTTTCCCCCGACACCCGCATCTCCGAGATGCTGCACCTGGTGACCGGCATGCGCGGTCCGTTCGAAACCGCCGCGAACGGCGACGATCCGACGTTGGCCGAGTTCGCCAAGCGATTCCGCAACATGGCGGCGGACTCTCGCTTCGTCGGCACCCCAACCGATGTGGCTGATGCACTTGTCGCATTGACCGATGCCACCGACGCCGACGGATTCCAGTTCGCTCCCACGTTCTACGCGCCCGACTACTACGCCATGGTGGTCGACCAGCTCGTTCCCGAGCTTCAACGCCGAGGCCGAGTCCGTACGGGCTATGCCGGAGACACCCTCCGAGACAACCTGTTCGGAGCTAGTCATGACTAGCCCACGGGTGATCGGTGCTGGGCTGCCGCGTACCGGCACGACGTCGCTCAAGGTGATGCTTGAGCAGTTGCTCGACGCGCCGTGCTTTCACATGCGCGAGCTCTACCAACGCCGTGACGTCCACGGCCCGATGTGGATGAAGGCCCTGCGGGGCGACCTCGACCTACTCGACCACATACTCGACGGATGGGCCGCCGCCGTCGATTGGCCAGCATCGGTGCTCTGGAAGGAGATGGCCGATCGATACCCCGACGCGCTCGTCGTGCTGTCGCATCGCGGTTCGTCGGAGGTGTGGTGGTCGAGTGCCGACGCAACTGTGTGGCAGGTCATGCGAGAGAACCAGGTCGACCCAGCACGTGAGCACGTCCCGGGCATCCCTCAGCTAATGCGAGAAGTCGCAGGGTTCAGCGAAGACCTCCACGACGAAGCCGACGCCCGCCGAATCTACGACCAGCATTACGACGAAGTCGTCGCCACCATTCCCGCAGATCGGCTCATCATCTGGCAACCGGGCGACGGCTGGGAACCGCTATGCGAACGCCTCGGCGTGCCGGTTCCCGCGGAAGACCCAGCACACGCCAACAGCACCGACGAGTTTCGTCAGCGACGCAGGAAGATCTAGTCGACGAGCCGGCACGAGATGGCCGCGAGTCGGTCTCGCACCGCGGGGATATCTCCACCAAGAGTCTCGAGGCTGTACTCGATGATGTCTCGGTAGATGGCCCACCCAAGTTCGAGCGCGTGGACGGCAGCGACCTGGCTGTGCACCGATGTGCTTGTCGTTGGCTTGCCGGTTCGTTCGGCAACAACCTCGACCATCTTCAACACCACCGGAGCCCGACCGTACGCCTCGTGCACCCACGCCTCGGTTGACGCAATGTGGGCCAGCGTTCGCCACATCGGGTGACGGGTGGTCGTGCGGATCGGCACGGGCACCGGAGCACTGCC
>CALHXU010000075.1 GCA_938040365.1 uncultured Acidimicrobiales bacterium
CCTCGCGGTGGCCAACGAGGCGAGCATCCACATCCAACCGGGAGCACTTGCAGGTGTAGATGCCCTCGCAGCCGCTCGCCTCATGGGCATCGAACACGTCGAGCATCGGATCGTAAAGCCCGCGTTGGCGTGGGCGGGCACGCCGGCGGAGAACGAGTTCGATCTGGCCGCACTCGATACCGAGACGGTCATCTTCGAAGGCACCGCCGCCGAGACGGCCACGGCGTTCCCGAAGAATGCAAACGTCGCAATGACAACTGCGCTCGCGGGAATTGGGCCTGACGCCACGACGCTCAAACTGATCGCTGACCCCACCGCGTCGACAAACCGCCACGAGATATCGGCCTTCGGAGCATTTGGACGCCTCGACGTGGCAGTGGCCAACAATCCCCTACCGGACAATCCCAAGACTTCGGCTATGGCCGCCCTCGCCTTAGTCCGCGCCATCGAGAACCGAACCAACTCCCTCATCGTTTAAGCGAAAAAGGATCGATACCGTGCCGAACCCGAACCACCCCGTGATCATTGGCGCTGCCCAGCTCGCGAATCATGATGCCGACGCTGAACCCGTTGCGATGATGACCGAAGCAGCCGAGAGTGCGCTCACAGAAACGCCGGGCGTCCGCGACCACGTATCGCTCATTGGGGCCGTGAAGGGGATCAACCCCTACCGTGACCCGGCAAGGCTGGTAGCGAACCAACTCGGCATCTCTAACGTCGAAACTGCCTACACCCCGGTCGGCGGCAACGCTCCGTATGACCTGCTGAACGACACGGCGAACCGCATTGCGAGCGGTGAGATCACCGCAGCCGTACTTTGCGCTGCCGAGACGATGCGCACGCGTCGTAAGGACCGGGCGGCTGGAAGAAAGTCGACGTATCTCGATGAGGCGCCAGATGCCGCACCGGACCGCCTCGTTGGCAAAGACTTGCCGTTGTCCGATAAGGCCGACGACGCTGCTGGCATCAGCACGCCTGTGGTCTTCTACGCCATGGCCGAATCGGCCCTTCGGTATCGCAGCGGCCTTTCTCACGACGATCACCTCGCGTCTATCTCTGCACTTTGGGCAGAGGCGAGCGCGGTGGCAGCCACCAACCCTCATGCCCAGATACGCGATGCTGTCGATGCCGAAACCATCGCCAAAGCGGGTGTGAACAACCGACGAATCGCCGCTCCCTACACGAAGCTCCTCACGAGCAACGTCGATGTCGACCAGGCGAGCGCGCTCATCGTGTGCAGCTATGCGACGGCTCAATCGTTGGGTCTGTCCGACGACGAAATGGTCTATCTTCTCGCCGGTACCGGCGCATCGGATGTGCTCCGAATCCGATCCCGGCTCGAACTGTCACGGTCAAACGCAATGCGAATCGCCGGGCAACGAGTACTCGAGCTTGCTGGCTTGACCATCGAAGAGATCGACCAGCTCGAGCTGTACTCATGCTTCCCGGTCGCAGTGCAGGTCGCGCGACGCGAACTCGGGGTGTCGCCCGATCGTCCATTTTCGATCAGCGGCGGAATGACATTCGCCGGCGGACCTCTCAATTCGTATTCAATGCAAGCTGCTGCACATGCATTCGGAGTTCTCCGAGGCAACGAAGCGACTGCACTTCTTCACGCGAATGGTGGTTACTTCTCAAAGGAAGCGTTCGTCGTTGCTTCAGGGCGGCCGCCGACTGCGGACTTCATCTACGAGCGCCCACAGGACGAGGTGGACGCGTGCGCTCAGCGTCCACCGACCGAGGAGATCCCCGGCGAAGGAACGATTGAGGCCTACACCGTCACCTTCGATCGAGACGATCAGCCCACTACCGCGATCCTTTCGGTTCTCGACGGCTTTGGTTCACGCATCTGGGCCCACGATGATGACCCAGATGACATTTCCGAACTACTGGCTTCCGAGGGAGTCAGCCGCAGCGTCACCCTCGAAGCGTCCGGTCCCATCGCAAAAGCCCGCCTCCGCTAGCTGACGTTTTGTTATGGGGACAGGCCCCATTACAGGATTGTCATGAAGAACGGTAAGAGAGGGTCTGACCCCGGTGGTTCTTAGTTCTTGGGGAGGTCGGAGAACGGTGTTTCCTTGGCAGGGCCGGGTTCTCGTGGGAGGCCGAGGCCGCGTTCGCCGATGATGTTCTGTTGGATCTGGTCGGTGCCGCCGTAGATGGCTGGGCCAGGCGAGAACAGAATCATCTCCTGCACTTGTGCCTCGAACGTGCCACGCTCGCTCGACATTGTTGCGAGAGGCCCGAGCACGGCCGCTCCAAGTTCACGGCCCATTCGATACAACTCGCTCATCATGAGCTTGCCGATGTTTAGGCTAACGCTGCTTGCACCTTTCGAACGGCTTCGCATGGCGTTCAACCGGTTGACTTCGATGAGCTCGTAGAACGTGACAAATTGTTCGCGAACGACCGGGTCGTCGAGGGTTCCGTTGGCCTTTGCGTAGTCGGCAAGTCGCTGCCAGTACGCGAGGTTCGGCGATGGCACCCCGTCTTCACCCGAGCGACCTCGGCCAGCAATGTCTCCGGCGCGACGTTCATGATTGTTGGCGATCGTGCCTGGTGCACATGACGGCAATGGCACCGGGTTCGCCCCGAGGCTCATCCGCTCGAACATCAGCGTGTCGCTTGCGATTCGCCAACCATTGCCGTCGTCGCCGATCAGGTCGGCGGAAGAAACCCGAGCATCGTCGAGGAAGACCTCGTTGAAAATCGCTCGACCGGTCATCTCGGTGAGCGGGCGGGTGTCGACGCCGGATTGGTCCATCTCAAAGGCAAACCACGAGACACCAGCGTGCTTGGGCAATGACGGGTCGGTACGGGCAATAAGCATGCCCTTGTCGGCGATCTTGCCACCGGAGGTCCACACCTTCTGGCCGTTGACCACGAACTCATCACCATCGCGAACTGCGCTGGTCTGCAGGCTTGCGAGGTCAGAACCCGCGTTGGGTTCGGAGAAGAGCTGACACCAAGCCTCTGCGCCGGTGATGATCGGTCGGACGTGACGCTCGATCTGGTCGGCAGAGCCGTGCTTTGTGATCGTTGGGGCGGCAAGCATCATTCCGAGCCCACTCGGTGGGCCCATTGCGCCCGCGTCGGCCATTGCCTGGCGAAGCACTCGGTTCTGTGCACGCGAATAGCCGCGCCCACCGCCAGCCTCGGGCAGCGTTGGATGGCTATAGCCAGCGTTGGCGAGTCGAACCCACCACTCGCCAACCGTAAGGTCGGGATCCCAGTTCTCTGCGACCCACGACGTTGCCTCGTTCGCTACCTCGTCGGCCGACATGAGAGATCTAGATGTCGAGCAGGGACTCGTCGAGAATATGGCCAGGGCCTTCGCAGGTCTCGCAGGTTTTCGAGAGCGACTCGACCAATCCCTCACCGATGCGCTTCCTCGTCATTTCGACGAGGCCGAGTTCGGATATGTCGAACACTTGCGTTCGGGTCTTGTCTTGAGCGAGTGCTTCTCGGAAGACGCGTACCACTTCCTCGCGGTTCTTCTTGATCTCCATATCGACAAAGTCGATCACGATGATGCCGCCAACGTCACGGAGACGCAGCTGGCGAGCAACCTCTCGAGCGGCCTCGAGGTTGTTTCGATACACGGTCTCTTCGAGGCTCGAACTACCGACGTTCTTGCCGGTGTTCACATCGATAACGGTGAGCGCTTCGGTACCTTCGATGATGAGCGAGCCACCCGACGGCAGCCACACCTTGGTGTCGACCGCCTTGCGGAGTTGCTCGGCGACGTGATGACGTTCGAAGAGCGAGAGCGGTTCAGCGGATCGGTCGTAGTACTGCACACGGTCGGCGAGGGCTGGAGTGATCGACTCGACATAGCCCCGAACGTCCTCGTAGAGCGCCCGGTCATCGATGATGATGCCGCGGTAGTCCTTGTTGAACTCCTCGCGAATCACCCGTACGGCCATCTCTGGTTCGCGGTACAACATCGCCGGCCCAGAGCTCTTATTGGCAAGCGCCTCGATCTGTTCCCATTGAGCGGCAAGACGCTTTACGTCGTTGACGATCTCGTCTTCGGTCACGTTCTCGGCCGCGGTGCGGACAATGATGCCCGCGCCCTTTGGCTTCACACGATCGAGAATCTTTCGGAGGCGTTTGCGCTCTTTGTCGGGAAGGCGCTTCGAGATGCCGTAGGTGTCGCTGTTGGGAACGAGCACGACGAAGCGACCCGGAAGGGAAACCTCTTGGGTCAGGCGTGCACCCTTGTGGGCAATTGGGTTCTTCGTCACCTGACAAAGGATGTTTTGCTTTGACTTCAACAGCTGTTCGATCTTCGTGCTGCGATTGTCACTGCCTTTGGCCACGACGTCGCTGCGATAAAGGACCGCGTTCTTTGGCGTCGTGATATCGATGAAAGCCGCTTCCATACCTGGAAGAACGTTCTGCACCCTACCCATGTAGATGTTTCCGTGAATCTGCGACACATCGTCGGCAGGTCGAGATACGTAGTGCTCGATGAGCGTTCGTCCTTCGAGAACCGCAATCTGGGTCGCTTCTTCGCGGACCGAGACACACATCATGTAGCGGCCTGCAGGCCGGCCGTTGCGCTCGCGGCCCTTGCGCAGTGCCATCGTCTCTTCGTCGAGTTCCACCGCTTCGCCGGTGAGCGCAGTCACCGGTTGCGTTTGGTTGCCCTGACCTCCGCTGCCACCCTGACCCCCGCCGCCACCTCGGCCGCGACCGCCACGCCGGCGACGCTTCTTCTGGCCGCCTCCGTCGCCGTTGTTGCCATTGTTCGCGCTGTTCCCGTTGTTGCCGGCACGGTTAGAGCCATCACGGTTTTCGGCGTCCTCGTTCGAACGATTCTGCTTGTTCTGCTGACCGCCGCCCTGGCCGCCACCGCCACGACGACGGCGCCGGCCACCGTTGTTTGACCCTCCGCCACTCGACCCACCAGAAGCGCCCGCCGGTGATTGGCTCGCAGGGTTAGAAACCGGGGCAGGCCGAGAGTCGCCAATCTGCGGCTTTCGAGCTGGTTGAGCTGTGTTTGTTTGGGCTGGAGGATTCGCAGCGTTGGTTGAATTACCGGAGGAATTGCTCGGTGCAGCGGCGCTGGCTCCCGGGCGATCTGCTCCTGGTTGATCGTCGGACATGTAGTTCCCTTCTCATGACGCGTCCATACCTGGACGCGCTGCACGCGCTGCGGCTTCGTTTGTTGTAGCCGTCGTTGGGCGTTGCAAGTACTTGCCCTCGAGGTGCCGGGACAACGTGGGTGGATCCACATGGATCGCAATGTCTTGTTGTGGCTCGATCGAGGGTCATCTTCACCTAATGGACAGCCCCGAGCGCACAAATGCACCCGAAGCAATCGACCTGACCCCAGAAATGAGGAAAGGCGTAATGCTCAAACTCTACCGGCTCGGTGCCGCCTCGCTGCACATACTCCCCTCTCGCTTCGAGATCAAAGCGAGAGGAACGAATCTTTGCCACGGTCAACGCAGACGATGGGCGTGCACATTCTCCACAAGACCAAGGCCCATAAGGCTGGTCAGCATCGAAGACCCGCCAAAGGAAATCAACGGCAGAGGGATGCCAGTGACGGGCATCATGCCCATGTTCATACCGACTGCCTGGAACGCTTGAAAGAGAAACATCGAGAAGACGCCGACACAGATCAGGCGGCCGTACTCATCTTCAGCGAGGTGAGCAACACGCCAGATCCGCAGCAAGAGCAACGCATACAGCGCGAGCAGCGTTGCACCGCCGACGAACCCGAGTTCCTCGCCCAACACGCTGAAGATGAAGTCGGTCTCCTTCTCGGGCACGAGTGAGCTGTTGTTCTGCGTTCCCTGGAACAGCCCCTGGCCAGTAATCCCGCCACGGCCGATCGCAATTTCACTTTGGTCGACGTTCCACCGGTCGGCGTTCTCAGGATCGACGAACGCGGTAAACCGCTCGATCTGGTAACCCTCGACAAAGTCGCGCTGGACCATGAGCCAGATCGCCGCAGCGACTAATCCAAGGACGGCAAAGACGTGGCGGATCGCAATGCCTGCCACGACGACGATGCCCGCAACGATGGCGGCGTAGACCATTACGGTCCCAAAGTCTGGTTGCAAAAGCACGAGACCAGCGAGCACACCCGCAATGCCGAGTCCGAGCATCACATTTAGGAACGGCAACCCCTCGCGGTTGTTGACCGAACTGAACCACGATGAAAGCGCGACGATGATCGTCAGCTTTCCGAACTCGGACGGCTGCAGCGTCACAAACCCAAACGAATACCACGAGGTTGCGTTGTTGAACGTCGAACCGAAAAAGAAAAGTCCGATGAGTAGCGCAACGGTGAGTGCGTAGATGACTGGAACGAGCACACGAGTCTTGCGATAGTCGACGGCACTCACGAACGCGGCAAGAAGCACTCCTACCCCGGCGAAGAGGGCCTGTCGCTCGATGAAGCTGGTGTTTGCAACGTCGACCTCAGGATTTACAACCCCGCGAGTTGCCGAGTACACCGTGACAAGACCGATGCACAACATGCCGATCGACAGCAAGATGATCGACAGATCGAGGCGAACAAGAAGTGATCCGTCATCGCGATCGCTCGTAAACCCAGCGCCTCCCGAACGTAGTGCCGTCATTGTGCTCCTCCACTGTCGACCAATGCAGCGGCGTTATTTGCCTCGGTGAGTTCTTCTGCAGCTTCGAGTTGGGCAAGATCGGTGATTTGGTCAACGCCGTAAATCGTGTCGATCTCACTTTGGGTCAACGCTTGGGCAATGTCGTCGTTAGCAATTCCATCGAAGAGGCGGGCGACCATCGGCGCTGCATGGCGCGAACCGAAACCCGATTCTTCCAAGATGACTGCGATGACGTACTCAGGTTCGTTGAGCGAGGTACCAAAGCTTCGCGATCCGGTTGGCCCAAACCCGACAAACATCGAGTTATCGGCGCGGCCAGTTACCTCGGCGGTGCCCGTTTTCCCTGCGATCGGCCAGTTGACGAGGTCGAAGTCAACCCCTCCGGTGTTCGTCGTATTGAACGCATCGAATGCGGTGCCGCCGGGCCGCGTGAGGTCGGTGCCTTCGTCCATCGTTACGCCGATGAGGCCGTCGAGAATCGCCTGTTCGACCGACTCGGGGATCTCGGCTTCGCGCAGCACACGAGGGCCGAACTCGATGCCGTCGCCGTCCTCGTCTGATGGAATTACCGCACGGGCAATGTTTGGTGAGAAGACGGTCCCACCATTCGCAAGCGTTGCATAAGCATTGGCGAGCTGCAGCGGCGTGACGGCAACCGCGCCCTGCCCGATCGCCAAGTCGGTGTTGTCGCCTGGGCCCCAATCACCGCGCAAGAACAGATCGGGGTTCGCCTCGAATTGTTCGGCGAGCAGTTGTTCGGTTGGGATGAGACCGCTGCGTTCGCCGGTGAGCTGGAGTCCGAGCGGGCTTCCAAAGCCAAAGTCGCGAGCCACTTCTTGGATGCCCTCGGGGTTGACCTCGTCGTCACTCGCAATCCAGAACGCTTCGCCGATCTTGTAATAGAACGTGTCGGACGAATAGGTGATGGATCGCTGCAGGTCGACTCCTTCGAGTTGCGCGTCGCCGGCGTTGCGCTTGCGACAACCGCTCGCCAACGCACCTTCGACGTCACCGGCGAAGTTCTGGTTGCAGCTGACCAAGTCCCAAAAGCCCGGATCAGAGGTCGGCACATCCCAGTCCTCGACGTATTCCCAGCCAAAAACGTCGTGGATCTCGGCGGCGATTGCAGTGAAGGGCTTAAAGGTTGATGCCGCCGGGTAGTTCTCGCTAATCGCGCGGTTGAGCAAGGGCTGCCGCGCGAGCGGATCGTTGAGCTCGTCGAACTGTCGCTGGCTGATGCCGCCGATAAAGTCGCCCGGGTCAAATGTTGGATAGGACGCCATCGCCAGGATCGACCCGTCTCGGGGGTCCATAATCACCGCGGCGCCAGCGGGAGCGTTGAACGGCGCCTCATCTGATGGTGCCTCCTGCAGTCGAGCGTTGTCGAGGGCCCGCTTCAGTTCGAATTCGAGTCGAACCTGCAGGTCGATGTCGATCGTCAGCTGCACGTCAGATCCACGACGCGGCTCGACGACCTCGCCGAGGTCGACGATGTTCTCAAAGCTGTCGACGGTGAACTCGCGGGTGCCTGGCACTCCGCGAAGGTCATCTTCGAAGAACGCTTCGATCCCCTGCTTGCCAATCTCGTCGTTGCTTCGATACTGCTTTCCGTCGGGATCTTGGATGCGGTCGGCGGGGTTATCGCTCTCAGGGTCGTCGATCAGGTAGAGCTCTGCTTTGTCTTCGAGCTCGCCGCCGGTGATCGAACCCACATAACCCAAGATGTGCGCTGCGGTCTGGCCGAACGGATAACTGCGCACAACGTCTTGATCGACTGAAACTCCCGGGTAGCGCTCCGGTCGTTCGCCGATGAAGATCAAAAGTTCTTCATCGACGTCTCGTGCGATCGGAATATCTTCGAACGCGGTGAACGATGGGTCGTCGAACGCCGCCTGAAGATCGCTGACCTTTGTTAGCTGTCCCGATCGAGACAACTCGCGGGCGAGGTCGCCAAACATCTCGCGCCGGAACTCGGTCCGCTCGTCGAACGTTTCGAACCCGAGGTCTTCCAACACCTGAACGTGCTCGTCCTTGTTGATCGTCACGATTGTCGACAGTCGATTCTCGACCAAGACCCGCCCGTTCCTGTCGAGGATTTGCCCGCGGGGCGCTTGGGTGCGGATCGAGCGGGTGATGTTGGCCTGCGCGGTCACCTCGAAGGTCTCAGACTCCAGTGCCTGGAGGTACCACAGACGACCAAAGAGTGCGACGAAGAGCGAAAAGGCGACAACGCCCAGCACGCGAAGGCGGATACGACTCGTGTCTTCCACTAGCGCACCTGCTTTCGCCAGGCGCGCCCGAAAGGATGGGCATCCGTTGCGAACATCGCCATCAGTTCACCACGACGCGGGCCGGTTCGGTACGCGCCACCCCATCGCTGGCTGCGAGCGCCCAGCGGTAACCACTTCGGACCGGTGAAATGAGGATGACCGAGAAGATTGCGACGCCCGCCGACACCCCGACCAACCCCCAGTTCACGAACTGCTCCGAACCAAGAACGCCGAGGCCGAGACCGTATGTGCCGGTGGCGAGAAATGACGTCAGCGCAACCAGGATTGGCAGGACGCGTGGATCTTCGGAATCGAGCGAGCGCGAGATCAGACCGACGCCATAGCCAAACGTTCCGTACACACCAGCGGCTAACCCGAGCGCACCGGGAATGACCAGGTCGAGTAGCAGTCCAGCGAGAAAACCGTTGCGAGCTCCATAGTTGGGACCGCCCAAAATGCCGCCGACGACCGCGGCCACGACCAGCGCGTCGGGAGCGACCCCAAAGGGTCGAATGTGCGCGAACAGCGAGACCTGCAGGCACAACAAAACCACGAGCAATACTCCGGTCCGGAGTCGTTTCCGGCTCACTTACCCGTCGACCTCTTCGGTCTCGACGGCAACTACTTCACCAGCAGCTGCCTCTGCTTCTGCTGCCTCTGCCTCTGCCTCTGCCTCTGCCTCTGCCTCTGCAGCATCCTCGTCGAGGCCTGGTTCGACGAGGACCACACTCACAAATCGGAGATCGGTCGGGTCGGCCGACAGATCGACCACGAGATTTTGATTCGACGCATCTTCGTTTTGGATTGCAGATCGAACCGTCCCGATGACGAGGTTCGGTGGGAAAAGGGTCCGCTCGCTCGACGTTGTCGTCACGGGGTCGCCTTCTTCGACGGTTGCTCGGTTGCCGATGCCTTGTTGGATCACGACCGAAGTGGGCGAACCGGTGCCGCGAGCAAGTCCAACCTCGCCAGCGACCTCAACTCCCATCACAAAGTCGCTGCTCGAAATCAAACGAACGGTCGCCGATGTCCGGTCGACTTGTTCGACCCGACCAACGACACCAGCTGCGGTCACTACGGCCATGTCGCGCAGAATCCCATCTGAACTGCCGGCGTCGATCTCGATCACACCGCTGCTGAAGTTGCCGACCTCACCTGTCCGGACACGGGCTAACAGCAGCGGAAAGTCGGCGCTTTCTTCAAGCCCGTTGATTGCGAGGAGTGCCTCGTAGTCGCCGCGATCGATTCCCGATCGCACCAACTCGCCTCGCAACTCATCGATCTCGGCCCGCAACTGCTGGTTCTCCGCCTCCAAATCATCGAACTGGGTTGCACTTTCCCATACGTTCGTAACCGGCGACACGATGCGCTCGCCGCCGAGCCGAAATGGAGTCACGAGCTCTCGTGCTCCGGTTTGGATCGTGCCGAGGGGACCAAACGCCTGGAAATCGAGCGTAATCAGCGTTGCGGCCGCCAGAAAGATAAAGGCGAGCGTGACACGTCGGCGCCCCGACTGCTGAGGAGCAACCATGTTGCTCAGATGGTGCCCGAGCTGAACAAGACGCCGCGCAACGACTCGAACTCCTCGAGGCTCTGACCAGACCCGAGCGCCACGGCCTCGAGTGGTCGGTCAGCGACAAACACCGGCATGCCGGTCTCGTCGCGCAGACGCACGGCGAGACCATGAAGAAGCGCTCCACCGCCCGCGAGGCAGATTCCACGTTCCATGATGTCAGCGGCGAGTTCGGGAGGGGTCTGATCTAGGGTCACCTTGACGGCATCGCAAATCGCTGCCACTGGCTCGGCGAGCGCCTCACGAATTGCAATGCTGGTGAGATCGATGGTCTTTGGCAGTCCAGTGACGAGGTCGCGACCGCGAATTTCGGCCTGCATCTCTCGTTCGAGCGGCCATGCCGACCCGAGCGCCTTTTTAATTTCCTCGGCGGTTCGCACGCCGATCGCAATGTTCTCTTCTTTCTTGGCGAACTGGACGATGGCGTCGTCGAGCTCATCGCCGCCCACGCGGACCGACTGGCTCGCAACGACTCCACCGAGCGAGATCACCGCAACTTCGGTCGTACCGCCACCAATGTCGACGATCATCGACCCGGTCGGATCTTGCACCGGAAGGCCCGAACCAATAGCGGCTGCCATGGGTTCTTCGATGATGAACGCTGGTTTACGTGCGCCGGCGAACTCTGCTGCTTCTTGGACTGCGCGCTGTTCGACTCCGGTGATTCCCGATGGTACGCAAATGACCATACGAGGCCGCGACCACTTGCGTGGGTGCACACGCTCGATGAAGTACCGGAGCATCTTCTCGCAGATATCGAAGTCGGCAATGACCCCGTCCTTGAGTGGACGGACCGCCTGAATGTGCGAGGGTGTTCGCCCAATCATGCGCTTTGCTTCTGCGCCAACCGCCAACGGCTCGCCGGTGTGCACGTTGACCGCAACGACGGAAGGTTCGTTGAGCACAATGCCCTCGCCGCGGACATAGACGAGCGTGTTCGCGGTTCCGAGGTCGACAGCCATATCGCGGCCGGAGAACGACCCGATATTCGCAAACGATCTCAAGACCCCGTCAGCCATGGCACTCCAAGAACGCGGAGCTGTACGGAAGGTCCGGAGCCACGCTTCAGCGCTGACTCTAGTGAGCTTTGTAACACACTTGCAAGACGCCCCGTACAGTACGTGACGAGCCGACTCCTCAGTGCGTTAATGCAGGTATTGGCGCCGTCGTTATAGCGCGGGGAACCAGATGCCGATCTCGCGCTCGGCCGACTCGTTCGAGTCAGATCCGTGCACCAAATTCTCGGTCATCTCGGTGCCGAAGTCACCTCGGATAGTTCCAGGCGGCGAGGTTGCAGGGTTGGTCTCACCCATCATCGAGCGGACCATCGCAAAGGTGTCTTCTGGGCCCTCGAGCACCATGGCAAGCACCGGACCGCGACTCATGAATGCCTTGAGATCGGGGTAGAAGCCTTTCTCTACATGCTCGGCGTAGTGCTGGTCGAGCGTGTCTGAGTCAGCAACACGAAGCTCAGCGGCGACGATCTTGAGACCCTTGTTTTCGAATCGGGTGACGATCTGGCCAGCGAGGCCTCGTTCAACGGCGTCGGGCTTACAGAGTACGAAAGTGCGGTTCATTTCCGGCAATCTAGTGTCTCGTTCGCAGTTTCCAAGTGAATGACCGACTAAAGATGTCTCCATGGATCAAGAGGTGTATGTCAACCGCTTCACAAACATGTTCACGAACAACGCATGGGGAAGTGAAGAGAGCGTTTCTGGGCCTGGAAGCGAGCTCGCTGCGACCGCGACCTTGCGCCTGGGCTTGGCCAACTTCCTCCGGGACTTCGAGATCACTTCAATATTTGACGCGCCCTGCGGCGATTTCAATTGGATGGCCGCACTGACGAGCGAGATCGAAGTCGACTACCTGGGCGGAGATATCGTGTCCCCGCTCATCGAGGCCAACAATGCCCAATTTGGGAACTCCAGCACGCGGTTCGTTATCCATGACCTGATCGAAGACCCGATGCCAGACGCCGATTTCGTACTCATTCGAGACTGCTTTATCCACCTCTCGAACCGCCACGTATTCGACGTACTCAGTAAATTCCTGCAGAGCAGCATCACATTCATTGGCTTGACCACCATGGTCGACCTCGAACAGAACACCGATATCGAAACCGGGAAATGGCGCCTCATTAACCTAAATGCTGAACCATTTAGTCTCCCCGAGCCACGCCTGTTCATCGACGACGACAAGAACGAGGTGCGCGACAAGAAAATCGGCATCTGGCATCGACAGCAACTCGCCGAGTTCGCGAACGATCTCGAAGCGCGAAGCTAGCCCGCAAAAAACACTGACGATCGACGTCAGGGTCTGACCCAAATCCGCGCCACGATGTCGGCGAGGTACTAGAACTTTGTGGATGTGGATGCTTCGGTGAGATGAACCGGATTCAAAATCTCGCCCCAAAAGTCATCTCCCCAAGCCAAAGTTTCGAGGTTCCCGAACGTGAGTAATCAGCAGGTCGATCTTCTTCAAAAGCACGAGCGGGTCGCAGCCTCGCTCGTCCCAGAGTGGACGGTCGAGAACGATGTCTTCTCACTTCACCTCAACGACGCGACGATCGAGATGGGTATGGAGACCGGACTCGACCACGTAGTTCAACCAAAGAGTTGGCTCAACCGCACCCACAAGGACCAGACCGTCCATGAACCTGGACTTGTTGCGTGGATGCTGGTCTTGGCCGAACATCTCGCCGACAAGAACGTCCGGTTCGTCGATGCGGGATCGCTCTTCGGGTACTTCTCCTTTATGGCCGACCGGCTCTTTCGGTCGTGCAGTTCAATTGCCCTCGAAGCAAATCCCGAAAGCGCCGGCTACATTTCGCGCACGATCGAGCGGTTCAACTACGAACGTGTTTCGGTCGAACACTGTTTGCTTTCCGACCAGGCGCGAGAGGACGAGGTTCGTTACGTCGACGGCTTTGTCTTCCAGAAGGATCCAGCGAGCGAGTCCGCAAGAGGCTACGACTCCAACGCCCCCAAGCGGCAGGTGGTGGTGAACGAGCGTCACCTCCAAGACTTCATCGACGAATCCGGTGACATGCTCAACATCGTCAAGGTCGATGCAGAAGGACACCAAGCCGAGTTTCTTCCTCCTGCAACAGCAGCGCTCGTGAAGAGCCGCAGCATCATGTTGATGGAATTCGACCTCGCCGAGCAGATGAGCGCGTTCAATTCTTCAAACGCAGCACTCTGTCAACCGTTTCTCGACGCTGACTACGTCATGTATTGGGGCGTGCATCGAAACCTCGATCGGCCCTTCCAACTCGAGACACACGTTCGACCCGGCATGGAAAGAAACTCTCTTGCGGTTCTGATACCGAGCGAGCTCGCCTGATGGCCGGCAAGCTCACGGGCGATCTTCGAAGGGTGGCCGGCAAGTTAAAGGTCGAGTTCTACCGTTCGACGAACCCGGACCTTGCACACATGACCGACCAAGAACTGCGCGAGCACTGGCAGACCCACGGCAGCAAAGAGGGCCGCCTCGGTCAGCCCGACGGACACGATTTCGATCCCGACTTCTACTTGGCGTACTACCCCGACCTCGTCCCCGCCGGTATCGTCACCGCCGAGGACGCCCGACACCACTGGCTGAGATATGGCCGAGCCGAGGAGCGCTTTGCTTCGCTCGACGATTGGGCGTCAAATGTTGGCCCCGAGATTCTGATCGATGTCAGCACGCTCGACGTCGACACCATCCTCAGCCAGAACAAATCGATCTCGGCAAAGATGTCCGACGTGTGCGACCTCTGTGTCGGTGAGGTCACCAAACCCCTCAAACTGTTCGAGGATCCAAAGAGAACCGCACAGCTATACATCGACATTGGCCGCCAGTTGTTGGGAAAGCGCGAAGGCCTCCTAGCTCGCAATGCATTTGAAGCGGCACTGCTCTTCGAAACAAGCCCTGCAGCTCTCGCTGGAGTTGGCCAAAGCTGGCTCGTCGAGCCCGAACGAGCACACCGACGCAAAGCGCTCGGGTATTTCGAGGCCGCAGCCGAGATGGACCGCGGGTCGGCAAAGGACCCGGTCGACTACGTCGTTGCCGAGCACCTCGATGTCGACAGTCCTCAGGTCGTCGACGGGATCATCACCTGCTACCTCGACATTGAGCAACCAAGATCGGCTCTCGCGCTCATTCGAAAACGAATGGCGGCCGCACCGTCGGCGACGTGGCTGTACTACTCGGCGGACCGGGTAGCGAAGGCCTACTACAACCAACTCGACGCAACGCTCAAGGTGCAAGCAGCACTCGGCGAACGCGATGAGATGATCGAACTTGCCGATACGTACGCAGACGAGGTCTACCGTTCGTACTTTGATTTCCTCACCACATTCGAGACGCCCGGCGATGCGTGGAATCAGCATGGGCCGACACAAAAAGTCCTCATCATCGGTGACTTCAGCGTTCCTCAATGCGAGCGCTACCGCGTCAACCAAAAAGTCGAGCAACTCAACAGCCAGGGCATAGCGGTCACCGTTCAGGACTGGAACGATCTCAACGACGATCTTCGGGCGGTTTCGTTCCACGACACCGTCATCTTCTATCGAGTTCCCGCTGCACCGTTGGTCCTAAAGGCAATGGCGATTTCGAATGCTGCGGGGAACAAGACCTTCTACGAGATTGACGACCTACTGTTCGAAAAGGTGTACCCGCCGCCGATCGAAAGTTATGGCGGGAACGTTCCGCCGTCGTTCTACCACAACCTCACCACCGGTATGGCACTCATGCAGGCGGCGGCGAAACGCTGTCCATTTGCCATTGCCTCAACTGCCCCGCTCGCCGCATTGCTCGCCGAACATGTCACCACTAAAAAGTGTCTCGTCCACCGAAACGGCCTCGATTCGTTGAGCCAGTTCGATGTTGCGGACAAGTCACAGAAAGAGCACGTCGACATCATCTATGCAAGTGGCACGCTCGCCCACAACGAAGATTTTTTCGAGCAGGCTTACGGTCCGCTGAAGGACATACTTCGTAAACATCGCCACGTACGACTCGTGATTGCGGGCTACCTCGAACTGTCCAACGACTTCGTTCGTGAGTTTGGCGACCAGCTCATCAGGCTTCCCTTTGTCGCAAACGTTCAGGCCTACTGGCAATACCTAAAGTCGGCAGACATCAACCTCGCGGTCTTGAACGACGACCTCATCAACGGAGCGAAGAGCGAACTGAAATGGGTCGAGGCCGCGTGCTTCAAGATCCCTTCCATCCTTAGCCTGACCGAAAACTATGACGACGTCATTGCCGATGGCGAAGACGCATATCTGGTGTCGACTCCCGATGAGTGGGGCGACGTTCTTGAGGCGTTGGTGACCAACCCCGAATTGCGTTCGACGATCGGGACCGCCGCCCACGATCGAATCGTGAAGGACTATTCGGTCAGCGCGCTCGGAAAGAAGTTGGTGGCCGACATGAACTCGGTGGCGCCGCGTCCAGACGGGCCATCGAAGAAGAAGATCGCGCTCGTCAACGTGTTTTTCCCGCCACAGTCGATCGGCGGCGCGACGAGGGTCCTTTCAGACAACTTCGACGAGATTCAAGAAAAGTACGGCGACGATTTCGAGCTGGTGGTCTTTACATCTGACACCCACTGCACCGACCCGCATCTACTGCACACCTATCACTACAAGGGCGTCAAGGTTTACCGGTCGACGATCGACTATCGGGAGAACATGGATTGGGAGGCAAGCGACGACGAGATGTACCGGCTGTTCGCTGAGTTTCTCCGGGTCGAGAAACCCGACCTCGTGCACTTCCACGCCGTACAGCGCTTGACCGCGTCGATCGTCCATGCAACAAAGGACGCTCAAATTCCCTACATCGTCACCGCCCACGATGCCTGGTGGATATCTGATTTCCAGTTCCTCACCGACAAGTTCGGCACCGTGTACCCAATGGGACACCCCGACCCATATGCCCCTCGGACGCTCCGCGACTCGGTCACCCTCACCGAATCGCTCGATCGGTTGACCTACCTGCGCAGCCTTCTCGACGGCGCTGCTCAGGTACTTACCGTTTCGGAATCCTTTGCGGAGATCTACAAAGCCAACGGCTTTCCACAGATTCAGGTCAATAAAAACGGCGTCAGCAGCAATGTCGACTGGGCTCCGAAGGACACCTCAGATCACGAACGAGTCATCTGTGGTCATGTCGGCAACGCCGCGCGTCACAAGGGCTTTCATCTCTTGCGCGACGCGGTACTCGAGGCACAACCTGAGCACCTTGAATTTCTGGTCGTCGACTACGCAATGACGCCCGGGAGCACGCGCCACGTCAAGTGGGGCAGCGTCCCGGTCACCTTCATTGCCCCGGTCCCCCAGACCGAAATTGCGAGCCTGTACCAGCAGATCGACGTGCTGTTCGCTCCGTCATTGTGGCCAGAGAGCTTTGGGTTGGTCACTCGCGAAGCTGCGGCGAGCAAGTGTTGGGTCGTTGCGAGCGACCGAGGCGCAATGGGTGAGGACGTTGAAGATGGCGTGACTGGTTTCCGGGTAAGCCCGGAGCTTGGAGCAATGGTCGAGGTAATCGAAAAGATCGACAGCGAACCAATGAAATATAAGGGACTCAGCCCAACGGCGAGTCCGCGTCTATCCGATGATCAAGCAACCGAGCTAGTGGAGATATGGGATCAATCGATAACAAATTCGTAATCGGGATCGGGTCGCAGCGAGCTGGAAGCACCCTGCTCCACCGAATACTCGACCGGTGCACCGATATCTTCATGCACCCGGTCAAGGAGCTGCACTATTTCGACACCCTTTTCGACGTTCGCAGGCCGGCGGTTCTGAGGGAGTTCTCCGAGCGCCAACTCAAGCGAATCGAAGACACTCCGGCGATAACGAAACCCCAGCAATGCCGACTTCGGGCAAATCGAATGCTCGCAACCCGCAAAGTCGAAAACATCGACTACGTGGACCTGTATCGCCCATGCCTCTTGGGCAGCGAGTTCGTCGGCGAAGTCACTCCCGAGTACATGATCTTGCCCGAAGAGGGCGTAAAGCACATGCGCGAGACGATTGGCGACAGCGCCAAGATCATCCTGCTCACACGCGACCCCTTCGAACGATTCCTCTCGTCGTTCAAACTGCTCAAGGCCTACACCGAGATCGAGCCGGATTTTTCGGACTTCGAACAAGAACTCCTCGACGTATTCGAGCGGATGCCTTCGTGGGTTGCCCAGCAGCGTCAACTCAACGACTACGCGGCTGCGAGCGAGCGATACCAACGACACTTCTCAAACTTCCTCTCGATCGAATTTGATGCGCTCACCGCACTCGAAGAGCCGCTCATCGAACAACTCGAAGAGTTCCTCGGACTCGAACTAAAGCGCGGTCCGCTCCAAAACGTGATGGCTCGGAAAGTGAATAGCTTGGCAGCCGCACCGCCGCTATCCGACAGTGCGCTTGAGATTGCTCGCCAACGATTCTTCGACGAGTAGTCGACTTCCTGGCGACAAGCCCCGAACGAACTCGGCGGTTGATCTAGAATGCGGTGTTGATGGAAGCACCTGTATGGCCATACCAAGCAGCACGGGCTGCGAGGAACACCGATGCCTTTCCGGCCGACGTTATCCGTGCTGCGCGCTTTGCCTACCGTCACGGCCGGCCGTACCTTGCGTCGCAGACGATTCGCCCCTACTGCGGCGGAATCGGGTCAGATTCTCGTAGCTGTGCCACGTCTTTGGTGCATTACCTTCTCATGGCCGAACGCCCAAACGATGCTCGGGCCGCCGCTCAGGACGCAATTGAGTACCTCGGTTACCCAAGCATCAGCGTTGCGATTGCTGCGCGAGTTGGAGCGACCATATCTATCGTCGATGAGGAAAAGAAGATCCTCTATACCCCGTTCGCGAAGTGCGGGTCTTCGACGGTCAAGAACTATTTCGTCTTCGCCATGTTTGGCCATTCCTCGCGACGAGCGCACCGCCGGATTGGTGAAGCGTATCGACTGGTCTACTTCAACGAGCTCGATACGAAGTATGCCGACTACTACAAATTCGCAATCGTTCGGGACCCCGTCGATCGATATGTGTCGTACTACAACAAGAACATCGCAGATGGAAGTCTTCGGCGCGAGAGTCGACATCTGGACATGACGAACGGGCTCACAACTGCGCCGTCCCTATCGGAAACGGTCGAGCAAATACATCGCTACCGTCAGATCTTCCTCGACTTCCGTGTTCACACCGACCCCATGACGTTGTGGGCTGGGTCAAACCCACAGTCCTATTCACGGATGTACACCATGGGCGAACTCGGCGAAATTCGCAGCTACCTCAACAATGCATACGAAACCGAGATCCCCGACAAGCGGCTCACCGTGAGCAAAAAGGGGCCAGGGGGCAACAAGCCCGAGCTAACAGCTGGCGAGCGAGCCATCCTGACCGAGTTCTACGCCTCCGATTACGCGTTCCTCGACGCAATCTAGGCGACCGCTCGCCGCCACATGAGCGTCTAGATATCGGCTGCTTCGCCGACCACGTAGAGCGATCCGGTCACGACAACGATGCCCTCGACTCCGGCGAGTGTCTTTGCTCGTTCGATGGCGCTTTCGGTGTCGGGCGCTGCCTCAGCGGTTGCTCCGGCCGCCGTTGCGGCTTCGGCAATCCGCTCGGCCGAGATCGACCGAGGCGAGTTGACCGGTGTTCCGATCACGTAGTCGCCGGGCCCAATGCCTACGTCGGCAATGAAACTCGCAGGGTCGCGCGGCTCGAGCGTTGCGAGCACAAAGACACGTGGAGAACCGCCGGCGAACGACGTTGCGAGTGTTTCGCTCAGCGCGTGGGCTGCCTCGGGGTTGTGTGCCCCGTCGAGCACAACGGTCGGTTCCTTGCCAACAACCTCGACTCGGCCTGGCAGGTAGAGCTCGCCGAACGCTTCGGCAACAACGTCATTTGCGAGCGCGGCATCGAAGAACTCCTCGACGGCGGTGAGCGCGATCGATGCGTTCGTTGCCTGATGGCTTCCGTGCGCAGAAAGAAAGACCTCCTCGTAGAGACCACGAGGCGTTCGTACGTCGATCAGGCGCCCGCCCACAGCGGGAAGGTCGGCCGATAACTCGAACCCCTCCCCCGCGAACAGTGTGGCAGCTGCACCTTCTTCTTCGAAGATGTCTCGAAGGGCAGGGTCGGTTTCGCCGACGACCAAGGTCGAGGTCGCCTTTGCGATACCCACTTTTTCCGACGCAATATTACGGCGCCAGTCGCCCTGCTGATCGGTGTGATCGGTGCCGATGTTCGTAACGACGGCAACGTCGGCTTCGATCACATTGGTGGCATCGAAGCGTCCGAGCACGCCGACCTCGACGACGGCAACTTCGACCGCCTCTGCAGCGAAGATTCGGTATGCAGCGGTCGTGAGCAGCTCGAAATAGCTCGGCGGGTGCTCGGCCATTTCGGCGACCGACGCGAGCGCGAGAACTTCCTCGGCAAAGAGCTCGCGCGAGACGGGCTCGCCGTCGATCTCGATACGTTCGGTGATCGACGACAGATGCGGGCTCGAGTAGCGGCCGACTCGTAAGCCTTGGGCCATGAGGAGCCGAGCGATCATCGTGGCGGTCGACCCTTTGCCGTTCGTACCCGTCACATGGATCGACCGAAACGCACGGTGTGGGTCGCCGGACAATTCCATCAACCGCTCCATCGAGTTGAGCGAAAGGTCCTCAAAGAATCCGGCGCGAGCCTCGAGGTTGATGTGACGGTCGAGGAAGCGAAGCGCCTCAGTGAAACTCATGACG
>CALHXU010000076.1 GCA_938040365.1 uncultured Acidimicrobiales bacterium
CGAAAATGGGTGCACCGTCCGCAAGCGGCTGTATTGGGCTCCGCCCAAACCCGAGTTTCTCGCCTTCGGCTCCAAACATCGCGCGTTCCAACGGATAGGCCGATCCGGCTGCGCCGGTCGGCCGGACTCGGCCTCCGGCCAGCAGCCGAGGTATCGGGCTACGCCCGAACCCGAGTTCTTCGCCCAGGGGCTCAGAACATCGCGTGTTCTCACGGGTAGGCCGATCCGGCTGCGCCGGTCGGCCGGACTCGGCCTCCGGCCAGCAGCCGAGCATCGAGAGCCGTCAGGCTCGGATTGCGACCGCTGAGTTAACTAGAACTCATCATCGAAGCCGACGTCGCCTTCGATGCCCTTTGAGTAGGCCGATACGGTGCGCTCGAAGAAGTTCGTGAGCTCTTGGACGTCTTGAAGTTCCATGAAGTCGAAGGGGTTCTTGACGCCGTACACCGGCGTGATGCCGAGCTGTGCGAGTCGCTGGTCGGCAACGTATTGCAGGTAGATCCTGGTGTCGGCGAGGCTCATGCCCTGCACACCTTCGCTGAGCACGTCGGCTGCGAACTGGTACTCGCACTCGACCGCTTCGTCGAGCATGGCCTTGATCTGCTCTTCGAGATCAGCGTCGAAGAGGTCTGGCTCTTCTGCGCGAACGGTGTTGATTACTTCGAGGGCGAAGTTCATGTGGCAGCTCTCGTCGCGGAACACCCAGTTGGTTCCTGCAGCGAGGCCGTTGAGCAGGCCCTTGCTCCGAAGGAAGTAGACGTAGGCGAATGCTGCGAAGAAGAACAAGCCTTCGATGCAGGTCGCAAAGCAGATGAGGTTGAGCAGGAACGACTTGCGTTCTTCTTTGGTCTGGATCTGATCGAGACCCTCGATCGAGTTCATCCACTTGAAGCAGAACTCGGCCTTTTGGCGGATCGACGGGATGTTCTCGACAGCTGCGAACGCCTCGGCGCGCTGGTCATGGTCGGGAATGTAGTTGTCGAGCAGCGTCAGGTAGAACTGCACGTGAAGTGCCTCTTCGTAGAGCTGACGCGACAGGTACATGCGAGCTTCAGGAGCGTTGATGTGCTGGTAGAGGTTGAGCACGAGGTTGTTCGCAACGATCGAATCGCCGGTCGCAAAGAACGCGACGAGGCGTTCGATCAGGTGACGCTCTGCGGGCATGAGCTTGCGATCGAGGTCGATCAGATCGTCAGAAAAGTCGATCTCGTCGACGGTCCAGGTGTTCTTGATTGCGTCTTCGTACATCCCGTAGAAGACCGGGTAACGCATTGGACGAAGCGTGAGATCAAAGCCGGGGTCGAGGATGTTCTTCGGCTTTGCGATGGTCGATGCGTCGAGCGCTGGTTCGGTCGCCTGCTGGCGCTCCGCGGAGAAGTCAGAGTGCAGAGCGTCGTCGGTGAGTGCCATGTTGGAAGGGTCTTTCGGGTGTTGTGTTAGAGAGGCGGGATAAATCGTTGATGAAGAGATGGTGGCGCTGCGAACTCAGTCGCAGGCCTCGCAGTGCTCGGGGTTCTCGAGTGAACACGCAAGCGCTTCAGCGTCGGTGAAGGTCTTTGGTTCGCCACCAGGTGTTGGGGCTGGACCACTCGTTGTTGGCGTCGTCGTCGTCTTGTTGATGCGAGTCGCTGGACGTGAACGCAAGTAGTAGGTGGTCTTGAGACCAGATTTCCATGCGTGCATGTACATCGAGGACAGCTTGCCGATCGTTGGTGACTCCATGAAGAGGTTCAGCGACTGGCTCTGGTCGATGTATGCGCCACGGTCGGCTGCCATGTCGATGAGCGAACGCATCGGCACTTCCCATGCCGTGCGATAGACCTCTTTCAGATCATCGGGCATGCGGTCGATGTTTTGTACCGAACCTTCGGACTGCTTGAGTGCGTTGATCATCTCGGCGTCCCACAGTCCACGAGACTGGAGGTCCTTGACGAGGTAACGGTTGATCTGCAAGAACTCACCCGAAAGCGTCTCGCGCTTAAACAGGTTCGACACCTGCGGCTCGATGCACTCGTAGCATCCCGAGATCGATGCAATGGTTGCGGTTGGCGCAATGGCGATCATCAGCGAGTTGCGAAGACCGTGTTTGCTGATGAGTTCACGAACCTCTGCCCAGCGTTCGGTCTGGGTTGGCTCAACATCCCACAGATCGAACTGCAGGTCGCCCTTTGACACACGGGTGCGGTCGTAGGTCTCGTGTGGACCAAACTCTTCGGCGAGCTTCGCCGAGGCGGTGAGCGCGTTGAGATAGATCTCTTCAGAGATGCGTGCCGACAGGGTACGAGCTTCGTCAGAATCGAAGGGAAGGCCAAGCTTGAAGAACACGTCTTGGAGACCCATGAGGCCAAGGCCTACGGGGCGCCACTTGTTGTTCGAGTGGCTTGCTTCGTCGGTCGGATAGAAGTTGATGTCGATGACCCGGTCGAGGAACGGCATGACGTGCAGAACCGTCTCGGCCAAACGCTCGAAATCGAATGCGCCGTCTTCGACAAACTCGCCCAGGTTGACCGAGCCGAGGTTGCAGACAGCGGTCTCGTCTTGGTTCGTCACCTCGATGATCTCAGTGCAGAGGTTAGAGAGATGCACGACGTGTGCAGTGCCGTCTTCGCGGTTGTCGCCGGTCTGGTTGCACTTGTTGTTCGATGAGTCCTTGAAGGTCATCCAACCATTGCCGGTCTGGGCCAAGCTGCGCATCATTCGGCTGTAGAGGTCGCGAGCTTTGATCTGGCGCTCGTAGAGGCCTTGGCTCTCGGCCTCTTCATAGGCTGCACGGAACTCTTCGCCGTAGAGGTCGGTGAGGTGTGGGACCTTCTTTGGGTCGAACAGGCTCCACTGCCAGTCCTTATCGACGCGTTCCATGAACAGGTCTGGCACCCAGTTCGCAAGGTTTAGTCCGTGCGCACGACGCATGTGGTCGCCGGTGTTCTCTCGAAGGTCGAGGAACTCTTCGACATCTGCGTGCCAGCTCTCGAGGTAAATGCAGGCTGCACCCTTGCGTCGACCGCCTTGGTTCACCGCAGCGACCGATGAGTCGAGGGTCTTGAGCCATGGGACGATGCCGTTGGAGAGACCGTTCGTGCCCGAGATGAGCGAACCCTTCGAGCGAATGCGGTGCCATGCAACGCCGATTCCGCCTGCGAACTTCGAGAGGCGAGCAATATCGGTGTAACGCTTGTAGATGCCTTCGAGGCTGTCGTCTGGTGAGTCGAGCAGGTAGCACGATGACATCTGCGCGTGGCGAGTGCCCGAGTTGAACAGCGTTGGGCTCGACGGCAGGTAGGCGAGGCTCGACATAAGGTCATAGAAGCGGATGGCTTCGTCGGCGTCTTGGGAAAGGCCGCAGGCGACGCGCAAGAAGAAGTACTGCGGCGTCTCGGTTACCTTGCGGGTCTCGGGGTGGCGAAGCAGGTACCGGTCATAGACCGTGCGAAGCCCAAAGAACTCAAACTTGCGATCGCGGTCGGTGTTGATTGCGGCGTTCAGCGCCGGTGCGTTGCTCTCGACGAACTTCGCTACATCGTCGCCAATAAGGCCCGCAGCATGTCCAACTGCGATCGACTCTGAGAACCACGGAATGTTTTGGTTGCGTACCTCTTTGTCGATGTAGGTAGCGAGCAACCGGCCGGCGAGCTTTGAGTAGTTGGGCTCTTCGACGGTGAAGCCCGCTGCGGTCCGGATCGACAATTCGTCGAGCTCTCGGGTCGTTGCACCGTCGGCGAGCGCCGAGATCGTGCGGGTTGCGACTCGCATCGAGTCAACGTTGAGAAGACCTTCTGCACACCGGGCAACGGCATTGACGATCTTGTTGAGATCGACCGGTTCGAGCGAACCGTTTCGTTTTCGCACGTGCATCCCAGAGGGAACCGACGATTCGCTCTCGTCGTTTCCAGCAGTGCTTAGCAGCGCCGTATTACCGCGTGCTTCTTCCATCATGTACGTCCCGTTCCACCCAGCCCAATAGCCAACACTCTTTTAGTTCATCCGAACCACGAGCGGAGCATTAGGTTACAAGCTTGTAATTACATCGTTCAAGCCCATTTTTACGCTTCTTGACGCTCGGCCACGTTGGGTGCTCGGGCACTACCACCACCGAGAGGTGAACAACTCCGAAACACTTAGGTCAAGCCACGTTCCGACCACAGAACGTGAAGGTTACGATTATGTTACGCATTCCTGTGTCCCAAAATGACCTAAAGAAACGCAGAACACCGGCGCGCTCTGATCACTTGAGCAACACTGGCAACTTTGACAACATCTCACGCTCGAGAGTGACGGCGGCACCACCTTGGGTAGTTGTGCAAGTTCTTACCGTTGGTTCGCGAACTCGAGGGCCGCTCGTGCTGCTGCACGACCAGATTGGAGTGCTCCGTTAATCGATGGGTTGTATCGGTGGTCTCCTGCGACAAACACGTCGCTATCGAGGCGAGCCGTTGCCGGGACTGCCTCACCGGGCAAATGGCGCGGCTGAGCGTGGCGAATCACATCGGTGCGAAGCAACTCCCATTCGGTTACCGCACCGCCAAACCAGCCCCGAAGCTGGCTGCGAATGGCAGTCAGATCTTGCCCAGCATCAACATCGCCAGGTATCGAGACCGCCGAAAGGTGCTTGCCAGGCGGCGCGTAGCGCGGCGAAACATTCGACATAACCGCAACGTTGTTCACCGACCCTTCCCGAGTCCCGTTCAAGAACAACAACCGTTCCTCAAAGGGCGCAACATCAGAACTGAACCAATGGGTCGTGACGCTGTTCCACTCAAAGGTCGGTGTCGACGTGAGCGCAGATGAGGCGCCCATGTCGGTCGCAACGATCACCGCGTCGCTTTCGATGACCTCTCCCCCGGCGGTTTGTACCGAAGTTGCCTCGACCGAGGTGACCGGCGTCGACAACCTGACCGCGTTCGGTCCAAGTCGACCGGCCAGCTGTTTTCCGAGCTCGCCCATTCCGTTCAGCGGCACCGCGCCAAAGCCGGTTCCGAGCATGCGAAAGACAAACTCGGTAAAGCGGCTCGTGACCAACAGGTCGGGGTCCAATGTGATGCCAGCAAAAAGGGGGCGAAGGAACTGATCCACAAAATCATCGGAGAACTTCAAGTCGGCAAAGCGTGCCGCGGTGGTGCACTCAGGTTTACGCCATAGGTCATCGACCGTTCCGGCCATCACCGAGCGACGCCACTGCAACAGCCGCGTCTTGTCGATGAGCGAACCAACCGGTGCTTGAACCGTCTCGAAGAGGTCGCCCGGCCGTCGAAGCGGGTCGCCAACTCGCACACGTCCCGAATCGAGCTGCACGAACGAACCTGCGTCGAAGCGCCGCAAATCAAGGGCGTCGTAGTCGAAGACTCGCTGAGCGACTGGATAGGCCGTCAATAAGATCTGAAAGCCACGGTCGAGGAGATATCCGTCGACCTCGTCGGTGCGAACTCGTCCACCCACTCCGTCTGATTGTTCGAGGACGGTGACATCGTGTCCGCGATCGGTCAGTGTCACGGCGGCAGCCAGGCCAGCGAGGCCAGCCCCAACGACGGTGAACGTGCTCATTTAGGAATCCTTCAACGTTGAGGTCGGCGCCACATCGATGAGGTGACTGCGAAGGGCACGGTACGCCCCCTCGTAGCTCCCCGCACCAAAACCTGCGACCGTGCCAAGGCACACCGCCGAGATGAGCGAGACATGTCGAAAGTCCTCGCGAGCAGCCGGGTTGGAGAGATGCACCTCGACCACGGGAAAGCTCACCGCGGCAACGCAGTCGCGAAGCGCAACCGACGTGTGGGTGTAACCGCCGGGGTTGAACAACGCACCATCGGCCCAGTCGGCTGCCCCTTGGAGGTGATCGACGAGCGCCCCTTCACTATTGCTCTGATATGGCGTGATCTCATCGCCCAACTCAGCGGCGAGCGAAACGAGGCCAGCCTCGATCTCGCTCAGCGTTGTTTGTCCATACACCTCAGGCTCTCGAGTACCGAGAAGATTGAGGTTTGGTCCGTTGAGTAGGAGAAGTCGCACGGGGACAGCTTACAAAGCAGCGGCCTCTGACGAAGCGCCTCACAACTGGTTTCCGCCTTCGACCGACTGTGAATTTGCCCGATGCTGTGGTGGCTACGCGTGCTCGTCGGCCCTGGTCCAGTCGGCCAGCATTGGACTAAACGGCACCTCATCTTCGGGAGGCCAACGAACCTTCAGGCTGTGGTGTGCCGAAGCGACGACGTTGCCGGCCGAGAGCAAATCGACCCGTAGGTTGTACAGCCCCGCCGACAATTTCAGTGCCTCCATCGTTGCCTCGATCGGCGAATCCAAGCCAACGGCCTCGATTGGACCCGAGTCGAAGCCAAGTCCGGTCTCGCGACCCTTCACGGTCAAGACCCGAACCTCGACCGAGGGTTGAACAAGCTCTTGGTCCGGGCTGATTCGAAGCGTGAGCTTTGCTGGCTTGCCGGTGGTGAGATCTGGGGTCTCAACGCCGGTCAGTTTCAGTTCGTCAAACCACCCGGCGTGTAGGTCGCCGAGGGTAAGGCGTTCGGCGACCTCCTCGCGCTCAGCGGCGACCTTGGCAGCAGCGGCTTTCCGCTGCGCAACGGCTTGCTTCTTCGCTGCCTGCTTCTTTGCTGCCTGCTTCTTTGCCGCCTGCTTTGGAACCGGACCTCCACCAATCCGCCGGCCCGACCGATCGATGTTGCAGTGCTCGGTGTATTCGGCAATCACGTCGGCAGGGTCGCCAAGGCGACGAGTGCGTCCATGGTGCAACCACAGAATCTGGTCGCAGTTCTGCTGCAGCATCGGAAGGCTATGTGACACCTGGACGATGGTCGCGCCGTTCTCGCGAAGCTCATTCATGCGTCGAACGCCGTGTTCTTTGAACGCGATGTCGCCAACCGCGGTGATTTCATCGGCGAGCAAAATCTCGGGTTGCATTTGCACCGAAACCGCAAAGCCCAGCCTCGCCCGCATGCCACTTGAGTAAGTCTCGATCGGTGCGTCGATAAACGAACCAATGTCGGCCATATCGACGATGTCGTCCATCACCTCGTCCATGTAGTCGCGGCTCAGCCCAACCACCGCGCCATTCATGTAGATGTTCTCCCGGCCGGTGAGCTCGCCATGGAAGCCCGCCCCCAATTCGAGCAACGCGGTGATACGACCTCGCACAAGTATTTGGCCGGTCGTTGGGCGGTAAACGCCACAGAGCGCTCGCAACAAGGTCGACTTCCCTGACCCGTTTCGTCCAATGATGCCGAGCATCGACCCGCGGGGCACCGTGACCGAAACGTCTTCGAAGGCCCAGAACTCTTCCTTGTTTCGATCGCTCGTGCCGGTAAGACGTTCTTTCAAACTGCTGCTGCGACGGCCGAGAAGAAACTTCTTTGAGATGTTCTCTGCACGAATTGCAAAGTCATCGACGTCGCGGAAACTCGACACCTACAGACCCTCAGCAACGTCGGCCGACGACCGAGCAAAGATCGCCCAGCCAGCAATGAGAATCGCAACCGACACAACGGACAGGTACACCCAATCGATCAGCGGCGGCCAGCGCATAAACAAGATCCCGTCACGTCCGAAGCCGATCACCTTTGCGAGCGGGTTCGACGTCACGATCGGTTCGATCCAGGGAAAGCTGCCGAAACGCCCGGCCGCTTGCTGGACCGGCCAGATGATCGGAAGTAGGTAAAAGCCGAGACGGAGCGCAATCGCATAGAGGTAACCAATGTCTTTGTATTTGCTGTTCACGACCGAAAGCGCAAGCCCGACACCGAGGCCCATGCACGCAGCGAAGAGCGATGCGGGAATCAAGACCACTGCGTGAATAGAGATGTGCCCCCAAACCGCAAAGAAGGCAACGACGACGCCGATCAGGATAGAAGCTTCGACCATCGTGCTGAGGCCGGTGGAAAGCGCTGCTGCCACCGGCGGGAAGTACAGCTTTCGGCGGAGGCGCACCGTGGCCATGAAGTTGTTGAGGATCTTCGCTGAGACCGTCCGGAAAAACCCGAAGATGGCAATGCCCGAGATCAGGAAGTGTGCAAACGAATTGAACCCGTTCGGCGCATCGGGCACCGTTCGCGACACGTTGAGCAAAACGCCGAAGATGAACGAATAGATCGCCACTTCTGCGATCGGATTCAGAAGCGACCACATCCAACCGAGGTAGCTGCGCGTGTACGTCGTCCGAAGGTCCCGCTTTGTCATGTACGAAATGAATCCGCGGTACTCCCACGCCTCGCGCGCAGACGCGCGAACCGTCGTGTGGGCAGAGTCCGACGAGAAGACTTTGACGTCGTCGAACGAACCGGCTGAATCTTCGTATGTGGTCACGACCAACTCACGCTCATAGACCCCACGATGCTACCTCGTGAGTTCTTGACATTGTGGACAGACCCAGCTGGTGCAAGCACGCCAAGATGTTCGAGTACGGCCTCCATTGCGAGGTCGGCACCGCGTCGCCCGCCATCACGTGCCTTGAGCGCAATACCAATGCCCCGCTCTGGAAGAGAAGCCATAAAGACCCCTTCGGCACCAATCTTTGAAATCAAAGGTTCGCGTGTGCGCTTCTGAAGTTCGACCTCGGCTCTTCCCTCCCCCGACATCCAATACGCGTTGGGGACGAGGGCCTCGACCACTCGCTCGGCAGCAGCGGCGGTCGCTGTATCGATTCCATCCTCTGGTCTTGGATCACCCAGTCGAACCATCGAGGTGGCGAGCTGATGTAGAGGAATTGCGTGAGTCGGGATTCCGCACCCGTCGATACCGTGTTCCTGGCCCGACAGGTCTGCTCCGGTGAACGCTTCGATCGCGCTGGTCACGAGGCGCTGCACCGGGTGGTCGGCTTCGATATAGCCAACATGGTCGATTCCGAGGTGACGGGCAATAGCGAGAAACCCGGCGTGTTTGCCAGAGCAACAGTTATGGATCGGTCGAAATGGCTCGCCAGCGGCCACTAAGCGGTCTGACTCTGCCGGGACGAGGGGCCGAGCAGGTCCACACTCCAGTGCCGATTCATCGAATCCGATTCGCGCCAGCATGGCGGCGGTGCGGTCGACGTGTGCTTGCTCGGTGCTGTGACTCGCTGCAGCAAAGGCAACGTCTTGCGAATCGAACGAAAACGCATCTGCAGCGCCTGATTGCACGAACGGAATGACTTGAATCGGCTTTAACGACGATCGGGCAATTACCGCGCGATCGGCCTCGCCAAAGGTATGTGTCGGCCCTAAACGCTCGGTGACTACACAATCGACGAAGTGCTCACTTTCGGCTGAATTACGGGTCAAAAGCACCCGAAGGGCCGAAAATTCTGTGGTCATACCTCTAAGTCTGGATGAAAAATGCTGATTTCCTTGTTTATGCGAGAGACCAGCTCGGTGGGAATCGAATATGCTGGAAAGACCAGTCTGAAAGGACACGCGCATGAGCGTTCAAGATTCCTATCGCCCAACAGCAGCAATTAATGCTCCTGAAACCGACCGCGCCAGCTTTATGGCAAAGGTGTACCAACATGTCGGCTTGGCCCTCGCCGCCTTCATTGGTTTCGAAGTCGTGCTGTTCGTCACCGGCATTGCCGAGGAAATGCGAGAGTTCTTCGTCAACAACGGTCGATTCACCTGGCTGCTCCTTCTCGGTGCATTCATGTTCATCCAAGGGTTCGCCGCCAAGGCGTCCACGAACCTTGCCGACCCTGGCAAGCAGTACATGGGCCTGTTCGTCGCAGCCTTTGGCCAAGCGCTGATCTTTGCGCCGTTCCTCTCGCTCGTCTTCTTGGAACAAGGCGGAGGCAACACGGTCGCACAAGCAGCGGTTGTCACGCTCGTTTCCTTTGCGCTCCTCACCGCCATTGGCCTGTTCACCCGCAAGGACCTCTCGTTCCTGCGCCCAATCGTCATGTGGGGATTTGGTCTCGCACTGATCGCCATCGTGCTCTCGGCATTCATCGGCGGCATCCAGCTCGGCGTGTGGTTCTCCCTCGCGATGATCGGCCTCTCGGGTGCAGCCATCTTGTACAAGACCCAAGAGATCCTGCGCACCTACCCAATCGGCGCTCACGTGCCAGCAGCGGTTGCGCTCTTTAGCTCGCTAATGACGATGTTCTGGTACGTGCTTCGTCTCTTCATGTCACGCCGCTAAGCGATGGGGCTGGTGCAGCCCGCAATATCTAAATGCTCTAGAGAAGAGTGAGCCATTGGCTCACTCTTCTTCGTTTTGCTCCACCGCCGCGCCCGATTCCGGCAGTGCTTCGACCTCGTCATCGGCGCTGAGCTCGGCCAGTTCGCCTCCAGAAAAGGTGATGTCGTATCTCGGTTCGTCATCCTTTAGCCGACGTAACTCCCACCGCACGTCACCCTCATATTCGGGGTGCACGTTCCACACCTCGTCGCCAACCGTGAGTTTCGACATTGCCGACTGCACTGTTTCGAAGTGGATTGGGGTTCGATCGAGGGGAATTGTTTCGACCGGCGCGTAGGTCTTGAGCAGCACCGGGCTTGTCGGACAGTAGTGAATCTCGTCAGAGGTCACGACGATCTCGAAGTTTCGTAGCTTCGCTTGCTCATAGACCGGCTGGTTTGGCTTGACGACCTTATTGATCGTGCGTCGCAGCATCCGCAACGGTTGCATCGGGATTGCATATGCCGTGACGAGCAATCCGGAGAACTGCTGGTTTGGGTCAGAACCGAACGTGCCAATAACACCGTGGCCAGGTAAGAGCACGGGAACATTGATCCGAACCTTCGCATCGACCGTCTCTTGCCTCGCGGCCACAAAGTCTTTCATCGGTCGCGCCATAACGACTTCGCTCAGCCTTCCAAGACCGCTTCGGGGCTCGACGCAAGTCCCGTCGGCCGAATCACCAGAATCAAGTCGCCACCTTCGAGGGACGATCCCGGAACGGCGGCGATCCGTTCGACCGTTCCGTCGATGGGCGCAGAGATGGTCGATTCCATCTTCATTGCCTCGATGACCGCAACAGCCGAGCCCGACTCGACCTCGTCTCCAACCTCGACCGACACGTTGATCACACCGCGGAACGGCGCGCCGACATGACCCGGTCGAGATGGATCAACCCGTTCGGTTTTGGGTCGGTCCGTTGCAATGGAACGATCTCGAGTGTCGATATCTCGGGTTTGTCCGTTCACCGCGAAGCTGACCCGACGAAAGCCCTCTTCATCTGCGTCGCTGATCGCCTTGAGGCCGAGCAGAAGTCGCACGCCGCGACCGAGTCCGACCGATGCCTCGTGATCGCGCGTGTCGAGCCCGTACCAAAACAACAGTGAGGGAAGTACGGCCAAGTTTCCGTAGCGTTCCCGTTGCTCGGCTTGTGCTGCAGATGGCCCAGGGAACAAGAGCTTGTTGAGCGTCGCCCGGCGATCGTCTCCGGTGAGACCTTCAGCATCGGTCTCGGACAGATCCTCGTGGTGCGGCTCCCAGCTTCGACCTTCGACCGCCTTTGATCGGAACGGTTCGGGGAACCCTCCAGGTGGGGTGCCGAGCTCGCCGTGGAGGAACCCAACGACCGAGTCGGGGAGGTCGACCGTCTCTGGGGAATCGAACAGCTGCTGTGGGGTAACCCCCGACGCCACGAGGTGGAGCGCCAAGTCGCCAACGACCTTCGACGACGGGGTTACTTTGATTGGCCGGCCGAGCATCTCGTTGCATGCGGCATAGAGGTGTTCGACCTCTTCGAACCGGTGGCCGAGGCCGAGCGCTCGTGCCTGGGAGCGCAGGTTCGAAAGCTGCCCGCCCGGAATCTCGTGTCGGTATACGGTGCCGGTCGGAGAAGCCAATCCAGCCTCGAAAGGTGCATACACCTTGCGCACTGCCTCCCAATACGGCTCGAGGTCGCCGATTGCATCGAGCGAGACGCCAGAAGCACGCTCGCCGTCGTCTGTCACCGACACAACCGCAGCCATCGACGGTTGCGAGGTCATTCCCGATAATGGCGGCGCTGCAGCATCGACCGCATCGACACCGGCCTCGATCGCCGCGAGATAGGTCGCGACCTGACCACCGCTCGTGTCGTGGGTGTGCAGTTGAACAGGATGGTCAAAGCGAGACCGCAAGGCGCCGACCAGCGTGCGCGCCGCCTCGGGCCGAAGCAGACCAGCCATGTCCTTAATGCAGAGAATGTGCACGCCAGCATCGACGAGTTTCTCGGCGACGCCGAGGTAGTAGTCGAGTGTGTAGAGGTCTTCAGCCGGGTTTGTGAGGTTGCCCGAATAGCAGATCGTTCCCTCAGCAAGCCCTCCGACGTCGAGCACAGCGTCGATCGCCGGACGCATCTGTTCGATGTCGTTGAAGGCATCGAACACCCGAAAGATGTCCATGCCGGTTTCTTTCGCCTCGGCAACGAAGCTCTCGGCGACCATGTCGGGGTACGGCGAGTAGCCAACCGTGTTCCGACCGCGGAGCAACATCTGTGTGCAGATGTTGGGCGCAGCTTCTCGCAACCGTTCGAGACGTTCCCATGGGTCTTCGTGCAAGAAACGCAGCGCCACATCGAACGTTGCTCCACCCCAACATTCGAGGCTGAACAGTTCGGGCATCGTGTGTGCGATTTGGCGAGCGCCGGCAACGAGGTCGATCGTCCGGACCCGGGTGGCGAGTATCGATTGGTGCGCATCACGAAGCGTCGTATCGGTAATCGCCACCGCCTTTTGTGCTCGCAACTCGGCGGCAAAGGCAGCGGGCCCAAGCGCAACCAAACGCTGGCGCGTGCCCGGCTGGGGCTCGGCACTCGGCCGTTCCGCAAGCTTGGTCGCAGGGTTGACGCGTGTCGGTGCGGGTCCGTGCGGTTGGTTGACCGTGATGTCGGCGAGGTAACGAAGCAAGCGGGTTGCCCGGTTGGCCCCTACCGAGGCAGCGGTGAGTTCGGGGCGTTGATCGATAAACGCGGTCGTCACCGCGCCAGAGATGAATTGTTCGTCTTCGAGAATTGCTCGAAGGAACGGCTGGTTGGTGGCAACCCCGCGGACCCGGTACTCGGCGAGTGTCCGCTGTAGTCGGCGCACCACCGTCGGGAAGTCTCGACCTCGACACGTGATCTTTTCGATCATCGAATCGAAGTACGGGGTGATTTCGACTCCCTGATAGACGCAACCGTCGAGGCGAACTCCCGGTCCAGTAGCGGGACGATAGGCGTTGATTCGGCCGGTGTCTGGGCGAAAGTCGTTCGCCGGATCTTCGGCGGTTACACGACATTGCATTGCGTAGCCCCGAACGGTGATCGACTCCTGATCGAGTCCGAGGTCCGCGAGCGAATGACCAGATGCGATCCGGAGCTGTGACTCGACGAGGTCAACATCGGTGATCTCTTCTGTCACCGTGTGTTCTACCTGGATGCGAGGGTTCATCTCGATAAAGACATGCCGGTCGGTGCTATCGACGAGGAATTCGACGGTACCGGCGTTTTTGTAGTCGATCGACTTCGCGAAACGAACCGCATCGTCGAGAAGTTGCGCTCGTACGTCGGGATCAAAGTTCGGAGCAGGAGCGAGTTCGACAACCTTCTGGAAGCGTCGCTGCACCGAGCAATCTCGTTCGTAGAGGTGAATGACCCCACCCTGGCCATCGGCCAAGACCTGCGCTTCGATGTGGCGCACGTTCGTCATGGCCTCCTCGAGAAAGACCGTCGAATCGCCAAACGCGCTCTGTGCCTCGCGGCGGGCAGCGTCGACCGCGGCGGTGAGGTCATTGGGGTCATCGATACGTCGGAGCCCTCGGCCGCCGCCACCTGCAGCTGCTTTCACAAAGATCGGAAACCCAATGTCGGCAGCAAAGTCGAGCGCGACCGCAGGATCTTCGATCGGTGGCGACTGTTGAAGCACCGGCAGGTTCGCTGCCTCAGCCGCCTCGCGGGCGCGCATTTTGTTTCCGGTCAGCTTGAGTACGTTCGAGCCGGGGCCCACAAAGGTAATACCAGCCACCTCACAGGCTTCGGCGAGGTCGGGGCTCTCGGAGAGGAATCCATAGCCGGGATAGATCGCGTCGGCACCAGCATCGAGCGCGGTTCGCACGATGAGGTCGTGATCGAGATAGGCCCGCACGGGATGGCCTCGCTCGCCAATCTCGTAGGCCTCGTCCGCCTTGATCCGATGAAGCGCCTTTCGGTCTTCCCACGGATGAATCGCAACCGTCTTGATCCCGAGCTGAGTGGCAGCCCGAAACGCTCGAATGGCGATCTCCCCACGATTCGCTACGAGTACTTTTTCGATCACATCGCCCCCTTTGTGACTCCCTCACCGTAGCGGCCATTTTCGGTGTTGTCCGGATTCGTGTTTTCGCCAAGTGATCAAAGGCGACAGACTCAAACATGCGAGCAATTCATGTACCCAGTGCCGGCGGACCAGAAGTTCTCTCCGTGGTCGAGATCGACCCTCCCGAGGCCGGGCCCGGCGAGGTGCTGATCAATGTCAGCGCAGCTGGCGTGAATTTCATCGACACCTACCACCGCAGCGGCTTGTACGCCGTGGACTATCCGTTTACCCCCGGCGTTGAGTGCGCGGGCGTCGTCTCGGCGCTCGGTCCAGACGTGACGAATCTCGCGGTTGGCGATCGCGTTGCGATCGTCGGCACGTTGGGGGCGTACGCCGAGGTGCTGGCTGCGCCCGCCGACCGGTGCGTGCACGTTCCCGACGACGTCGAACTCGATATCGCCGCTGCTGCGATGCTCCAGGCAATGACCGCCCACTACCTCATCACCGACACCTACCCGGTGCGGCGAGGTGATCAGTGCCTAATCCACGCGGGTGCGGGCGGAACCGGAAACCTCGCAATTCAGCTCGCCAAACAAACCGGCGCGACGGTCTACACCACGGTCGGGACGCCAGCGAAGGCCGAAATCGCCGCAGCCGCTGGCGCAGATCACGTCATTGACTACACCGAGAAGGACTTCGCCACCGAGATCCGTGCGATCTCGGGAAGCGAGCGTCCACTCGACGTGGTGTTCGACGGGGTGGGCGCGACGGTCTTCGAACAAAGCATGAGTTTGCTCCGAACGCGCGGCCTCATGGCAACCTTCGGCAACGCATCGGGTGCGGTTCCACCGGTTGCGCCGCTCGATCTCATGGCAGCCGGATCGATCTACCTCACCCGGCCGACGCTGTTCGACTACATCCAAACCCGCGACGAGCTCGTCGACCGCGCAGACGCGGTGTTCGAAATGATCTCCGATAAGACCCTCGAGATTCGCGTTGGCGAACGGTACACACTCGACGATGCCGCCCAAGCACACACCGACCTTGAGGCGCGCCGAACTATGGGCAAACTCTTGATTATCCCGTCGTTGTGATGCCCGTCCTCAGCTTCTGGGTTTTGGTGTCCGGGCTGGACTAGCGCGACGCCATGAGCGGCATGATCTTCTCGCCGAACTCCTTTGTGGCGACCGGATAGTCATCAAACACACACATGACACCCTTGACGCCGGGAATCTCGGCTACCTCGTCGAGGCGTGCTGCGATCGTTGCGTGGCTCCCAACGATGGCGCCAATGTTGAGGTTGAACGCCTGTTGCATGTCAGCGATCTTTTCGGCGGTCGCACCTGCGGTGTCCATTTCGGCGGCACCGATGAGGAACTTGATCGCTTCGAGGTCGGCACCATCTTTGTAGTGCTGCCACTTTGCCTCGGCCGCTTCATCGGTATCGGCCATGGTGATCTGGAACAAGACGTACACACCGACGTCTCGGCCGGTCTTCTCTGCAGCGGCGACCAAACGCGAAGCGTCGTTGCGGACAACGTCGAGGTCTTCGGTTCCAATGATGAACTGGAAGTCGCCATATTCGGCGCAGAACTCCATGCCGCGGTCGCTTTGGCCAGCACAGACCAGCGGCACCTTGCCATCGCGGGGCGGCGGCGAAAGCCGACAGTCGTCCATTTCGAAGTACTCGCCCTTCAAGTCCGACACGCCGTCGGCCCACAGCTCCTGCATGATCTTGACGTACTCGGTGGCGTAGTCGTACCGCTTCTCGAGATACCAGTCACCTGGCCAGACGCCCATCTGGGAGTACTCGATTTGGTTCCATCCCGACACGATGTTGATGCCGAAGCGGCCATCTGAGATGTCATCGATCGTCGATGCCATTCGAGCGACCATCGCTGGTTCCATCGTCGGGAGCGCGACCGATGCGAATAGGTTGATCTTGTTGGTCGCTGCTGCGAGGCCAGCCATGAGCGTGAACGACTCGAGGTTGTGGTCCCAGAACTCGGTGTCGCCACCAAAGCCCCGGAGCTTGACCATGCTCAACAAGAACTCGAACCCTGCCTCCTCAGCGTTGACCGCCGTCTCGTGGTTGAGTGCGAAGCTCGGCATGTACTGCGGCGAGTTCTTCGACATCATCCAGCCGTTGTTACCAATTGGGATAAAGATTCCTAAGTCCATGCAACAGCTCTAGCATGTTACGCCCGTCACATGTCGGGTAATTTCGATAGCGTAACGTTCCCTTTACAGTTCCGGGGCGCGGTCAGCTGATGCCTTCGGCGAGATAATCCAGCCCGGTGTGCTCATCGATGACATCGCCGTATTTTGCGGCGATGTCGAAAAGGTTTGCTTCGTGCACGGCGTTCGTTCGGTCGCCAACGGCTTCGCGAATGATGAACGGCGCGAACCCAAAGGCGGACGCATCGGTCACCGTCGCCCGCACACATCCACTCGTCGAGACCCCACAGACCAGAACCGTATCAACGCCGAGCACTTGCAGTTCTTCGTTGAGAGTCGTCCCGAAGAACCCTGACGCGTGTTGTTTGGTGACGACGACCTCATCGGGATCAGGGGTGAGGCCCGGTACCCAGTCGGCGAGCGGATTGCCGCGATCGAACGAGTTGAGGGCGCCGACCTTTTGGTACCACACTCCCCCATTTGCCCCGCCCGGTTCGTACTCAACTCGCGTCCACAGGACCGGAACACTCGCTGTTCGTGCCGCCTCGACCACGCGCTTTGCCGAGTTCACGACTTCGGGACGGTCGAGGTAAAGAGGCGAGCCTTCGGTGAAATAGGCCTGGCACATATCGACGACGATGACGCCAGGATGGGTACCAAACTCGGTTGCACGACCAAAGCCGGCCTCCTCGTAACTTGCCGTGGTGAGGTCATCCATGGAGCGAAACTACACCGGGCATGCAATAGTGCATATATGGTCCAATTTCTCGGCCCCACATCCGACCGATCCGCACGGTTCCGCGAGCTGCTCGATGCGCCCGCTCCGGTGCTGCTCCCGGGCTGTTACGACGCACTCGGCGCTCGATTGATCGAACAAGCGGGTTTCGACGCGGTGTACATGACCGGCTTTGGTGCCGCGGCGTCGTTGCTCGGTCGTCCAGACGTTGGACTATTGGGCCTCGCCGAGATGGCCGACCAGGCTCGGCGCATCGCGTCGGCGACGTCACTTCCGGTGATCGCCGATGCTGACACTGGCTTTGGAAACCCAATCAACGCCATCCGCACGGTGCAGATGTACGAACAGGCTGGGGTGAGCGGCCTCCACATCGAAGATCAGGTCCTGCCCAAAAAGTGCGGGCACATGGAAGGCAAGATCGTCATCCCCGCCGGAGAGTTCGAAGCGAAGATCGGTGCCGCCGCCGACGCCCGTCAGAACCCGAACTTCACGATCATCGCCCGAACCGACGCCCGAGCTCCCCACGGTCTCGACGAGGCGTTGTCACGGGCGCGAATGGCTCGTGACGCCGGTGCCGACGTGCTCTTTGTTGAGGCGCTCGAGAATCGCGATGAACTCGAATTGGTCGCAAAAGAGCTCGCCGATGTGCCCTTGCTCTTCAACTGGGCAGAGGGTGGCAAGACTCCGCCGCTCACGCTCGACGAGATCACATCGCTCGGCTTTGCCATGGTGATCATGCCGATATCGACGCTGCTCGCCGCTACCCGCGCCATGCAGGAGGCCCTCGCGCAGCTAAAGACTGACGGCACGCCGGTCAACGCGGTCGAACAAATGCCGGCATTTGGCGAATTCACCGACCTCATTGGCCTTCCCGAGATCACGAACCTCGAACAGCGATACGGCGCATAGTTCGAGCACTTGGCGCAAGCCTCAATCGAGGAGTCGTTCGGGTCTCGTGAGTATTGGCGACAGGTCATTCCACAGCGGAATCGAAAAGTCGTTCTGCACTTGGATGTGCAGCGCGGCGACGCGATTGGCTTTGCGGTCGACGACAAAGCTCGTTCCCGCGTAGCCACCCCAGCCAAACCAACCCGACCCGTCACGACTGACGGCGCCGCCGAAACCAAACCCGGTCGTGTCACCTACGTTAAAGCCAGAATCGGGAAGGTCACTTTGCACGTGCGGACCGAGCTGATCGGTCATCATCTCGTCGACCGAAGCCTTTGACAGCACGCGTTGGCCCTGGTGCACGCCGCCGTTTCGCAACATGAGCAGGAAGCGCACATAGTCGTCGATGGTCGAGAAGAATCCGCCGCCGCACGAGACCATTCGGTCCGGGTCGCCATGGCTTGATTTCCCCCCGGCGGGGTCGACGAGTTCGAGCTCTGGAACTTCGCCTGGGTTGTGTTCCCAGCACGCCCCGAGCCGGCCGAGCAGCGCGGCATCGGCGTCGAGTCCGGAGTCGACCATTTCCAGAGGTTGAAAGATTCGGCGTGAGAACACGTCGGGAGCCGGCATTTCCGTCACGTGTTCGATGATCCGCCCGAGCAGATCGTGGGACAGGCTGTAGCGCCACCGCTGCCCCGGCTCGAAGCACATTGGTTGCAGCGAGAGTTTCTGGCTGAACACTTTCAATGTGTCGTTGCCATGAGCATCGATTCCAGCGTCGTGATACGCCGCATCGACGGGGTGGGCGTGGGGGTCAGATCCCGAAGCTGGATACGTCAGGCCCGAGGTATGGGTAAGGAGCTGTCGGACCGTAGGTATGCCGCTGGTCTGGCGCCGCTCCGACCATTCGGGCAGCAGCTCCGAAATCGGTGCATCGAGCGTGAGAAGTCCGTCCTCGACGAGCGCCAGCACCACTGCACTGGTGACCGCCTTGACCGATGAGTAGTACCGGCCCACCGTTTTCAACGTGAGCGCGTTACCCGCAGGGTCGGCGACCCCGTGAGCGAGGTCGAACCGCCGATCGCCTTCGACGACAACGACGCTCGCGCCCGGAACCACGCCGCGGTCGACGGCGCGCTCGACGATCGAGCGGATCTGATCGCGTGCATCCTCCATTTTGGAGAGACTAACTACCGCCCGCCGGCTACGTCGATCAGCGCGCCGTTGACGTAGCTCGCTTCGGGTCCTGCGAGCCAGAGGATGAGGTTGGCGACTTCTTCGGGTTCGCCACCGCGCGCCATTGGAATGCCCTTCGCGACACGGCTAATTCGGTCGGGCTCTCCGCCCGAAGCGTGAATGTCGGTATGGATTGGACCGGGTCGGACGCAGTTGACGCGGACGCCGGCACCGCCGAGTTCTTTCGAGAGACCGATCGTTGCCGAATCGACCGCACCCTTGGTCGCGGCATAGTCGACGTATTCGAATGGCGAACCGAGCGTCGATGCCTTCGACGAGACGTTGATGACCGAGCCTCCCTTACCGCCTCGTGCGGTGCTCATTCGCCGGGAGGCTTCGCGCATGCACAGCAGCGCGCCGGTGACGTTGACGTTGACCGTCCACGCAATTCGGTCGGCGTCGAAGTCGGCGAGTTCTCCCTGTTGGCCAAGTACGCCAACGTTGTTGACCAGTACGTCTGGCACGCCCAGCGTTGCTTCGCATGTATCGAAGAGGTTGAGCACATCGGCCTCGATCGAGACATCTGCCCGCTCAGCGCGCACCCGAACCCCGAGCGATTCGATCGAGCTGGCGACAAGGTCGGCCGCGTCCGCATTGGAGTGATAGGAAAAGCAGACGTCATAACCTAACGCGGCTGCGGCTCGCGCTGTCGCCGCGCCAATCCCCCGAGAGCCGCCGGTGATCAACATGATTGGAGCCATGACGTGATCCTAGGTGCCGCCGATTTCTCTCGGCGGTGTTGGGCACGAAAGAGACGGGCTAACTAGAGCAGGCGGACGAGAAGCGTGAGCGCGGAAACTGCGAGCAAGCCGATCACGAGATTTTCAAAGGCGGTAACCGAGATCCGTTCGCGAATGGCCGCGCCGATCGGAAGCGAGACCAGGCTCAGCGGTATGAGCGCGAGCCCGATCAGCAACGAACTCTGGGTGAAGAGATCGCCCGCTGCTGCGACGCCGAGCTGGCCGACTTGGGTCAGCGTAAAGAACGAAGCGATGGCAAAGATGAAGGTGTCCCGGTCGATGTCGACGGAGAGAAACCACGGAGTGACGACCGGGCCGGACACACCCGTTGCACCCTGAAAGACGCCAGCGACTCCGCCGACGAGCGGGGCGAAACGCTTCGCGGTTGGATCGGTCATGGTGAACGAGAAGCTGCTCAGCCGGTTGAAGAGGAAGGCGACCAAAATTGCAAAGAGAAGCAGGCGGAAGGCTTGCTCTGGGATGAGCGGCAGAACCAACGTGCCGACGACCGACCCAACGATGCCCGCAATCATGAAAACATTGAGCGTCGTTGCTCGCTCGCGGTGCTCTCGAAGCTTCCAGGCAATGCCGAAGTTGAGCACGAGGTTCGACGGGGCGATGATCAACACCGCATCGACCACGTCGATGATCTGCGCAAGGATCGGCAGCATCAGCAGCGGATACCCAAACCCGGCAATCGACTTGATAACCGCGGCGAGACCAGCGATCACAAGGATGAGCAAGAACTGATCCGATGTCACGACTGCTTTCCATCGGCAGCGCTCGCATCGCCCATGAGCATTGCGGTGAACCGCCTCAGGGCCGCGGTAAGGGGGCGGTCGGTTCTCCACCCGAGGCTCAGCACCCGTTCGGCCAGTGGAACTTCGACCGCTCGCCGCAGCACGTGCGGTTCTCGTTCGGCGTCGACCGCTGGCAGGACTGTCCAGCCCATACCGAGGCGAACCATCTCGCAGAGAACTGCGGGCTGAGAACTCTCGGCGACGACGTTGACCGAAGCACCCCGTCGTTCGAGTTGGCGTGTTGCGATGTGGCGCGTACGCGAGCCTGCGGGGAACCCGACCCATGGACCCCAGGTGTGCGGGCGCCCAATGCTCGTACCCGGTGGCGCATAGACAAACAATGGCTCAGACACGAGTGGCCGAAGTTCGAGGCCGTTCGACGTCGGCGGCGCAACCGCTACCACAACGTCGAGTTCACCAGCACTGAGCTGGTCGAAGAGGGCCGCCGAGGGGTCGACACTGAGCTGGACCGAAATCTCGGGGTGGATCGAGGCAAAGCGCACGAGCGTCTCGCCGAAGTGATGAACGGCGGCGGTGTCGGTCATCCCCGCGCGTATCTGTCCGGTTTCGCCAGTGCGGACCTCGTCGGCCCAACGGGCCAAGCCATCGAGTTCACCCAGAACCGCTCGAGCGTGGACGCTTGCTCGTACCCCTTCTGGGGTCGGCACGCGCGAGCGACCCTCTTTGGAGAAGAGCACAATGCCGAGCCGTCGTTCGAGCTCCGCGATTCCCTGTGAGAACGCGGAGGTGCTTACGCCAAGCTCGCCAGCAGCCTCGCTCCAACCGCCGCGATCGATGGCGGCAACGAGATATGAGAGCTGGGTTGGCGAAGGGGTTTGCGAGGCCACACCAACAGGTTAGGAGCACTTCACGATAGTGAAGCATGTCTTTACAAATTCGTTCGATGGTTCAGACTCTGCATAGTTTGTGAGTCATGACTTCAGCACGCGAAATTGCACCCGCATCCGGAAAGCTCGGACTTCTTATGCCCGGCCTCGGCGCCGTGGCCTCGACCGTGATCGCAGGCGTTCTGCAATCGCGACAGACCGGCGAAGCCCCTCTGGGGTCGGTGTCACAGATGGCCCACATCCGCCTTGGCAAGCGCGAAGAAGGGCGCAACCCGCTCATCAACGAGTTCGTGCCACTCGCCGACCTCGACGACCTCGTCTTTGGCGGATGGGACCCCCTCTCACCGAACGCGCTCGAAGCTGCCCGCACCGCAGGCGTAATGAAAGATGGCGACCTCGCCGCAATCTCGGGCGAGCTCGAAGGCGTCGTAGCAATGGACGCGGTGTTCGACCAGAAGTGGGTCAGCCGTATCGAAGGCGTTCGCGTGAAATCTGAGACCAACAAGTGGGATCAAGCCGCAGCGCTCATTGCTGACATCGAACGCTTCCGTACCGAGAACGAATGTGACCGCCTCGTGATGGTCTGGTGCGGATCGACCGAGGCCTTCCAAGAACCATCGGCTGTTCACGCCTCGATCGAGGCGTTCGAGCAGGGGCTTAAAGATGATGATGACAACATCTCGCCAAGCCAGATCTACGCCTATGCGGCGCTGCTTAGCGGCGTCCCCTTCGCAAACGGCGCACCAAACCTCACCACCGACCTTGACTGCATCGTCGAACTCGCAAAGCGTGAGGGTGTGCCGATCGCTGGCAAGGACTTCAAGACCGGCCAGACGCTTATCAAGACGCTCATCGCTCCTGGCCTCAAGTCCCGCATGCTCGGTATCCGCGGCTGGTACTCGACCAACATCTTGGGCAACCGTGACGGTGAGGTGCTCGACGCACCGGAAAACTTCCAGACCAAAGAGAACTCGAAGCTGGGCGTACTCGACACGATCCTGCAGCCAGAGGTCTACCCCTCGCTCTACGGCAACATCGATCACAAAGTGCGAATCGATTACTACCCACCTCGCGGCGACGAGAAAGAAGGCTGGGACAACATCGACATCTTTGGTTGGCTCGGCTACCCAATGCAGATCAAGATCAACTTGCTCGCCCGCGACTCGATCCTTGCGGCGCCGATCGTCCTCGACCTCGCACTCTTTATGGACCTTGCACATCGCGCCGGCGAGTCTGGTGTCCAAGAGTGGCTGAGCTTCTACTTCAAGGCTCCGCAAAGCGCGACGGTCAACGACCCCGAGCACGACATCTTTATTCAGCAAACCAAGCTGAAGAACACGTTGCGCGAATGGATGGGCGAAGTTCCCGTCACCCACTCAGAAGCCGGTTAAAGCCAGCTCCGAGGGACTCGGCCTCCGGCAGACCGCAGAGCACACCGAGCGAAGCGGATGTGCGATTGCGGCGAGTTACAGAGCACACCGAGCGAAGCGAATGTGCGATTGTCGGCGAATTAGAGCCAGCTGAGGGTGCCTTCGGGGAGCATTTCGCGCAGCGCCTGGTTCGATGCGTCGAATACGTGGCCAAAGCGTTCACGGATTTCTGGGTCGACCGGGTCGTACTCGCGCTTGTTGTAGAGCGGGTAGTCCACGCCAGTCAGCGGAGGCAGCCCAAGAAAGTCGGTTGCTTTGCGAACAACGGCCTCGGGGTTTTCCGACATCTGGGACGAGTCCAAGACGAGCACGTTGTCGCTGCCAAAGAGATCGAAGTACCGCTGGAGCTGTTCGGCGTACTGACCGCGACTGAGATATGCGTGGTGGATGTGCGGCAGTGAAATGTAGGTCGGGTCGGCACTGAGCTTTTCGACCTCGCCTTCGAGGCGACTCGGTTCGGCTTCAAACGCAGCTTCGAGGCCGAGCGTTTCGAATCCGCGCTTCGTCTCGTGGTTGTGATGCGAGATGGCACGATCCAACGGCTCTCGAAGAACGGCGAGTATGCGAGCGTTTGGGTTGACCGCATGGATCCGTTCTGGGATGAACGGGCTGAACAGGTAGTACGGAGCGCCCTCACCAACAGCTGGAGTCACCCCATGTTCTTTTTCTTGCGCGAGCAGTGTCGAGACACGAGGGAAGTTCCCTACGTACCAATCGAGCGACTTGTCGTAGTTGGTATCGAAATAGTGGACGCCCTTAGCCCGGCGCGGTCCGTGCACGAGCTCGTGGGAAAGCAAGTAGATGAATAGCGACGTCGTTCCGCCACGCTGGGTTCCAACGACATAAAAGTTCGGTACGGCTCGATCGGAGGGATCGAGCTGGCCGACGTTGCGGTTGACCCACACGTAGGCATCGCGAATTGGTTGGGGAAGCGCGGTTGCCTTCCCGAGCGCCTTACGCCCAATCATCGAGCATCCTCCTCAAGGTCTCTTCGGTTTCCTTGTGACGGGGGGTGTCGAGCGCACCGGCTTCGTTGTGGCGCGCACACACCTCGAGTAAGTACATGATGTGCAGCAGTCGATGATGTGCCTGTGGGATTCCCTGTTCGGCGAGCTCGAGGGTCGCACCGCCAAAGCCAGAGCCATATTGGTAGTGCAGGTGCAACGCATCGAGGCCGGTGGGCACGCCCGACGTTGCGCGCTCCCAATCCCAGATCGCGAGTCGTCCATCTGAGGTTCGGCCGGTGTTCCACGGCGACCAGTCACCGTGCCAAGCCGAAACTTCAAGGGCGGCAAAGAACGGGTCGGCTATCACCTGTGAGATCGCAGAATTGAACAGTGGCTGCGGCTCGTCACCAAGCCGATCGCCGAGCTCTGCCCACCATGCTGACTCGCTGACGCTGGCGCCCTCGTGCACCCGTGAACGCAAGAACTCACGGAGGGTTTCGTTTGGCATTTCACCGATCGTCACACCGAGGTCATCGACGAGGTCGAGTGGAGCGGTTACGAGCAGAGCGCTGTCGCCGAAGGATCCATCGTGGAGCACCTCGGGTGTGACAACCTCGGGCAACGGCGACTCCATAAGTGCCGACAACCAGACGGTTTCGTTCTCAACCATCTTTTTCGTGTGGGAATCAGGACCCAGCTTGGCGACCGCGACGAGACGGTCATCGTTGTAGCACCGCACGATCGGCTTGAGGTTTGGTCGCGGCGGACCAACGGCGACCGAGAGTTGCACAGCGACGCCCAAGATCTCAGAGAGGTGCGAGCGGAGCGTTCCGACCGGGTCTGGCGAACGCACCGACCAATCGGCCTTTCGACGTGAGACGAGCGGCGAGAGTGAGCTGGCCATACTGCGAACCGTCGAGTTTGATGATCGAGAACTCGCCATTCGCTCGAGGGCGTCGCTCATTGCGACCCGACAGGCAACATCGACGACGACCCGGGGGCTGTTCGCACGCGGCAGGGCGGCATAACGCTCGGCCGAACCATCCTCGTCGCCAACGACGAGTGTTCCGGCGGGTCCAGTAAGAACTCTCTGCCACCAATCATGGCTCGTTGCGCTCATCAGACTGGCAACGGCGAGGAGAGCACCACCTCACGGCGAATATCGTCGTCGCGCCGATCACGGAAGAATACGGCGATGCAAATCATCATGATCGGCAGCGCTGCGGGGAGGTGGTCGTAGTAGAACATGGTCGGCAACGAAGACGCTACTGCTAAGTGCAGCAGTAGCTGTTCTTGGTTCCGAATTCTGCGACCGGTCTTGAAGGTCATCGTTACAAAGAAGCCGGTGTAGAAAATCGCACCCGGGATGCCTTGACTAAACAACGCAGTCCAAAAGTTTCCGTGGGTACCAATCGCTGGACGGAAGGGAATCGGATTCGAGACCGGCGCGCCATAGCCGAGGAGCGGAGATTCGGGTACCGCGTCGATCACCTGGGTGTAGATATCGCCGCGGGAGTTCGTCGAGTGGTCGGTCGTTGTGCGCTGACTCACGATGTCGCCGATCGGCGATGCAAGAAGGAGGCCACCGGCGATCACCAAGGCGACGATCAGGCGTCCAGCGAGCAACAGATTTCCCGTTGACACACGGCGGGCAGCGACGTAGACGACTGCGCCAACGAGCACGATCCACAGGCCACGATTTACCGATACCACCATCGGTACGATGGCAAGAAGCGCGAATACCGGAACCAATGGGCGAGCCCGGCGGGTGCGTCCAGCGGCCGCTACCGCAGCGAAGGTAGCCGGTGCCAGCGTTGCTCCCCAGTCGTTGGAGAACGCGAAGGGAAAGCTCGGCCGATTGAGCGGAAAGCCGAGGAAGTCCTGCGTTTGGGCGAACGGCGGCTGGAAGATCGCGCGGACAAAGTCGATGTTCGCGATCGATCGAGGTAGCGCAACTGACGCCAACGTTGGGAACTTTGCCTCACCGAGCAACAGTCCGAGGTAGCCGCCCACAATCGCGGTGAAGAGAAAAAGATAGGCGATCATGCCGAGTATTCGCCCGGTCGGCAGGTACTTCGCTGGCAGGTTGTAGATGTAGAGGTAGATGATCGTGGCACCGATGTATACACCAGCGCGCAACGTCCACGAGAGGAGGCGTGAAACAGTCGGGTCGAGCGTGACGGTCGAAACGATCATCCACCCAATAAAGAGGAACCAGAGACCGCTTCCCTTTGGGAAACGAATAGGTTTCATCGTCAAGAGCGAAATACCCATGGGAACCGCCGCGAGTGCGAACGTGAAGTACGCGAGGCCGAGGATCCAAAAGATCGGCATAAGGCCAATGACATAGAACGGCGCGGCAGGGTGGGTGAACAGCGAGAACTGCTTCCCAGGCCGCACACGCGTCCTTCGAAGTTCGGTCGATACCCCAGCGGTCTCGATCGGATCAAGAATTGTCATTAGACAGACATTCCACGCTTTTGTAGCTGCGAAACAACGGTCGCCGACGGAACACCTGCAGCTACTGACAGAGCAAGGCCAGCGCGGCCCTCCTTCGGGTTCAACTTGAGTGTCTTCTTCACAAGTTCAAGCGCGCCCTTACGATCCCCGAGCGATGCCTTCGCAAAGGCCATCTGGCCATAGATCCGAGCAAGACCGACCGGTTCGTTTTCGAACTCGGGATAACGATCGAGAATGTACTGAAGGCCGTCGATTCGCATCTGCCACCGCTCTGCGTAGAACGAGGCTGTATGCCAACGCACGCGAACGAGCGGGGCGGGCACCAACAACATGTCGGTCACTCGCGTTGCGCGCAGGAGCCATTCGTAGTCCTCGCCGTAGCCGCCAGGCACATCCTCATCGATGAGGCCGATGCGGTCGGTGAGCTCGGCCCGGCGCATCAGGAAGGTCGACGGGTGCGCTTCAAAGACTCGGCTTTCGAGAAAATCGTCGAACGTGAGTCGCGATTCGTCGCGAACTCGTTCGACGCGTTCGTCCTCGTATTCGACAATGACGCCCGACCCAACAAAGTGGACGTCGGGGTTCGCATGCAGAACTTCGACCTGGCGACGAATTTTGCTCGGCACCCAAACGTCGTCGTCGTCACAAAAGGCAATGAGGTCGCTCTCGGTTGCGAGCATCCCGGTATTGCGGGCTCCTTGCAAACCTTGCTTTCGAGTGTTTGGCACGACGATGACGGGGCGATCCCCACCTTCGACGACGAGCGAGTAATCGGGCTCGGTGACGTCGAAGATCACGATGGTCGTAATGACGCCGTCGTAGTCTTGCGCAGCAATTGCGGCGAGCGTTTCGCGCAGAAGTTCGGGACGGTCCCGAGTAGCGACGATGGTGGCAACACTTTGCTGCATTGGACTACCCCTCTTTGCTGTAGCGATAGCGGCCCAGCATTGGACGGGTCACCGCGCTGACGAGCGACGCCATCTTTGGATCGAGGTCAGTCTTCCACTTTTCATCGACAGCGAGTTCCACCGCGGTCTTTTCGAGTCGGCGTGGGTTTCCTGAAACCGAGTGACCCTCGCCGAGCATGAGCGGCTCATCACCAAACATTGCTTCGCTTGTCGACTCAAGCCCCACGAACTGAAAGATTTGATCGAGCGCCTCGACCGGCTTCTTGACGAAGTCTTCGTATCGGATAGTCGTTGCCGGCACGCCGAGGCGTTCCATGTTGGAGAAGGCCCAGTTGAACCAGAGCCAACGCAGACCAATCCGGCCTGGATGGAGTCGGTCCATTTCGGCGCCGCCCTGCACCTCTGGACGGTCGATCACCTTCGACCAAGAATTTGCGACGCCACGGGGATCTCGAACAATGTGGACGACGCGAAGGTCGACATCATCGAGTTGGCGGAGCAAGAGCGCCGTCGAAATGTGCTTCGACGTATCGACGATGATGGGCTTTTCGGAAACTTCAAGAACGGCCCGCAAGATTCGGGTGACCACCGCGCCGTATTGGGTGATGCTCGGACCGACGAAGGGCAGGTTCTTCGAAGTCAAGAGCACAGGAATATGACGGGTGCGATCGACTCGTCGCTGCAATGTCCGCATGCGTTCGCCCGAGATCTGATTCCAGCCACCAAAGGCGATCTCACCGACCTTGTACCAGAACTTGCAATCGCTAAATGGCTGACCGCAACCGCAGAGGTTGTTGTCGACTACGCCTCGCTGCCAAATATGTACGAGCTCGCCAATATTGACCATGTGCGGGTGCTCGTTGAGAAGGTCCGACATGATGGTGCTGCCAGAACGTGGGACCGACCCGATAAAGACCACGGGGATCTTGGGCAATTCCTCGGTTTCGTGCGCCTTATCCGCAACGCCGTTGAGCGACCTCCGCGCCCGGGAGCCGAACAGCTCGACCATCAGCTCTTCGAACTTCATGACCGATTCTTCGGTATGTCCATCGTCGACCGCAACCTCAGAAGCGCCGCGTTCGACCGCGAAGTCGAGCAGGCGAAAGAACTCGTCCTTCGTGCGGGCGAGTTGAATGTCACCATGGGCTGCGAGTCGTTCACAGAAGTCGACCTGGTGATCGTTGACGTGTTCGTCGAATCGTTCTTCACGAGGCACGACGATTGGAACCAAGCCGTTCTTTCGGCATTCCATGATCGTTGCTGGTCCGCCGTGACAAACCACGACCGATGCCCGTTGAAACTCCTCGATCAATTGCGTGCGCTGCAAGTACTCGACACTGTGTGCGAGTTCCGATGTAGCCGACGTCCCGCGCTGGACGATGACGTGGCCAACATTGCGGTCGACCGACATCCATTCGTCGAGCCACCAGATAAGACGATCGAAACGGTGGTAGTCGGTACCGACCGAGACAAAGAGCCGATCAATACCGGGAGCCCGGGACGCCGGGATTCTGATCATCTCGCTCACATCAACCGTCCGATCAATTCAGCCTTCGGGTGAAAAACCAACTGATCTTCCCATTGCACGAGGAAGCTACTTGCGAGGGGCGCGCACAAACGAGCGGTGAGCGACGCATGATCAATCCGGTCGTATACCTCGATGAATACGGTCTTGATGCCCATCATTCGACCGAGCACAAAGAAAGGAAACGCGACCGCGGCACCGGTCGAGACAATGACGTCTGGACGTTCGCTACGAAGTACTCGCAATGCAAGTCCCATGTTGCGAACCAGGTTTGGGATGTTGCGCGTCGTTGGGTAGTGCGCCCACTCACACCGCTCAGACTCGAGCAGATCATGACTATCGGGCATATTGAAGGTCACCCAAAAGCGATCGTGTTTTTCCCACCATGACTTGAGCACCAAGAGGTGCGCGAGGTGACCACCCGACGAGCCAACGAGCGCGATCTTTAACGGCTGGTCTGACTCGGGCAAAACCGACACGATCGATTCGTTCGTCATTTTGTCTCTCCGTCCGGTTCGGATCGGAAGAGTCCCTCGATGCTCGCGAATTTATCCATAGCGGGCTGACCCTCTCCGGGCGGTGGTTGGGTTACATACCCAGGTGCTTCCTGGTGGTTGGTTGCTCCCGCAGCCGCAGCCACTGCGTGCTGTGACTGTGTGCTTTGTTGTTCGGACTGTGAGGGGTTTTGCTGAGGATTGCTCGGACCGGCGGTTGCGTTTGAATACTCTTGCGGACCAGCTTGTGGCACCGCAGCATTACCGTTCACCGCAGCATTACCGTTCACCGCAGCTCCTGTTCCATTTACCGCAGCGCGATATTCGTCTGACACAAATGGGTTGCGCGACCCGTTCGCGACGTTGCCCGGAACGCCGGTCGGAATCGAAATCGTGGCGATGTCGCCGTAGCCCGCAGGCAGGAGGCTGAGACGGCTCGTTCGGTTGAATACAGCACCGGCGACGTAGGCCTGCACGTTGTCGAGCTGGCTGCGAAGTTCGTCGAGTTCGCTCCGTCGGCTTCGACCAGCGGCTGCGACGGCGAGGACCGAGTCGACCTCGGCGGCAATCTGAAGACCACCCGCATGGGTCAACGCTGGTGGCGTATCGAACACGACGATCATGTTGCGTTCCTTCGCCGCAGCGATGAGCGACTTGAGCGCAGCGCTCGATACCGAAACGTCCGCCCCTGTTCCGCTTGCGAACAAGCGAATTCCGACGCGCTGGCTTGCGTTCTCAATCGCGTGGTGTGCATCTGCAATGTCGGCCTTCGAGCGAAGGAAGTCGTTGAGACCTGGTTCGCCGACCATGCCAAAGATTCGATCGATGACCGGGTTACGGCGATCGGTGTTCACGACCAAGACATCACGACCGGTCTGTGCGATTGCGAGCGCGAGGTTGATGGTGGTCGTCGTACGACCTTCGCCGTCATTGGCACCAACGATGGCGATCGAGTTGACCTCGCCACCGGAGCGCTGTGCGAGGACCGCAGCAGCAACGCGACGGAATGCTTCGGCACCCGGTGTATGGGCACTAACTGCGGTGACCAGCGCCGGGCTGTCTTGGGTAATTCGAGGAATATCACCGAGGATTGGGACGCCAAGGTCGGCTTCGAGTTCGTCGGCGCCGGCGACTCGCCGGTCGAGACGGTCGAGGGCAATTGCCACGACCGCGCCGAGCATGAGCCCGAGAAGGACGCCCGAAATAACTGCAAACAGGAACGGGATGCCGGTGCTTCCAGCTTCGGGAACCGACGGGGAGCCGAGCAGGCTACCTACTTCACTCGAACGGCTTCGAAGGTCGGTGAGTTGGCTAACGACGGTGAGCTTGGTGTCTTCGATGTCGCGAAGTCGACGCTCGATGAGTTCAGCTTCGAGCGAATCTTCTTCGGCGACGAGGAACGCAGCTCGCTCTGTAGCCCCACGCGTGTCGAGCTCTTCAACCTCGGCTTCGAGGTTTTCGATGCTCACAGAACGCAGCGCCTGCTCGCGGTCGCGGCGGAACTCAAGATAGGTATCGGCGGTGACGCTCACGACTTGTTCGGCCTGCTCTGGTGAGTCTGCCTGGAAGGTGAATTCCAAAATCTGACTGCTGCAGCTGTCGTTTGTGACGATGTTTTCCGCATTGAGACAGGCTGAAAGAAAGAGACCTTCGCTCCACTCATCGAGTGTGAGGTCCTCGACCTGGCTCACAACACGGTCGCCGATCACCTGGGAGACGGCAATGCCAATCTCGGTGTCCTCGTTGATGAGGTCGTTGCCTTGTTGGAGGTCAGAGTCGCCGGGCACCAAGAGCACCGACACGCTCGACTCATGAAATCTGCTCGCCGAGGGGAGCAACAAAATGGCCAGCAAAACGCCAACGACGGCGCCGATCGCTAGAACCCACCAGCTACGACGCAAAATTCGTCCGTAATTACCGAGCTCGATGTCATCATCATTCATGTCGTGTTTTCCTGCCAGCGCAACGCTGGAATTTCATCGTGGAGAAAAGGCCATGCAATTACGGGTGAATTTCGCAGCGAGTCTGAGTAAGGGACGTTTCGCCCATTGTGTAAGTCGCGTGTGTTGCCGAGACTTTGGACGAGAGCTGTTCCAGACTGTTTCTTAGCTACCTGGCCTAGTTCGTGGTTTACCTAGCCCTCTTATGTTCGACATTTGAGAGCTACCCTTAAACAGTTCGCCAAATACCACTACAAAGAGTGAGAGTCAATTCCTTGGTTCAATCAAGACACTACCGAACGCCTTGGACCAGAACCAGAGCATTTCGTGGGCCGTTAGTCGCATTGTTGGTCCTCCTTACGGCCTGTTCTTCGACGATTCCAAGTGCTTCCTCAGCGAACGCGAACGGCGATACCGGCGCACCGAATGCCGCTACCGCAGACGGCTCCGACTCCGACATTGCGGCGCTTCGAGCACGCCTCGCCGAGCTCGAAGCCGAAATTGCCGAGATCGAAGCTGACATTTCGAATCTCGCTGGGCAAGACCCGCAACCACCAGCCGGAGATGATGGCGGCGAACCAGCGGGGCAAAATCCGCAAGGCGCGAGGTTTCCCACCTCGCCACTCATCAACATCGACGCTGACCACGAAGGGGCATTGCTCGGCGTTTCAACCGGACTCACCGGCGCCGAGCGCGGACCGCGTTTCGAGGCTCTAGAGCAGGCTGCGGGCCGACAGCTCGACATTGGCCATGTCTTTCATTCATGGGATACCGCAATCCCGACCGAGGACGATTTGATGCACCTCGAGGACGGGCGAATTCTGATGATTTCGTGGAACGGGACCGACACGATCGAAATCCAGAACGGTCAACACGACGACTGGATCCGAACCCAAGCAGCATCGGTGCGCGATCTCGAACAGCCGGTCATGCTCCGCTGGCTCTGGGAGATGGATGCCAACCGCCGACGGGCGTGGGTGCATTCGGGTGAAGACTTCATTGCGGCGTGGCTCCATGTCCGTTCGATCTTTGACGAGGTCGGCGCCGACAATGCCGAGTTTGTGTGGTGTCCAAACGAGTTCTTGTTCTGGGACGGTGGCGATCCAACACCGTGGTATCCCGGCGACGAAAACGTCGACTGGTTGTGCGCTGACGGCTACAACTGGGCCGACTCGATCAATAGTCCCGAGTGGGTTGATTTCAACGACATCTTTGGCGACTTCTATGCATGGGCCGAACCCCGCGGCCTGCCGATCATCATTGGAGAAACCGGGTCGAACGAGGCGCTCGATGCTCCGCAAGGAAAGGCGAGCTGGTTCCGAAACCTCCCCGCGCTCCTCCAAAACGATCTTCCCGAGATCGACGCGGTGGTGTACTTCGACAAGGACTTTACGTTCCAAGGTCACGCCGATTGGCGAGTCGATACCAGCACCCCGGCGCGCAACGGTTGGAACCAGCTGGCGAACGACCCGTACTTCAATACGTTGACCAACGGCTAGCGCGAAAGGCCGCGCACGCAATCTGCCGGCGCTCTCGAGGGCGCTGATGGCCCTTTTGGAGTGGTGACAGTGCCGTGAAAGAACTGCGCTGCTGTTGGCATGACGCCTCGCTATTGACTAGACCACTGTTATGGTCAGTTACATTTCATTTCGCAAACTGTTCGTAATACTGGTTGGAATAAGTGCACTCACTGCGTTTTTTCTCTACTCAAACACCACTGCAGAGGCTCAAGCTAACCGCACTCCCACGATCGGTGCGTACGCTCAGCCGCTCGGATCTCAGAGCAATATCGACGCCGTTCTCGAACTTGAGGCGACGCTCGGCACGAAGCTTCCAATGGTGCGCGGGTTCAACAGATGGGAGGACAAAATCGGGCAGGACAAACCATTCCACCGATTCGTTCGCGACGGGGGACGTGACCTGACCATCTCGGTGAAACCCGTTCGAAGGAACGGCGATGTTATTCCTTGGGCCCAGATTGCAAACGCACGGCCCGGCTCAGCGCTCTATGCCGACATGGTCCGGATGGCAGATGGAATTCGCCGATACGGCGAACCCGTGATCTTCAATTTCCATCACGAACCCGAACAGGGCAAGAACTCGGCCCATGGATCGTCAGCAGATTTCCGAGCAGCATTCCGCAGAATCCACAACATCTTCGATGCAGAAGGCGTGACAAACGTTCAGCACGCGGTGATCCTCACCGAGTGGTCATTCGAGGTTGGCCGCTTTAACTCGAACGATCGTCGACGAGCCGAGCTTTGGTACCCCGGTGACGACGTCGTCGACATCATTGGCTCAGACGAGTACAACTGGAACAACTGTCGCAACAACTCGAGCGACCCATGGATTGACCTCGCCGAAGACATGGAACCGTTCTTGGCGTTTGCGAACCAGCACCCCGACAAACAGCTCATGCTCGGTGAGTTCGGATCCGATCGGGGCGCTCCCGGCGATAAAGCGCTGTGGCTTCGGCGGGCCCGGAAATGGTTCAAGAATTCGCCCGACGGCGACCGGTTTGTCGCCTTGCTCTACTTCCACGACGATGGCCGCCAAGAGGGCTTTCAACAATGCGAATGGTGGCTCGACACAAGTCCGGGATCAACCGCTTCTGCTCGGCTCTGGTTCAACGACCCAGACTTTCGATGAGCATCGTAATCCCACTGGTGGCTCTTGAGGCCTAGGCGCCGCCGAGACTCGTCACGATCGTGCTGATCACGACGATCGACAACACTGACAACGGAACCCCGAGTCGCAAGTAGTCGGTGAAGCGGTAGCCGCCTGGCCCGTACACCATGGTGTTTGTTTGATAGCCAACCGGGGTGAGAAACGACGCCGACCCAGCGACTGCGGCGCCCATCACCATCAGACGAGGATCAAGGCCAGATCGCTCCGCAACGTCGAGCGCGATCGGGAACACGAGCGCAACGGCGGCCGCGTTCGTGATCAGTTCGGTGAGGACCATCGTCGTGAGCACAACGCCAACGACCGCGCCGAAGGTTCCAGCGGAACCGACGCTGGTCAGCAACGTCGCCGAAATCTCGTCGGCGAGACCCGAATTCGATACGGCTTGGCCAAGACCAAAGGCGCCTCCGATCATCAGCACGACGTTGACGTCGACCGCGTCACGCGCCTCCCTCGGGCGAAGGACGCCGGCTCCGACGAGCAGTATCGCCGCCATGATCGTGCTCCGGGTTACTGACATGACGTTGAACAGTGGGAGCGCAACGACGAGCGCTATCGCGGCCCATGCCCAGATCGACTTTGATGAGGCGCCCGACATCTCGGCATCGAGGCGCGAGACGAGGAGGAACTCACCCGAATCACGCCACCGGGTACGAAACCCCTTCTCGGCAACGACGAGCAAGGTGTCACCGGTACGAAGTCGAGCAGTGCCGAGTTTCCCGGCCAACTGTTCGCCGCTGCGATGGACCGCCAAGATCGCGCCGTTGTACCGTTGACGGAATCCAACCTCGGCGGGAGTACGACCCGCAAGCGGCGAACTCGGCCCAACCACGACCTCGAAGAATGCAACGTCGTGATTAGCGTGCAACGCATCGAGCGCGTCAGATTCGGCTGCAGCCAACCCCGAGATGCCCTGCAGGTCGACAACGTCGTCCACGCTGCCTGCAAAGACGAGCGTGTCGCCTCCGCGCAGCGTCTGTGTGGGGCGAACCGGCGCAATAACGCGCCCGGGACGTTCTACCTCGACGAGGTACACCCCGCTCAGCGATCGGAGTCCAGCACCTTCAACCGACGCGCCATCGACGGCGCCTCCAACTTCCACGCTCATCCTCACCGTAAAGGAACGTCCCGCTTCGGCCTTGCGCGGGCGGCGCCGCTCGGGCAACACAATCGGGGCGAGCACCACGATCAACACGACGCCAGCCAGCGCGAGTGGAAGGCCGATCTTCGCCAGCTCGAACAACCCCAAGGCACCCAGCCCTTCCTCTTCGAGAAGACCTGAAGCAACGAGGTTTGTCGACGTTCCAATTGCGGTGACCGCACCGCCAAAGATCGTCGCGTACGAAAGCGGAATCAAAAAGGTCGACGCGCTCCTCCCCTTCTCGTCTGCCCACCGGGTTACCGCAGGGGTGAGCATTGCAACGATTGGCGTGTTTGCGAGGAACGCACTCCCGAACGACGCCGGGACGACGAGTCGGACAAGATCGAGGCGAACCGCACGCGGTTCCGCGAGCACCCGCGAGACGAGGGGCTGAAGCGCACCAGTCTTTTCCACCGCACCGGCGATCACATAGAGGCCAGCGACCGTTATCGGCGCGGTGTTCGAAAATCCCGAGAACGCCTCGCTGGCGGTCGTAACGCCGAGAACATAGAGCAACGCTGCTGATCCAATGATGCCAGCGGGCGGAGAAACCAGCCCGCGAACGAGCCCCACGACCATGGCCGCTAACACCAAGAGTGTGATCCATCCTTCAACTGACATGGTGTGTTCCTATCGGCGGAATCCAAGCAGAAACGAGAAACCCCCGGCCGGTGGCCGGGGGCTACTCAATCGGTTCGTTTTTCGAGCGTCGTTAGCTCGTCGGTGTGTCTCCGAGCAGGCCAACAGCATCGCTGCGGTTCGCCAACCAGTCGGCGAGGTCTTCGTCCTCGTCGGCTGAGCTGTAGAACTCCATCGGGGTGTAGTCGGGCGCATGTGGCTCGACCTTGCGGTATTCGGCAATGCCGGTACCTGCTGGGATCAGCTTTCCGATGATGATGTTCTCTTTGAGACCAATCAGGCCATCGCTCTTGGATTCGATCGCTGCCTCGGTGAGGACACGAGTTGTTTCCTGGAACGATGCGGCCGACAACCACGATTCGGTGGCGAGCGATGCCTTGGTGATACCCATCAACTGTGGGCGTCCTTCGGCTGGTCGCTTACCTTCCTGAACCAACTGGCGGTTTGCGTCGGAGTAGATCTTTGAATCGACGCTCTCACCTGGAAGGAAGTCAGAGTCACCAGGTTCAGACACCGCAATGCGGCGCGTCATCTGACGAACGATCAGCTCGATGTGCTTGTCATGAATCGACACACCCTGGTCTCGGTATACCTTTTGGACCTCTTCGACCAAGTAGCGCTGCGTTTCACGCACACCCTTGATGTCCATGAGTTCCTTCGGGTCACGAGGACCTTCGACGATTGCATCACCTGCGGTGATTTCATCGCCGTCGTTTACCTCGAGACGAGCCAGTGACGGCACGGTGTACACGTCTTCGGTGCCATCGTCTCCAATGATCAGGATCGTGCGACCCTTGCCATCATCTTCGCCGACGCGAACAACGCCACTGGTTGCAGCGAGCGTTGCCTTGCCCTTTGGCGAGCGAGCTTCGAACAGCTCGACCACGCGTGGGAGACCACCAGCGATATCGCCACCGCCGGCCACACCACCGGTGTGGAAGGTACGCATGGTGAGCTGGGTTCCCGGCTCACCGATCGACTGGGCTGCAATAACGCCAACAGCTTCGCCAGGCTCGATCGTCTGGCCGGTAGCCAGCGACGTGCCGTAGCAGTGTGCTGAAACGCCACGATCCGATTCGTCGGTGAGCGGCGAGAGCACTCGCACACGATCGATCGTGGTGTCGTCGCGCATGGCGATCATCTGACCTTCGTCAACTTCAGTACCCGCAGGGAACACCGTGCCGTCAGCCAACGTGACATCGTCAGCGAGCACACGGCTCAGGAGACGAGTCTCCAAGTAGGTGCGATGCCCAGCGGTCTCTGGCATGACGTCTTCGAGCCAGATACCTCGAACTGTGCCGCCTGCGGCGAACGGATCCTCGGTGTTGACGATGAGTTCCTGAGCAACGTCGACGAGTCGACGGGTCAGGTAGCCCGAGTCAGCAGTACGGAGTGCAGTATCGACAAGGCCCTTACGAGCACCCGGGGTAGCGATGTAGTACTCGAGCATCGCAAGACCTTCACGAAAGTTGCTCTTGATCGGACGAGGAATCATGTCGCCACGAGGGTTCGCAACAAGACCACGCATACCCGCGATCTGGCGGACCTGCATCATGTTTCCTCGAGCACCCGAGGTAACCATCATGTCGATCGGGTTGAAGTGCTCGGCCTTCAGGCCAGCCTCCATCTCGTTCTTGACCTGCTCGGTTGCTTCGGACCAGATCTCAACTTCCTTCTGACGACGTTCACCATCGGTGATGATGCCGCGTCGGAACTGGGTCTCGACCTTCTCTGCGTCCTTTTCGTGTGCATCGAGAATGCCGCGCTTTGAGTCTGGGGTCTTCACATCGTCGATCGAGACGGTGAGGCCCGACTGAGTTGCGTAGCGGTAACACAGGTTCTTGATGCCATCGAGCGAGCGGGCAACAACAGCCTTTGGGTACTCGCGGGCAAGCGTGTCGACGAGGTCGCCCATGACGCCCTTCGCGATTGGCTCGTTGATAAACCGGAAGTTCTCGGGAAGCACCGAGTTGAACAGAATTCGTCCAATGGTGGTCTTGGTGTAGACCGCTGCTTCGCCATTCGCTGGGGTCTCGAGAAGCAATGGGTGACGGTAGGTGACCTCGGCGTGGAGGTTCACATCACCAATCTCGTAGGCCATCTTCACTTCGTCGAGATCACGGAACGTGCGGCCTTCGCCGTCGGATCCAGGAACGAGCTGGCTGAGGTAGAAGGCGCCGATGATCATGTCCTGGGTCGGCGTGACGAGCGGACGGCCATTAGCGGGGCTCAGCACGTTGTTCGCCGAGAGCATGAGGACACGAGCCTCTGCCTGTGCTTCAGCCGACAGCGGCAGGTGGACCGCCATCTGGTCGCCGTCGAAGTCAGCGTTGAAGGCGGTGCAAACCAGCGGGTGAAGCTGGATTGCCTTGCCTTCGACAAGGACAGGCTCAAAGGCCTGAATACCGAGGCGGTGAAGCGTCGGCGCACGGTTCAACAGCACCGGGTGTTCCTTGATGACGTCATCGAGAACATCCCAAACCTGTGGCTTGCGACGCTCGACCATGCGCTTTGCAGACTTGATGTTTTGGGCAATGTCGCCATCGACCAAACGCTTCATCACGAACGGCTTGAACAGCTCGAGTGCCATGAGCTTTGGAAGACCGCACTGGTGCAACTTCAGCGTTGGTCCAACAACGATGACCGAACGGCCCGAGTAATCGACTCGCTTGCCGAGAAGGTTCTGACGGAAACGGCCCTGCTTGCCCTTCAACATGTCCGAGAGGGACTTGAGTGGGCGGTTGCCAGGACCGGTTACTGGACGGCCGCGACGGCCGTTATCGAACAACGCATCGACAGCCTCTTGGAGCATGCGCTTTTCGTTGTTGACGATGATCTCGGGAGCCCCGAGATCGAGCAGTCGCTTGAGGCGGTTGTTGCGGTTGATCACACGACGGTAGAGGTCGTTGAGGTCCGACGTTGCGAACCGGCCACCATCGAGCTGCACCATTGGGCGAAGCTCTGGTGGAATCACCGGAACAACATCGAGGATCATGGCGCGAGGGTCGTTGACCCGGTTGCCGCGTTCGTCGCGACGGTTGAACGCGGCGACGATCTTGAGGCGCTTGATCGCCTTTTGCTTACGTTGCGCGGACAGACCCTTCACGCCCTCTGGCGGATCGATCTGTGCACGGAGCTTGACCTCTTCGTCATCGAAATCGATGCGGGCGATAAGCGCAGCGAGTGCGCCTGCGCCCATTCCGCCTTCGAAGTAGTCGGCGTAGCGGATGTGCATCTCGCGCCACAGCATCTCATCTTCGATGATCTGTCGAGCGAAGAGGCTCTTGAACTCATCGAAGCTGCGAGTGAGGACGTCGATTTCCATCTCGTAGCGCTCGCGCACCATGGCGAGGTCCTTGTCGACCGCGCGCTGGCGAGCCTTGATCTCGGTGTCCTTCGCCTTGTCCTTTTCCATCTGAGCAACCTCGGCTTCGAGGTCCTCGTGGACAGAGGCAAGTTCGAGCTCCATCTCTTTTTCGAGTTCATCGCGCTCGGCGAGCATCTCGGCTTCGAGGTTCTGGAGGTCCTCGTCGCGGCGTTCCTCATCGACCCACGTCACGAGGTTCGCAGCGAAGTAGATGACCTTCTCGAGCTGCTTGGCTTTCAGCTCTTCTTTTGGCTCGGTACCCATGAGCAGGTACGCCAACCACGAACGGGTACCGCGGAGGTACCAGATGTGGACCACGGGTGCGGCGAGTTCGATATGGGCCATACGCTCACGGCGAACCTTTGAGCGAGTTACCTCGACGCCACAGCGCTCGCAAATAATGCCCTTGAAGCGCACGCGCTTGTACTTGCCGCAGTAGCACTCCCAGTCCTTCGTAGGACCGAAGATCTTTTCGCAGAAGAGGCCGTCTTTCTCGGGCTTCAGCGTGCGGTAGTTGATCGTCTCGGGCTTCTTGACCTCGCCGTTCGACCACATGCGGATGGAATCCGCAGTAGCCAAACCAATTCGAATCTGATCAAAGTCGTTTACATCAAGCATGCTATTCCTCGCTGCGAGTTCGAGCCCTGCGGGCTCTCATGCGCAGATTCGTCTCCTGGACCGTTCTTTGTCGTATCGATTGTCATTAGTTGCCAGCGAAGCGTGCTGCACGCTCAGCTTCACGACGGGCATCTTCCTCGTCCGATCCGCGCTCAGGGCGGGAAAGGTCGATTCCGAGTTGCTCGGCTGTGCGGTAAATCTCGTCGTCGATCTCGCGGAGTTCGACATCGGCGCCCTGCTTATCGAGAACCTCGACGTTGAGGCAGAGTGCCTGCATTTCCTTGATGAGAACCTTGAAGCTCTCGGGGATTCCCGGCTCGGGGATGTTCTCGCCCTTGACGATTGCCTCGTAGACCTTGACTCGGCCAAGAACATCGTCGGACTTGATAGTGAGCAGCTCCTGCAAGCAGTAGGCCGCGCCGTAGGCCTCGAGGGCCCACACTTCCATCTCACCAAAGCGCTGGCCACCGAACTGGGCCTTACCACCGAGCGGCTGCTGGGTGATCATGGAGTACGGACCGGTTGAACGAGCGTGGATCTTGTCGTCGACCAAGTGAGCGAGCTTCAAGATGTACATGAATCCAACGGTGATTGGATTGTCGTACTGCTCGCCGGTGCGGCCGTTGAAGAGGATCTGCTTTCCATCGTCTTGAACCATGCGCTTGCCATCGGCGCGCTCAGGGTTCATGTTCCGGAAGATTTCCTGGATCGTTGGGTGCTTGCCAGCAAGTTCAACCTCGTCCCACTTCGCACCGTCGAACGATGGCGTTGCGACCAGCGTTGCTGGACGCGTGGTTGGACGGGTCTTGTACTCGGTGCCGAGGATTGGATCGAGACCGACCTGCTTTCCGTCGATCTCCCAGCCCCAACGAGCGGCGTAACCAAGGTGCGTTTCGAGCACCTGGCCCACATTCATTCGAGAAGGAACACCGAGTGGGTTGAGGATGATGTCGACCGGTGTGCCATCGGCCATGTGCGGCATGTCCTCGACCGGAAGAATCCGGCTGATGACGCCCTTGTTGCCGTGGCGACCAGCGAGCTTGTCGCCCACGCTGATCTTGCGCTTTTGGCCAACATAGACACGAACCAACTGGTTCACACCAGGTGGCAGTTCGTGGTTGTCGTCGCGGCTGAACACCTTGACGTCGATGACCTTGCCGGTCTCGCCGTGTGGCACCTTGAGCGACGTATCGCGAACTTCGCGAGCCTTCTCGCCGAAGATGGCACGGAGAAGCCGCTCTTCTGGGGTCAGCTCGGTCTCGCCCTTTGGCGTGACCTTGCCGACGAGCACGTCGCCTGGGTTGACGTCGGCGCCAACACGGATGATGCCGCGCTCGTCGAGGTCGGCGAGGATGTCATCGGAGAGGTTCGGGATATCCCGGGTGATCTCCTCGGGGCCGAGCTTGGTGTCGCGAGCATCGATTTCGTGCTCATGAATGTGGATCGACGTCAGGACGTCATCACGCACCAGGCGCTCGGAGAGGATGATCGCATCCTCAAAGTTGTAACCCTCCCAGGTCATGAAGGCGACGAGGAGGTTCTTTCCAAGTGCAAGTTCACCGTGATCGGTCGACGGACCATCGGCTAGGATCGTGCCCTTTTTGACCGCTTGGCCTTCGACCACGCGTGGCTTCTGGTTGATCGAGGTGTCCTGGTTCGAACGCTCGAACTTGAGCAGGCGATAGACGACCTTGCCCATCGTCTTGTACTCGAGGGTCATCGTGCGTCCGTCGAGTTCGGTGACAACACCGTCATCTTCAGCAATGACCATGTTCGCAGCGTCGCGTGCGGCTCGACCTTCGACGCCGGTGCCGATGTAGGGCGCTTCAGCAGCGATAAGTGGAACAGCCTGACGCTGCATGTTTGCACCCATGAGCGCACGGTTTGCATCGTCGTGCTCGACGAATGGAATCAACGCAGTAGCGATCGAGATGATCTGCTTTGGCGAAACGTCCATGAGCTGGACTTCGTCTGGCGGCACGGCCGAGATCTCGGTCGTTGCACCGAAGAAGACGTCTTGTTCGAGCTGAAGACGAAGGTCTTGAAGCGATGCGGCTTGCGGCGACCGGCGCACGAGGACGCGGGCGTCGGTGAAGTTGCCCTTGTCGTCGACCTTCGCGTTGGCCTGAGCAACGACGTATTCCTCTTCCTCATCAGCTGCGAGGTAGAGAATCTCGTTGGTGACCTTGCCCTTTTTGACGACGCGGTACGGCGATTCAATGAACCCAAACGGATTGACTCGCCCGTAGGTGGCAAGCGCACCGATGAGACCGATGTTTGGACCCTCGGGAGTCTCGATTGGGCACATACGGCCATAGTGAGAGAAGTGAACGTCTCGCACTTCGAAGCCAGCACGCTCACGAGACAAACCACCCGGGCCGAGCGCCGAAAGACGGCGGCGGTGGGTGAGGCCCGAAAGCGGGTTGACCTGATCCATGAACTGGGAGAGCTGGGAGGTTCCGAAGAACTCCTTGATCGCCGCAACGACAGGACGGATGTTGATGAGCGTCTGCGGCGTGATGGCCTCGACGTCTTGGGTGGTCATGCGCTCGCGAACAACACGTTCCATACGCGACAGACCAATACGGACCTGATTTTGAATCAGTTCGCCAACGCTGCGAATGCGACGGTTTGCGAAGTGATCCTGATCATCGAGGCGGTAACCGGGCTCGCCCTTTGCGAGGTGCAACAGGTACGAACACGTTGCGAGGACCTCGGCTTGGGTGAGGACCGACTGGTCGATCTCGGGGCGCTCGAGGTCGAGCTTGAACAGCTCTTCGAGGCGATCCATCTCAGGACCGAGCTTGCGGTTGAGCTTGTAACGGCCAACACGGCTGAGGTCATAGCGCCGACTCTCGAAGAAGGCGTTCTTGAAGTAATTGCGAGCAGACTCAGCTGATGGCGGCTCACCTGGGCGAGCACGCTTGTAGATCTCGATGAGCGCTTCTTCTTGGGTCGGCGCGAGCTCGCGGTCCTTTTCCCACTGTCCTTCGAGGAAGTCGAAGTGGTTGACGAACTTATCGAGGAAGCCAGGAGCATTCTCTTCGTCGAACCCGAGGGCACGAAGCAGCACGAACAGGCTGAGGCGACGCTTGCGGGCAACACGGGTTCCAGCGGTGACGTCCTTGCCAGGCTTTTGCTCGACATCGAACTCGATCCATTCGCCGCGGTACGGGTGAATGGTGCCGGTAACGAGCTGGTGCTTTGCGAGGTTACGAAGGCGATACCGCTCGCCCGGCTGGAAGATGACGCCAGGTGAACGAACGAGCTGAGATACGACAACACGCTCGGTGCCGTTAATCACGAACGTGCCGCGATCGGTCATCATTGGGAAGTCGCCCATGAAGACGGTCTGCTCTTTGATCTCGCCGGTGTTGGAGTTCATGAACCGAGCGCGCACAAAGATCGGCGCGCTGTAGGTCATGTCCTTTTCTTTGCACTCCTCTACCGAGAACTTCGGCGGCGGACGCAAGTCTTCGTCGTTCGGATCGAACTCGAGCTCGAGCTGAAGCGTCTCGGAGAAGTCCTTGATCGGGCTGATGTCGCGGAACGTCTCAGCGAGACCCTCCTCGAGTAGCCAGACAAAAGATTCTCGCTGAACAGCGATCAGGTCAGGGAGTTCGAGCGTTTCGTCGATATTTCCGAACGAGTAGCGGTCGAGGGCAACAGAGCGTGAGGACACAGGGTCTCCTGAGGGCGACGGAGGGCGACGTCGGGCAACATCGAAGCATTCACAAAGCAACGGTCCTCAAACACGCCAAAAATCAGCAATGTTGTGAAGAATCACCCGAAAACGCCGCGACAATCCTGCAGCCTAACGCCATAACCGTCATAACCGCAAACGGGCACGCCAGTCCAGCCCCACATGTTCTGCGGTGCTGGCCAAACGGTAACGAATCGCGGATGGTTTGGTCAAGTGAAAAAATCGACGACCCGGTGCAGAGCGGGGTTCGCAAGCACCGGATCGTCGCATAAATTGTGGCCGAATCGACGGTGCGATTCGGAAAGGAAATTACTTAAGCTCGCAGATGCCGCCGGCTTCTTCGATTGCAGCCTTGGCCTTCTCTGCATCTTCCTTCGATGCCTTCTCAAGGACGGTTGCCGGTGCGCCGTCAACCATTTCCTTTGCGTCCTTGAGGCCTGCGCCGGTGAGTTCACGAACGACCTTGATGACGCCGATCTTCTTGTCGCCAGCGGCGGACAAGATGACGTCGAACTCGCTCTGCTCGTCTTCAGCAGCTGCGTCGCCGCCGCCACCTGGCATTGGACCACCCATCATGACGGGTGCCGCAGCAGTGACGTCAAAGCGCTCCTTGAATTCGTCGAGGAGTTCCTTGAACTCGAGGACGGTCATGCTCTCGATGCTCTCGAGAATTTCTTCCTTGGTAGCCATTTCAGCTCTCCTGTTTCTTCGGTCTGTAGTGCGATTGGTGGATAAAGATGTAGATAGTGGGATTATTCGGCTTCGTCAGCCGGCGTTTCTTCTTCGGCGCCAGCGTCTTGGTCGGCATCATCGGCCGAAACCTCATCAGCGGCGGCCTCTTCGGCTGGCGCTGCATCCTGAGGTGTCTCCTCAGCTGGCGCTGCGTCGCTGTCTGCCGCAGCAGCATCATCATCAGCTGGCGCTGCGTCCTGAGGGGTTTCGTCGCTGTCTGACGCAGCAGCATCATCATCAGCTGGCGCTGCGTCGCTGTCTGACGCAGCTCCTGGGTCGCTGTTGCCAGCGCCGCCGGGGCCGCCCTTTTCGACGAGTGCCTCCATGCATCCAACAAACTCTTGAAGCTTGTTGTCGAGCACACCAGCAAAGTCTTGGAGCATGTGTTCCATAGCGCCAGCGAACTCAGCGAACAGCACATCGCGGGAAGGAAGCTCGGCGAGTGCCTTGATCTCTTCGGCGGTTACCGCCTTGCCATCGAGCACGCCACCCTTGATAACAAGTGCGGTGTTCGTCTTTCCGTACTCTTTGAGGGCCTTTGCTACAGCAGCAGCGTCACCTTTGGACCCATCGGGGGACTCGCCGACGATCGCAAGCGCGGTCGGGCCAACGAGCAACTCGTCGAGATCCATGCCGAGCTCATTAGCTGCAAGCTTGACCAGCGTGTTCTTGTAAATCTTGTACTCGCCACCGGATGGACGAAGCGATGCTCGCAACTCGGCCATGCCGGGAACGTCTATGCCGCGATACTCGGTAAGCAGAACGCCGTCGGCGGTCTCAAGCTTTTCCTTGACCTCGGCAACCACCGCAACCTTGTCGGCTCGTGGTTCTCCCATGGTGTCACTCCTGTGTGTATGTCCACACTGAAAAGCAGAATGGACGCTCGCATAAGACAAAGCGAACGTCCAGAAGGGGCACCGTTAAGCGCATTCTTTCGATCACCTACTCACGGCTTCTTGGTGTGCGTGAGGTCTTGGGCAAGTATTGAAATTTGTAAACCGACAGCGATGCTATCGGGATTTCGGTAATCCCACTCGCGTACGAGCGGGATTACCGAGCTTGCGAGACAGATTTACATTCCTGAAACGTCGATCTTGATGCTTGGGCCCATCGTCGAGCTGATGCTCGCCTTCTTGATGTATTGGCCCTTCGCGCCGGCTGGCTTGAGGCGCTTCAGCTCCTCCACGACCGACTCGATGTTCTTTGCAATGTCTTCGTCGCTGAAGCTCACCTTGCCAACAGGCACGTGAACGTTCGCGAACTTGTCGGTGCGGAATTCAACCTTGCCACCTTTGAACTCCTCGACGGCCTTGCCAACGTCGGGCGTGACCGTACCGGTCTTGGGGTTGGGCATGAGGCTACGTGGGCCGAGCACTCGACCGAGCTTTCCGACGATCGGCATCATGTCGGGCGCTGCGATCGTCACATCAAAGTCGAGCATGCCACCCTCGACCTGTTCAGCGAGGTCTTCGGCGCCGACGAACTCGGCTCCGGCATCGCGTGCCGCCTGGGCCTGATCGCCCTGAGCAAACACTGCAACGCGAACCGCCTTGCCGGTGCCGGCTGGCAACGAAACCGTGCCACGGATCATCTCATCGGCCTTACGAGGATCGACGCCGAGGCGCAAGACCATATCGACGGTCTCCTCATAGTTCCGCTTAGGGAACCCTGCGACGATCGTCGATGCCTCGGTGATCGAGTGCTGGCGCTCGAGGTCATAGCCTCGAGCAGCGTTCTGATACTTCTTTCCTTTAGCCATACTGGCTCCCTCATTGTTCGGTCCCGCACCTGAGGTAGTGGATACGGAGACGGTTGTTTTGCGCTCGCAACTTCGTTGCTGTGAGCGGTGCTTCTCTCGACGAGTCCGCAAGCGGACAAATCGATCGATCTATTTGACTTCGAGGCCCATCGAGCGTGCAGTGCCCTCGATCTGGAGGATCGCGCCTTCGATATCGATGGCGTTGAGATCGCCCATCTTCGTCTCGGCAATTTCCTTCACCTGTGCTGCGGTGACCGAACCAGCAACTTCACGCCCTGGTTCATTAGCTGCCTTGTCGAGGCCCGCGGCCTGGCGAAGAAGGAAGGCCGCCGGTGGGGTCTTTGTGATGAACGTGAACGAGCGATCTTCAAAGATCGTGATCTCGACGGGGATCACCTGCCCGCGCTTGTCCTCGGTCTGTGCGTTGTATGCCTTGCAGAAGTCCATGATCGCAACGCCGTGTGGACCAAGCGCGGTACCAACCGGTGGAGCCGGCGATGCTTGACCAGCCGGGATCTGGATCTTTACAACTGCGGAGACTTGCTTCTTTGCCATGAAAAAGGATTCCTGAGATGAGTTCGGTATCGAGATGGATAATCCGACGGACCATTCTGCCGCTGCACACAACATCGCGCAACGTC
>CALHXU010000077.1 GCA_938040365.1 uncultured Acidimicrobiales bacterium
TGCTGGGGAGCGCCGCAATGGAAAGGGAGCCAACCACGTCGAGGTCGATCGGTGCATGGAACTCGTGGACGAGTTTGCTTCACAGGGGTGGACGAGTATTGGGTTGGTGTCGCCGTTCCGTGCCCAGGCCGATGCGTTGGAAGCGGCGGTGCTCGACAAGTTCTCGTTGGCCGACATCGACCGGTTGGGCTTGCGGGTCGGGACGGTTCATAACTTTCAGGGCGATGAGCGCGATGTGATGATCGCCTCTTTCACGGTTGGCCCTGATGAGCCCGAGAAGGCGTGGCAGTTCGTAAACCAGGCGAACCTGTTCAACGTGATGGTGACTCGTGCTCGTGAGCAGATGGCGGTGGTGTGCTCAGTGGAGCAGCCGCCGGGCTTGGCGGGGGAGTACGTGGGGTGGTCAGAGCCGTTGGTCGACATCGTCACCAATGCCGATGTCGCCGACCCATGGGTTGCTCAAGTTGCTGACGCACTCGAAGATGCTGGTGTTCGTGTGCAAATGGGATACCAGGTTGGCCATCACGTCATCGATGTCGTCGCCGGCGAAGGTGAAAAGGCAGTCGCCATCGATTGTGTGCTGCACTCCGATCGCGCAGAGCAACACCTCGATCGCGGCCTGCAACTGCGTCGCATGGGGTGGCGCACTTCGGAGGCCTACGAGTCGCGATGGCGAAGAAACCTCAGCGAGTACGTCGTTGAACTCCTCACCCGTTTCCCCGATGTTCGGGAATGACCGATCAGCAAACTGATCCAGCAGCGGTCTTACGAGCGTTCGCCCAGTTGACCGAAACGGGGGTCGACCGAGCCCGGGTTGACGTTATTGCCGACCCTACCCGCATCACCCGATGCGTTACCAGAGGCTCGCCCTCGCCGTGTCCGTTTCCGATATCACCGGGCGAATCGCCTACTATCGGACGATGGTTCGTAGTCGGTTGCATGATGGGGCTGGTTGAAGTTTGAAATCTGCCGATGTGCTCAGAACGCTCGCGGCCATCTCAGGCGGCGGTCCGACGGCCGAGACTAACGTTGCCGACGCAGAGACCTTTACGTGGCTGACCTACTCGGCCCTCGGCTTTTTCGACGAGTCACTGCCCGGGTCCGGGATCATCCGACCATTAAACCCAAAGGGCTACGTCTTTGGCACCGGCACCTCTCAGTCGACGCGCTTTGAACGTTCGCTTGAGCGGCTCGTGTCCACCGCTGCACTCCATAGCGGTGAGCAACTGATTCGGCTTGGGTGGGCGTGGATCGCAGGAACCGTCCAGGTCGACGGCGAGACCATCCAATACTGCTTTCCCTTGATTAGCATGCCGATGGTTCGGGCGGGTGTGGCCGCCGACATCGATCGATCGGTCTCCAAGCTGGCGAGGCTCGCTGGAAGCGTGGCCGCATCGGGGATGGGGAGCGTTGTAGGTGCCAGCAGCCCAAGTCTGGTCCCAGCCGGCGACAGCGAAATCACGCCGCTTATAGACGACAATGCGTTGCGAGATCAGCTGCTCGAACGAGCCAGCTTCGGTAGCGGCAAGCTGTACGACCGCTTCGATGAGATGTTGAATTTCCAACCCATCGACCCGAAGGTCTTCGACGAACTTCCCGAACTCATGACGTGGTGCCGCGATGTGGTCACCGCTGTCGGACTGAAGGTTGACCAAACATTCCCGTTGCACGCCAGCATCCCAACCGCCCGCCGAAAAGAAGAGGGCATCAGCCTGCACATGGGCTGCGCGCTCTATCTCGACAAGCCGATGACGGCGGGCACCCGGAGCTCAAGCCTGATCAACCTCGCGTCCCTAGCGGGACTCGAAAATACCGCCTTCGCCAAGCTCTATGGCGAAACCAATATCGCGCCTGGCCAAGAACGCGAGGTCATTCGAATTCGCCCGCTCAGTATGAGGCAACGCCGGGTCGCCGGGCGCGCAGGAGCGAACGACCTGTCGGTCGTGTCGGGCGCTCCCGGCACGGGCAAATCTCATGTGCTCACCGTGATCGCCCGAGACGCCGTTGCACGAGGCGAGTCGGTACTCGTGGTCGCTGGCTCGCCACACGCCGTCGATGTGCTCGTCGAACACTTCGCTGATACCCCGGGCCCGACCCCGGTCACCTTTGGCGGTTCGCGTCATGGCAACCGTCTCGCCGCCGAACTGTCCGAACTCATCTCCCGTAACGAAGTTGTTGGTGGAGACCTCGGCAGCGCCGATGCCCACGAAAGGAAAGTCGCATCAGCCCAGCGATCATTGAGAATCGAGATCGAGGCACTGAAGATCGAGGAAGATCCGTCCTACCGGATCGACACCGTGGCCGAGGTCGACCGGGCGGGCGATCTCGACGAACTCCGGGTTGAGATAGAGAAGGTCGAGGACCCAGGCTTCTTCAAGTTCGGTGCGAAGCGACGCGCTACTGAAGTAAAGGGGCGACTCGGACCCCTCGAACCAGGGGAGGATCGTGCAGAGCGTCTCGAAGCGCTGGCAAACAAGCGTGACGCGCTGCGCCTGATCGCCGCAGGTGGCATGACACTCACGCCGCGTTTCGACGACATTGCATCGAGAGAAGAAGCGGCAGCGAAGCTCCGTGGGCAAATGCTGACGAACGAGTGGATCCAAGGCTTGGGTGGCGACGAGAAACGCACGCTCGCCAAAATCTCGAGCGCAGTCACATCGAACCGAAGCGCTCGCCGTCGGGCACTCGCAGCGCTCGACCCCGTGGCCCTCACCCGGGCGGCCCCTCTATGGGTCGGGTCGGTTCGCGATGTTGATGATGTGCTCCCGGCGGTTGCTGGACTTTTCGATTTGGTGATCTTCGACGAGGCGGCACAGATCGATCAGATGAATGCGGCAAACGGTCTCGTGCGGGCGAAGAGAGCCATCGTGTGCGGCGACCCGAACCAGCTCGGTCACGTCTCGTACCTCAGTAACGACGCGGTTGAAGAGGCGGCGAAACGCTTTGGCACGAACGCCGAACTCCTCAACCCACGAGCGGTTTCGACCTTCGATGCCGCAGCAGCACAGGTGCCGGTCGAGGTGCTCGACGAACACTTCCGTTCGGTTCCTCACCTCATCGAGTTCTCATCCCGACGTTTCTACGGCGGAGAACTTCACGTCCTCACCCGTCACCCGGCGAACGAAGCATCTGATCACATTCACGTCTCGGTCGTTTCGGGGTCGCGAAACAAGCAGAAGGTCAACGAGGTCGAAGTCGCCGAATGCCTTCGCCTCGTCGAGGAACACATTGCGAACGGGTCGCGCAGCATCGGTCTGATCTCGCCGTTCCGCGCGCAAGCCGACGCGCTCGAAGAAGCCATCATCACGAGGTACCGACTCGAAGAAATCGACGCATACGGACTGCGGGTCGGAACAGTGCACAGCTATCAAGGCGACGAGCGCGAGGTGCTCATCATGTCGCTGTGCGTTGGGGCGGACGAGCCGGATTCGGCCTGGCGATTCGTCAACCAGAAAACCCTCTTCAACGTGATGGTCACGAGAGCACGAGAGGAGGCGGTGGTCGTCACGTCGAGAGCAGAACCACCAGGCCTCGCCGGCGAGTACGTTGCCTGGGCTCAACCCCTCGACGACCTCATTTCCGACTTGGGATCTACCGACCCATGGGTGATGCGAGTCGCCGAGGCCCTCGCCGACCACGGTGTTTCCGTCCGGGTCGGCTACCAGATCGGCCGTCACCACATCGACATCGTCGCGGGCACTGGCGAGCACTCGGTCGCAATCGACTGTCGGCCCCATGTCGATGGTGCCGAGACCCATCTCGACCGAGCGATGATGCTTCGTCGCTCCGGGTGGCGAACCGCAGACGCATACCAGACCATGTGGGGCGACAATCCAGGCCAGTTCGCGATCGAACTCTGCTCCCGCTTCCCCAAGCTCGGTTAGCGTGCGAGGTCTAGTGGTGTGACCGGCGCATTTGGACGATTCTTTGAGGGTTTGGAGCCGGAGGAGCCGGTCACGACCTCTGATGTCTTCCGTGCGTTGCTCGATGCAAAATATCAAGCGAACCCGCCTCGGGTTATCGACGACCCACTCGTCGATGAAACGTACCGACTGGGTGTCGCAAAGCCGCCTCGTCCAGACGGAGACAAAGGAAACCCGTTCCGTCGGGTCTCTCGTTATGGCTATCTCTGGTTTTCTGGGACCACAGAACAGCACGGCGAACAGGTTCAGTACCTGTTCCCGGCGATCAGCTTTGTCATGACGGTCACGCTCGAAGGCGACAGCGTCTTGGCGGCCATACGAACAACCAAACCCCGGGTCACCGAACTCATCTCCGACATCGGTTGTCGACGCGAACTGCTCGAACGGGCGGTGTCGTCGTCGTGGATCAAGAAATTGCAGCCGAAGAGCGTGCCGAAGACGCTCTCCCCGAAGGACTGGGCGAAACATCCCGACCTCGGCCAATGGGTAGCCGACGTTGCCGCAGCCATCGGACTCACCATTACCGAGGTGCGCAACGATTCACCAGTTCTGCACAAGGACAAGTTGGGCATCTCGGTCCACATCGGTGCGGCGAACTACCAAGCCGGCGCAGTGCCGAAGGGAAAGCAGTTCTACTCCCTCGATGATGTCGACGTCCTTCCGTCCTTTCGGGGAACTGCCTTCTCCGGGCTCTATGGGCGCGGCGAAATCAACACGTCGGGCCAACGCCAGTTAGCCGCCTTCCGGCCGCTCAGCCACCGACAACG
>CALHXU010000078.1 GCA_938040365.1 uncultured Acidimicrobiales bacterium
CGGGGAGAGGTCATTCGTGAAGTCGCTCGGCTTGAAGCATCGGTCGCTGCAGCAAAGTCGGTGCACAGCACGCTTGGGACGGTGACGCCATGACATCCACGTATTCGCTCGTGATGCGGGCGTACCCGACGTCGTATCGAGCCGAACATGGCGAAGAGCTGGTGTTCACCGCCAACGAATTGAGTGACGGCTGGTCGTTCCGACAGTCCCGTTCGCTATTGGTCGAGGGTCTGCGAACGAGAACCCGTTTAGCGACCAACGGCTCGCCGAAAGAGGCCTGGGCGAGTGGGGTTGCGTTTGCGTTGGGGTTTGGCTTCCTGATGAACGTGACCGAGTTACTTTTGATTCTCGTCGGGTTTGGTTCAATCGATGGGTTTCTGATCGAAGACTTGCCACCGACTTGGCTTGTCCTCGCCTTTGCCTTGGCTCCGATCGCGATGATGATTTCGACTCGTTGGCCGACTGCACTGATCGTCGTGGCAGTAATTACGGCGCTGCAGGTGTACAGCTTTGCCACGGTAAGTCCGTCTCGCGCGCTGATATCCAGTTCGCTTCCGACTGCGATCTACTACATCTCACAGCTCTTTGGTTGGGCCGTGATGGCAGCCCTTCTGATCTGGCTTGCCGCCCGAACAGACGGACCGAGGGCCTTTTCGCCACGGTCAGGTGCGCTTCTTACCGCTGCAGCGGTCGGGTTGGCCTGGCTAGTCGACAGTCCGTTCGCACCAGGGTTGGTCCTACCTCTTCTGGTGTTCTCGCTCTTGGTGTTGGGGCTTGCGCTCATAACCATCGACCCACGACCACTCATGGTCGTGCCCGTGCTGGCTCTTGTGTGGTTGGCGCCCGCGTTCTGGTTCTTCTCTTCATGGACCGAACTTGTGGTGATCACTGCGATAACTCTCTTCGCGTTCGGCGGTTTGTCGCTCGTCGCCCGGTATAGCGTGCGGCGAACACTCACCACCTAGAACGCTCGTCAGCTCTGACGGCTAGGTGAGACGGCTGACACATCGGCGTCTACACTCGTTTCACCGCCCAAAGAGAGTGAGCATTACGTGTACACATCGAGTCTTCCCGACGTCGAGATTCCATCTGGCATTTCGATCACCGACTACACGCTTCGGATGTGTGACGAGTTGGGCGACAAGCCGGCGATGATCGATGGCCCGTCGGGCCGTACGCAGACATTCACCGAGCTGAAGCAAGGCATTCAACTCGTAGCCGGAGCACTTGCCGAACGCGGGTTTGGTCCGGGAAGCACGCTCGGTCTTATGGCGCCGAACATCCCCGAGTACGCCACGTTCTTTCACGGCGCAGCACTTGCTGGCGGCACGGTCACAACAATCAACCCCACCTACACCGCGGGTGAAGTGACACATCAACTCGAAGACTCCGGCGCAACCATCTTGGTGACTATCAGCATGTTCCTCGATATTGCCCGCGAGGCAGCAGAGGGCACTGCGGTCACCGAGATCGTCTCGATCGATCCGGTCGAAGGCGTGCCGTCGCTCTTCGATTTCCTCGGCAGCCCTCCGCTCACCGAACAGGTCCCCGTCGACACGGCAAACACCCCCGTGGTTCTTCCGTACTCGTCGGGAACGACGGGCAAAAGCAAGGGTGTGATCCTGAGCCACGACAACCTCACGGCCAACATCGAGCAGTGCAAGCATGTGCTCACCTACGGCGCCGACGATGTTGCGCTCGCCATCCTGCCGTTCTTTCACATCTATGGCATGCAGGTGCTAATGAACGGCCTGCTCGCAAACGGATGCACGGTCGTGACGATGCCGCGGTTCGACCTCGAGCAGGCGCTGACTGTGATCCAAGAGCACAAGGTCACGTGGTTCTTTGCGGTGCCGCCGATCGTTCTCGCTCTCGCCAAGCACCCAATGGTTGACGAGTACGACACTTCGACGCTCGACGTTGTGTTCTCCGGTGCCGCTCCACTGTCGGCCGAACTCGGCGAGGAAGCAGAGCAACGCCTCGGCTGCTCGGTCGTGCAGGGCTATGGCATGACCGAACTCTCGCCGGTCTCTCACGCGACGGTTCCTGGCCAGGCGAAGGCGGGTTCATCGGGCGTCACGATCTCGAACACCGAGTGCCGAATCGTCGACCTCGAAGGCAACGACCTCGGTATCGATGAAGACGGCGAGCTGTGGATTCGAGGGCCCCAGGTTATGAAGGGCTACCTCAACAACGACGAAGCAACCGCCGCCACAATCGATGCCGACGGCTGGCTTCACACCGGCGACGTCGCCCACATCGATAGTGACGGCCATATCTTCATCGTCGATCGCATCAAGGAACTCATCAAGTACAAGGGCTTCCAAGTGCCGCCCGCCGAACTCGAAGGCCTGCTGCTTACCCACCCGGCAGTCGCTGACTCGGCGGTCATTGGTATCCCCGACGATGAAGCTGGCGAGATTCCAAAGGCATTCATCACCTTGAAGCCAGGAGCCGAAGCGAGCGCCGAGGAGATCCAAGAGTTTGTCGCGGGCCAGGTCGCCAGCTACAAGCAGGTTCGGATGCTCGAGTTCCTCGACGAGATTCCAAAGTCGGCCTCCGGCAAGATCCTGCGTAGGGAACTACGAGATCGATAGGAGAGGGGCTTCGCCCCGATTTTCTCCTATCGATCTCTTCGCCCGTTACCCGCTCTTGTCGCCTGCGGCGACCCGGCCGCTCGGGCCGGCGCGGCGACCGATAGTCGACTACAGCGGGTCGCGGGCTGGTGAGCTTGTGGCCAGTAGAATCGAATAATGGCTGAGACCCTCGACACGGCGGAGGCAATCGGCGCGCTGCGTACGCTGCTCGAACAGGCAGATCTGTCTCTTGAGCTGCCCGGAATTGAAGCTGCGCGCCGTGAACGGGTCGAGCTGATCGACCAAATCGACGACTACCTCCTGCCACGCCTGCGTCGCATCGACGCACCGCTACTCGCGGTTCTCGGTGGGTCGACGGGCGCTGGAAAGTCGACGATTACCAACAGCCTCGTCGGAGACGCCGTCACGCTCGCAGGAGTGCTTCGCCCAACGACTCGCGCGCCGGTCCTGGTCTGCAACCCCGCCGACCTTCCGTGGTTCGAAGACTCAGATGGTGTGCTCGCCGGTCTGCCTCGTTCGAGCGGAGCGAGTGCAGTCGGCGAGATCGGGCTCCGGCTCGCACCGTCCGAAGCACTATCGCCAGGGCTCGCAATTCTCGACGCTCCCGATATCGACTCGGTCGAAGTCGCCAACCACGACCTCGCCGCCCAGCTCTTGGGTGCTGCCGATCTTTGGATCTTCGTCACTACCGCAGCGCGCTATGCCGACGCGGTGCCGTGGGAGTACCTCGCCCTCGCTCAAGAGCGCGCTGCGGCGCTGGCGATCGTGATCAACCGAATCCCGCCCGGATCCGAAGTCGAGGTCAAACACCACTTCCAGGCAATGCTCGCCGACCAAGGGATGGGTGCAACGACCGTATTCGCCGTGGCCGAACGAGATCTCGTCGACGAACGCATCGGCGCTGAACTCGACCCCGTCCGCACCTGGTTGCTCACGCTCGCAAACGATGCGGCCGAGCGGCAAAGCCTCGTGCGTTCCACACTCGATGGGGCGCTCGCTTCGCTTCCCGAACGCGTCGAGCGCGTTGCGACAGCCCTCGACGAGCAGTCCGCTCAAGTCGAAGGTCTGCACGACATCGCCACCCGTCGATACGCCCAGGCCCTCATCGATATCGACATGGAACTCGATCGCGGAACCTTGCTTCGCGGCGAGGTGCTCGACCAGTGGCGCGAGTTCGTTGGGACCGGCGCGTTTATGAGCAAGCTCGAATCTGGCGTCAGCAAAGTGCGTGACACGATCAAGGGTCTCTTTACGAATGCGCCGAACCACGATGCGCAGGCCACTGGTCAGCTCGAATCGAACCTGCTGGTCGTCACCCGAGACGCCATCGACCGCGCTGCGCTCGACATCGTCGAACTCTGGGAGCAATCTCCAGCCGGGCAAGAACTTCTCAAAGATGCCCCGCGCGGAATCGAACGAGCGGGCGCCGACCTCCCCGGAAAGATCGAACACGAACTGCGAGCGTGGGAGCAGTACGTGCTCGACCTCGTTCGAGAACAATCCGGGGACAAGGTCGTTATCGCTCGCACCGTTTCGACCGGGATCAACGGCCTTGGCGTTGCCCTGATGGTTGCCGTCTTTAGCTCGACTGGTGGTATTACCGGTGGTGAAGCGGCAGTAGCGGGCGGAACGGCCGCCGTCTCCCAAGCAGTGCTGACTGCAGTCTTTGGTGAGCAGGCCATCCGAGACCTTGCGCGAGATGCCCGAAAGAACCTGATCTCTCGCATCGAAGATTTGCTCGATCACGACATCGAACGATTCAACGCGCTCGTAAGCAAGGCGTCGGTCGACGGGGACGACCTTCGCACCCGATTGGGTGACGTCACCGCAGCGAGCGCCTGACCACGATGACCGATCTGAGAGACGGACCCGATACAGCGCTTCAGGCGCGTCTCGACGGCTTTGCCGAGGCTGCAGCGCTGTCGTCGAAGTACTACACCGAAGATCAGGTCGCAGCGTTTGAGGCGCAGCGAGACAAGGCGAGCGAACGGCTTCGACACGGCACCACACACACCGTCGTTGCAATCGCTGGAGCGACGGGTTCGGGGAAGTCGTCGATCGTCAACCGCTTTGCCGGGACCGAACTCACGAAGAGTTCGGTGCGCCGGCCAACTACGTCGGCAACCCATGCGGTCGTGTGGGGCGAGAGCGACGCTGGGCCGCTGCTCGACTGGCTCGAAGTGCCGCACCGGTACCTCGTCGAGACCGAACCCGACCACCCACTCGCCGGCCTTGTCTTGCTCGATCTACCCGACCACGACTCGACCGCCTTTGAGCATCGCATCGAAGTCGACCGGCTCGTCGAACTCGTCGACGTGCTCGTGTGGGTCACCGACCCGCAGAAGTATGCCGATGCAGCGCTGCACCTCGGATATATCCAGCCGCTAGCGAGCCACGCAGGGATTTTGCGATTCGTTTTGAACCAGGCCGATCGCCTCGACGACGGAGGGGTGTCGGTCGCTGCCGACTTTGGGCGCTTGCTCGCCGAGGATGGCATTGCCGGAGCCGAACCGCTAGCGGTCAGCGCGCTCACCGGAATGGGGTTCGACGAGTTCACCCACGTCCTTCGAGGCGCGATCGACGCGCGCAACGCCGCCCTCGTGCGAGTGGAGGCAGATCTGAATGAAGTTGCGAAAGGACTCGTTTCGACAGGCGAGCTTGCCGATCCACAAGGCACGCTCGCAGCCGAACTGATCTCGGGACTGTCCGAAGCATCGGGCGCCGTCGAGGCCGCAGATGTTGCTGAACGCCACCACAAGCGACAGGGATCGCTCGCAATGGGCTGGCCGTTCACCCGGTGGGCGCGGCGACTTGCAAAGAAGCCGCTGGCCGATCTGCCCGGACCAGGACGAACAGGCGCTGCGGCACCACGTGCCGATCTGGCGATTCGCGACTACGCCGAGGCGGTCGCCGCCGATGTCGATACACCGTGGCCACGTGCGGTCCGCAACGCTGCAACGTCCGAGCGCGACGAACTGTTGGACGACCTACGGCAAAGCGTCGGGCGTGCAACGGTCCAGGCTGGCTCGAAGCCGGCCTGGTGGCAGGTCATTGGCTGGCTCCAGAAACTTCTCGCCGGGGCTGCCATCGTTGGCCTCGTATGGCTGATCGTCGTGGCAATCCTCGGTGGCTTCTTTATGTTCGATACCGAGCCGTTGCTTCCACCCACACCCGAAGCCGAATGGATACCGCTCCCGTCGGCGTTGTTGATCTTGGGTGTCATCATCGGCCTCATCGTTGGATTGCTCGCGCGGATACCGCTTGGCGTCGGAGCGAAGCGACGAGGCCGTCGGGCTCGAAAAGAGATCGAACGACAGGTCGAAGCGCACGCAAAGAGTCGCGTCATTGACCCGGTGCAGGTCGTCGCGAATGACCGCACCCGCATCGCCCAAGCAATCGCCCCTCCGACCGACCCATAGCGGCTCAGACGTCCAGGGCCGCCTGAATCTTTGGCCAGATGATGTCGACCATGTAGCCGTATCCCTTTGGGCTTGGATGGAAGAGGTCTTCGGCCATGCCATCTCGAGATGGCCAATCCCACGGCCAGAACAGCTCGAAGTCTCGCTCATTGCCGACGCGCTCGATCGTTCCGGTGAAGCGTCGTGCCATCACCGAATTGAACGGCGACGAGATCCCCACTCGGGCAACGACCGACCGATCGGGGAGTGCGTGCAAGATGTGTTCCAATTCGTTGCTCGCAGATCGCCACGTGGCCGGCGCCATCAAGTTGTTCGCTCCGGCGATCATCGTGCACAGCTCGACCGTGCCTGCCCGCTCTAGCTGCCGTAGTCGGGGGAGCTCGTGTTCGATAATGTCGCTGAACTGGCCACCGGTGATGGCGAGATTAATCACGCGCCAGTTCTCGCCCGTAGCCTCCCGCAGCAGATCTCGAACGATCGGCACCCAGCTATCGAGCGGGTCCGGAGCGCCGATACCCTGCGTGCTCGAATCGCCGATTGCCACCCAGAGCGGGCCCGTCTCTTCTGCGGCGGCGCGGTTCGATTCGTCCCAAAACGCCGCATGGGGTTCGCGCATTGCCTCGACCCGTGC
>CALHXU010000079.1 GCA_938040365.1 uncultured Acidimicrobiales bacterium
GGGACGAGCAGAAGAAAGTTTCCGCCGATCTGGCTAATGAAACGAGCTTCGGATCGCGAGGCGTCTCGCAAGGTCTCGAACGGCACGAAATTGTTCCCCGGACCGAATCCGTTGTCTGCCAGAGCCCGCTGCTGTTCAATCAGCGTGGCATCGAGCGGAAGCGGGAAGAGTGTGGCTGCGAGCAGGAGCGATATGTAGAACACAAAGACCATCGTGAGCATGACCTTCGCCCGTGACTCGCGGTAGAGGCGGCCGCCGCCGAGAATCCAGAGGCCCCAAAAGAGCACCACGAGGAGCGTGATCGAACCGGTCAACATGGGCATCTCCTTTCGGCTTGGTTGGCTCTGACGTGCATACAAGAGAACCGAATTGCGACCGCGACCATGTCAAATATCTGGCCTATTCATCATTTCTTACGATGTCTTTCCAACTGAAGCGTTCATTGCGACTCAGGTGATCCATGGATCAATCGTCGTGACAACCCTTCTGGGCATCCACCATTCGCGTTCTAGGGCTATCGTTGGAAGCGATGCTGCTCTCGACCATTACCGGGCCTCACGATCTTGCAGCGCTCAGTTACGACCAGCTGGACGCACTCGCGGAGGAAATCCGAGAACTCATCGTCGCGTCCGTCTCGAAGACCGGAGGGCACCTCGGCTCAAACCTCGGCGCCGTCGAGCTCACGATTGCACTACATCGCGTCTTCGAATCGCCCGCCGACATCATGTTGTGGGACACCGGACACCAAACCTACGTGCACAAGATGCTCACCGGCCGCGTCAGCGCCTTCGAGGGACTGCGCCAGGCCGACGGCATTAGCGGCTACCCCTCGCGCGAAGAAAGCCCGCACGATTGGATCGAAAACAGCCACGCATCCACCGTCCTTAGCTACGCACACGGCCTCGCAACCGCAGAAGCATCCGCGCACGGTTCGGGGCGACGCATCATTGCGGTCATCGGAGACGGTGCGCTCACCGGCGGCATGGCCTACGAGGGGATCAACAACCTCGGCCATGCAAAGAGCAACGTCACGATCATCTTGAACGACAATGGCCGTTCGTATGCGCCGACCGTATCGCTGCTCACGGACTCGCTCGTCAAGATCCGATCGAATCCGGTGTACATGCGCCGGCAGGCAAAGATTGAACAAATCGCTGAGAACATTCCGTGGGTCGGCGACCACATCGAACGATCGATTCATGCAACCAAAGCCGCAATCCGTTACATGTGGGAACCGCCGGCGTTCTTCGAGAACTTGGGCGTCCACTACCTCGGGCCATTCGATGGACATGACATCGAAGGCCTCGAAGCCGCGATGCGTAACGCCGACGAGTTCGATGGGCCGACCGTCATCCACGTCCTCACCCAGAAGGGTCGTGGCTACGCACCAGCGGAGAACGACCCGATCAAGAACATGCACGACACGTCGGGCGTCAAAGCAGGGAGCTTCACTCAAGCGTTCACCGAACAACTCATCAAGCAGGCCGAGGAACATCCAGAGCTTGTCGCGATAACGGCGGCGATGCCCGACTCGACTGGCCTATTGCCGTTCCGTGAGCGCTTTCCCGACCGAACCTTCGACGTCGGCATTGCCGAACAGCACGCGGTGACCGCGGCAGCCGGTATGGCAATGGGCGGGCTTCGCCCAGTCGTGGCGGTCTACTCGACGTTCATGACCCGGGCGTTCGACCAGGTCAACCTCGACGTTGGCCTACATCGACAACCGGTCATCTTCTGCCTCGACCGCGCTGGGGTGACCGGCGACGATGGCCCTTCCCACCACGGCCTGCTCGACATGGTTTTGTTCACGAAGGTTCCAGGCATGACCGTCTTTGCTCCATCGAGCTACCAAGAACTTCAGGTGCAGCTCAGCGACGCGGTCGACCTGTGCACCGATGGGCCAGCGATGATCCGTTGGTCAAAGCAGGCAGCGCCATCGGTAACCGAGGCAGAGGTGGGCACTGGTCTCAACGCTCGCAAGGCGCGCAGCGGAAACGATGTGTGCATCATCGGCGTCGGCAAGATGTTCGAAGACGCTGTCGAAGCAGCTGAAATCCTCAAAGCAAAGGGCATCTCGGCCACCGTGTGGGACCCTCGAGTGGTCTCACCACCTGATACTCAGATGATCGAGAACGCGGCGAGCCACTCGCTGGTCGTCACGATCGAGGATGGCTTGCGCAACGGTGGAGCTGGCGACGGATTCCGCGACAAGATCGAGTCGCACATGCACTCGATCGGAGCTGACGCAGCGAGTTGTGAAATTCGAGTACTCGGCATGCCACGCGCCTACGTTCCCCACGACAAGCCGGCGACGATCCTTGCTCGCTACGGCCTCAACGCCGCGGGCATCGTCGACGTGGTTACCAACGCGCTCGACGGCTGACGCCAGCACAGTCAACTCAACCCTTTGGTCGCAAAACGGGTTGAGCAGCATCAATCGATTCGGCTCCGGCGCCGCCTACCGTGTTTTCATGGCTGACCCTCTGAGCCCGAACATCGTCCTCACTGGATTTATGGGAACCGGCAAGAGCGCTGTAGGTCGACGCATCGCCGAGCTCACCGGGCGAACGTTCGTCGACCTCGACGCCGAAATTGTCGCCCAACACGGCGAGATTGCGGCACTCTTCGCCGAAGGTGGAGAGGAACATTTTCGCGCGATCGAACGCGAGATGGTCGCCGCATTTGCGCCGAAGCGAAACCAGGTCATCGCAACCGGCGGCGGAACCATGGTCGACCCCGACAACGTCGTTGCATTCCTCGGCGCCGAGGTCTACACGCTCACGGCAAGCCCAGAAGAGATCGAACGCCGGGTCACCTCCGACGGCATTGCGGGCCGGCCGCTGCTCGCCGAGGCAGACGACGTACCTGCAACCATTGCTGCCATGCTCGCCGAACGAAGCGAGGCCTATGGCAAGTTCACGTCGATCGATACCACCGGAAAGTCGATCGATGACGTGGTCGATGCGCTTCGCGCTTCGGGGGCAGACATATCCGAAGTTCGCGAGAACGACCCGGAAAAGTCGCAGGACAAGGCCACCAAGATCCTCAGCATCGTGGCCATCATTGCCTTCGTCATCGCGCTGATCTTGTTGATTATCGTGCTGAGCATTTAGCGGCAATCTCAGAGACGAGTTGTTCGCCTTGTTAAGGACCCCACTAGAAGTCCACGGAGTGGCGACTCCTTTCGGTCCCGGCCTGTTATAGCTATTCGATGTTCAAAAATCGGTTTCGCCCGCTAGCTGCTGTTCTTTTTGCGCTCGCCTTCGTCATCGCTGCCTGCGGTGGGGACGGGGATTCAACCGCTGATCCAGTCGAGTCTGACGATGGTGGCAGCGAAACCCAGGTCGAGCCGCCAGCACTCGGCGATGCCGCCGGCGTCATCGATCTGAGCGGACCGGTGAACCCCGGAGCGGTGAGTGATCTCATCCTCGCACTCACCGGACAACCCCCAGCCGACGGCGAAGTGAGTTGCCTGGTCGATAACAGCGATGGCGATACGCAACTAACCGAGGTCTTCAACGGCTTTGGCCAACAAGGTTTCGAGCTCTCTCCGGAGGGGTTTACGGCCCTCACCGTAAATACCCATGAGTGCGTTGCATCTGAAACCCTCGTCACTTCGCTCACTGGCCTGTCGGTAATCGACGATGACGGCGGCGCGTTCGAAACGTGCATCACTACCGAGATCAACGACGAGACGAACGGCGACTTGGTCTACACCGGACTTTCTGCGTTGCTCGTCGGTTTCCAAATTCCAGAAGGCGCACGACAAATCGCGTTCGACACGGTGGTCGAATGTGTTTCTGAGGACGACCTCGTCGAACAGATCGGCTTTAACACCGAGAGCGCGCAAGGCTTTGCCGTGAGCGTCGATCGCGAGTGCCTCGCCGAAGGACTCAACGACGACCTCATCGCCGAGTTCTGGGGGTCGTTCATCTTGCTCGAAGAGGCCGAAGGTGAGGGCAACATTGCACCGTTCATCGAAGGCTGCACGGGAAGCTTCGATTCAGGACTCGCAGACGCGCTTCCCGACGACTTCGAACCGTGGGCCGGCGAGGGTGCACTCGCCCTGGTCGATCCCCTCGTTCGCAATGGTATTTACGATGCGCCACCGCCAACCGTGATCGAAGACGGCGTTGATTACGGCGCAGTCCTCACCACGACAGACGGCGAAATCGTCATCGATTTGTTCGAAGAGAACGCACCGGTCACCGTGAACAACTTCGTTGCCCTGGCCCGCGATGGCTATTACGACGCGACGGTCTTCCACCGGGTACTCGAAGGCTTCATGGCCCAAGGCGGCGACCCAACGTCTTCGGGTAGCGGTGGTCCCGGCTACAACTTTGAGGATGAGGAGTCGGCGTTCACGCCGATCGATAGTCGTGGCCTGCTCGCAATGGCAAACGCTGGCCCCGACACCAACGGCAGTCAGTTCTTCATCACGTTCGAGCCCGCCGACTTCCTGACCGGTATGCACACCGTGTTCGGCGAGGTCCAAGATGGCGATCCGGTCCTCGGGGAAATCGATCTGCGAGACCCCGAAGCGCCAACCAGTCGCGGCGAACAGCTCATTAGCGTCGTGATCACCGAGAACTAGACGTGGCGAGCGGAGACGATCTCAACAGCGAATCGGCTCTGACAAGAGAGTCGATCGAGTTGTTGCAGGTCATGATCCGCAACGAGTGCGTCAACGACGGATCCGAAGACACCGGCCACGAATCCCGTAACGCGGACGTACTTCGTCAAGTCCTCGAGGGTGCGGGCCTCGACGTTCAAACCTACGAGCCGTTCCCGGACCGAGCGTCGGTCGTGGCTCGGATTGAGGGATCTGACCCCAACGCCCCAAGCCTGTGTTTGATGGGCCACACCGACGTTGTTCCCGTGACGCCCGAAGGCTGGACCCACGACCCTTTCGGCGCCGAGATCATCGACGGCGAGATTTGGGGGCGTGGCGCGGTCGACATGTTGAACATCACGTCCTCGATGGCGGTCGCGTTCCGTCATCTTGCCAATACGAACTTCACACCTCGGGGAGACATCATCTTCTTTGGCGTCGCAGACGAAGAAGCCGGCTCGAGGGCCGGTGCTGAATGGCTCGCGCAGAACGAGTGGTCGGCGGTCGAAGCCGATTACGTGCTGACCGAGTCGGGTGGTTTGCACCTCGGCGACCCCGAGACGCCGTCGATCATGATGAACGTGGGCGAGAAGGGCATCGAGTGGCGGCGATTGCGAGTTCGAGGGACACCAGGGCACGGCTCTCGCCCGTTTCGCAGCGACAACGCGTTGGTGCGTGCTGCCGCCGTGGTCCAACGACTCGCCGAGTACCGCCCGGCTCCCCAATTCTCCGAACTGTGGCGACGCCAGGTCCAGTCCTTTGGGTTCGACGATGAAACTACCGCTGCACTTCTCGACCCGGGGGCGATCACCGAATACCTCGAAGAGTTTCCGTTCGAGGGCGTTGCAAGCCATTTCTACAGCTGCACGCACACGACACTGTCACCCAACGTTGTCGACATGCCGAACGGCTCGAAGTCGAACATCATCCCCGACGCAATCGACATTGAGGTCGATATCCGAACGCTTCCGGGCGAAGGGCCTGCCGAGGTTGACGAACATCTACGCGCTGCCCTTGGCGACCTTGCCGATGCGGTCGAGATCGAAACGGTCCTCGCCTACCCGTCGACGCAGAGCCGTATCGAAACGCCGCTATGGGACTCGATGCAGCGGGCGATCGCCAAGCCATTCCCCACCGCAACGATGGACCCGCACCTCATTGTTGGCTTCACCGACAGCCGGATCTATCGCGAGCGGGGCAAGGTGGCCTACGGGGCCGGGTTGTTCAGTCCGAGCCTTGACCCGGTCAGCTATAGCGAACGCTTTCACGGTAACGACGAGCGCATCGACATCGAATCGATGGCGCTAACAACACAGTTCTTCATCGATACGGTGCGAGACTTCGGGTCGTGACAACCGCGAATACCTTGCACACCGATTGGGTCGTAATTACCGGCCCGCCGTCTTCGGGAAAGACCACACTGCTCGAACTTCTCGCCAGCGACGGCGAGCTCACCTCCGGTGACAGCACCCGCCAACTCATTGCCGACGTGGTTTTGAGCGGTCGTGATGCCGAGGAGTTCCGGTTCGCGGACGACTTCCAACCGAGAGTTCTCGAAGCGATGTTGGCCGCGGAACAGCGCCTCGACCCCGAGGACCGTGTGTTCCTCGAGTACGGGCTGCCGTGCAACATTGCGTTTCATCGCACGGAGTCGCGGCCGCTCACAAACGGCCTCGCCGAAGCTGCCTTAGCGCATCGCTACGCCTCGGTGTTTATCCTTGAGCCGGTCGGCTGGAAGAACGACACCGAGCGCGTCGAGGACGAGCAGTATCAGTCGACAGTGCACCAGCACATGTTCGACGTGTACCGCGAGCACGGCTACGAGCCGATTGCCGTCCCCGCGGTGAGCCCGGCCGACCGGCTCGAGTTCGTTCGGGACGAACTCGCCCGTTAGGCCGCTTTTGCTTTGGCCCGCGAGGCCAAGAACGCACCACCGATAGTAATGACTGCACCCACGATGGCGAGCGCCGTGACCGAGTCGTTGCGGAGAATCACTCCGAGCGTGAGCGACACGACGGGGATGAGGTACGTGATGAACGATGCCCGTACGCCGCCGACTCGCCCAACCAGGGTTGCCATGATCCAGTAGGCGGTTCCGGTTCCGACGGCGCCGAGGAAGAGCACCGCAGCGATTGGACCCAACGACCACTCGTTGTCGCCAATGGTCCATAAACCGAATGGCGTTACCCAGAGCGTGGCGAGGCTCAACATGACGGTCATGATGTTGATCGGGCCGTACTTGGCTTGGAGTGGCGAAGCGAGGTTGACCGCAAACCCGTAACAAACCGTGGCGGCGAGCACCATGAGCACGCCACGAAGTTCGGTCGACCCACCACCACTCGACCCCAGGCTGATGAGCACGATGCCGACAAAGCCAACAGCAATGCCAACGAGCTGCAGACCCTTCGGCGCCACCTTCACCAACAGCGCAGACACGATCCCCGCAAAGACAGGCGTTGCCCCGTTGAGCAAGCCGGTGACGGCCGAATTGATGTGTTCTTGCGCGAGCGGAAACAGCGTGAATGGGACGGCTACCCACAACAGCGAGAGCAGCAGCACCGGACCGTAGTCCTCACGCTCGATCGCCTTGCCGCCCCCACGAAGCGCTCGGATGATGAGCAGCGTGATGGCGCCGATACCCACCCGGCCGAGGGTCACCGTGCCCGGTGTGAGCCCTTCGAGTGCTTCGGCGATCAGCAAGAAGCTCGATCCCCAGATCAGCGACACACCGATGAACAAGCCCCAGTCGGCGCCCGCAAAGGAATCATCGTTCGCTGCCTGAGCAGCGGTAAACATCGACTTGGCCTGTGTCACCTTCGTAGTCTCGCAGTGGCGAGCGCGAATCACGAGCGGTTTTCAGACAGGCAACTCACCCCAACAACGGTAAGAGAGGGTCAGACCCCGATTTTGCGTTGTGCGTCTTCTACGTGGTGATCTAGGGCTGGCGTCGATGTCGATGTCGGCTGAGAGGGGGATCGATGGCTGAGAGTGTGTTGTCCAATGTGTTCTTGCCGCTAGCGATCGTGCTCATCATGATTGCGATGGGAATGACGCTCACCGGCGACGACTTCCGTCGACTCAAACAGCAGAAGGCTGCGGTTGCCACGGGCCTTACTAGTCAGCTTCTCCTATTGCCCCTCCTCGGATTCGCGGTCGCCTGGCTCTTTGGCTTGGGCACCGTGTTTGCGCTCGGCATGATCCTGCTCGTGGCGAGCCCTGGAGGCTCGACGTCCAATCTCATCGTTCATGTCAGCAATGCCGACCGAGCGCTCTCACTCACCCTGACCGCAATCTCGAACGTTGCCGTGTTTGTATCAATGCCGCTGCTCCTCAGCTTGGGCCAACGTGCCTTCGGCTCACTCGATGGCGACGCTGCAGTGCCAGTGGGCGACCTCGTCGTCCAAATTGCGGCGCTCACCGTGATCCCGATTGCGATCGGAATGTTCGTTCGTCAGCGAGCACCGGGTTTCGCGGAGCGACTCGAAGAACCCGCCAAGCGTGTTGCGACCATCGTCTTTCTTGTCATCGTCTTGTTGCTCGTGATTCAGAATTGGTCAGTAATTGTTTCAGACGCACCCGAGTTCGGCCCCGCCTTTGTCACGCTAAACATTCTCGCCCTCGCCGTCGGAACGCTCTTTGCCTTCCGTGTGGGTTTGAGCTCGGAAGAGGCCACGACCATCGGCATCGAGACCGGCATTCAGAATTCGACCCTCGCAATCGCGATTGCGCTCTCGGTGTTCGACTCCGACGACCTTGCAATCGTTCCCGGCCTGTACGGGCTCTGGATGTTGTTCACGGGCTTCGCGTTTGCGTTCTATATGCGATCTCGCCGCACCGAACCGGAACCGAAACTCCAACGAGACCCGTCCGAATTCACCGCCTAACCCTCACCAGAACGGTATTCGGGGGTCAGACCCTCCCTTACCGTTCTTCATTACAACCCCGTAATGGGGCCTGTCCCCATTACAAAACGTCATGGGGCCTGTCCCAGGTACGCCGTTCTTCACTTTCGGAATATTGGGCTGCTACGACCGTTGGCATATGCGTGACTACGGACGGCGGTGAATCTCTCGGGCGAATATATGTCGGCGATCTCACCGACGCGCAGCGGTTCGCCGATCGCCTTATCGAGCGCGGATATGGATACGAGCATCCGTGGTGGTTGGTCACGATTGGCTCGATGTCACCCAAGGCTCGCAAGTCGATTCGCGAGCGACTTACCCAGCACAGCGGTGTTTCGTTGCAGCGGTTCAGGTTGGAAGATCGGAAGCAGCTCGCCCAATCGAACCCGCCTCCTCCCATTGCATGGAAAGAACGACTCCAACTGCTCGCAGCGTTTCCCATCTGGATCTGGTTCATGGTGTTGACACTCGTGAGCTTGAGCGCCCGGCTCATCGGACGCGGCCCGCGCACCCACCTACTCCACGTCCGGAATGCACTTCCACCCGACGGCTCAAAAGATGAGCCACCCGAGGACCCACCAGGTGGTTCACACGTACGAGAACCACGCCGACCACTCCCCTCAGACGGCTCAGCAATGATTCATCGATAGCCAACTGATCTGGCCCAGACGCTTGCTTACCGTTCTTCATTACAAAACGTCATGGGGCCTGTCCCCGGTACAGGATTGAGCGGTGGGTACGGCTGCCTCAGGGGAGCCACAATCGGTGAGCGTCTATTGCACGGGGACCCAGATGCTGTTTGCATCGCGTCGGTATAAGTCTTTCGCGAGCAGATGATCAGCGTCTTCATCCCACAGCTTTTGGGCGGTGACTCGAAGCCGATTGACCGCAGTGTTGTCTTGGGCATCACACAGTCCAATGACGTCGCGAGCGGGCAGCGCGGCGATCGGGCCATTCGGGAAATGATGTGCAAGCTGGTCCCACACGGTGTCCAACAGGATCATGCTCGCCTCGAAGTTTCCGTCTCCGGTCAGCACCAGCATTCCGCCGCCTTGATGCAACTCCATGCCGCCGAATCGCTGTGCGAGGTTCGCCAATCCAATGTCGTGCAACTGCTCTCTGGTCAGTCCAACTTCCTCGCGCATGGCGTCGGTTACGTAGGTGAAGGTGTTGCCGTCGTCGTACACATAGAAGGCAGCGACTTCGTAGCTAAAGAGTTGCACTGGAATTGTGTCGTCGTCTCCGGCAGCGAGCGATAGAAACGTGCCCGCAGGTGCTAGTGCCTGTTCGTCTGACTCGATGCGCTTGAGGTAGGCAATCGAGCTGTTGACGAATGCGGTGTTGTCGGGACCTGCCATAGGTTCATGGTACTTCCGGCTTTGCTCTGGGCCTGTTGGGCGCTGTAGACCAAGCCCATGGCGCTTCACCCACAAGCCGAATTTCTTATCGCTGCCGCAGAATCGGCAGAGCTTCCACCGATCGAAGATCTCTCGCCCGAGGACGCTCGACTTCACTACAACAAACGGTCGGTCGAGCTGCCGGCCGACCCTAGAGTCGGCGAAGTTTCCGACCGGACTATCCCGGGCCCGGGCGGCGAGTTGCCGATCCGCATCTATCGAGCTGCCGGCGCTGGACCAGCTTCGGCTGAGGGCACCCAAACCCCGGCGTTGATGTTCTTTCATGGCGGCGGTTGGGTGATCGGCACGATCGACACTCACGACGTGGTGTGCCGGGCGCTTTGCGAAGCGACAGGCGCAACCGTGGTGTCGGTCGAATACCGGCTCGCACCCGAACACCTCTTCCCCGCTGCGCCCAACGACTGCACCGCAGCAACGAAGTGGGTCGCCGCCAACGGTAGCGAGATCGGCGTCGACGGCGAGCGCCTCGCGGTCTGCGGCGATAGCGCTGGGGGCAACCTAGCCGCGGTCACCGCCCTCGATTGTGCCGATGGGCCAAAGGTCAGCGCGCAGGCGCTCGTCTACCCGGCGGTCGACGCCACCCGTGAGGAAACCGGCTCGCTCATCGACAACGCCGAGGGGTACCTGCTCACGACCGTTGGCATGGGTTGGTTCTACGGCCAATACGTCGAAGACGAGGCGCAACTCTCCGACCCGCGTTGCTCTCCGCTGCTCGCTGACCACATTGGCCTACCGCCGGCGATCGTTCTCACCGCCGAATACGACCCGCTCCTCGACGAAGGCAAGGCATATGCCGACTCGCTTTCCGCCGCCGGTGTCGACGTGGAGTACCACCAGTACGACGGTCAGATCCACACGTTCTTCACTCAAGTGGGCGTGTGCGATGCAAGCCAAGATGCGGTCGACAAAATTGCCGAATTCATCAAGGCCCGATGGTAATGGAACCGGTAGAGCCATCGCCGCCTGCTGGGTCAGCATTCGACGCTGAAGCCAAAGAGGCCGAACTACAGGCTGAGGCTTCGACGTGGGATACCTCAGCGCCAGTCCCCGCAGAGCCGGGCGATATCCCCGTGATCGACGCGTCGAGCTGGCTCGGAAGCAGCGACCCCGACGCACTTCGAGAAGGCGCCGCCATCCTCCGAGATGCATCTGAGCAGGTTGGGTTCTACCAACTCATCGGCCACGACGTGGACCAGTCGTTGATCGACGAGATGTTCGAGATGACGAAGCGCTTTCACGCGTTGCCGCTCGATGTGAAGCGGCAAATCGAGATGGACCAGCCCGACACCCCCATTGGCGGCATTGGGTACCTGCCAGTGGGCGAACGGAAACTTCCCAGACGCACCTACGGCAACCTGAACGAAGCGTTCATTATCAAGTCGGATCGGACCATCGAATTCGATGACAACCTGTGGCTGGCAGACGAGGCGCTTCCCGGCTTTCGGGCAACGGTCGAGCGTTACGGCCGTGCGGTCGAATCGTTAGCTTTGGGTCTGTTGCCGCTGTACGCCGTGGCACTCGATCTCGAGACCGACTATTTCGCCGATGCCTTCCAACATCCCTTCTGGCGACTGCGGATGAGTCACTACCCCGCCGACCCACCGGGGCCAGACGACGCGTTCGGCATTGCACCACATGTCGATACGACCGTGTTCACGCTGCTCCTCCAGAGCGGGCCAGGCCTGACGATCTACCACGCTGGCAAAGAGCAGTGGATCGAGGCGCCGGTCATCCCCAACGCCTTTGTCGTTAACACAGGCGAATTGCTCCGGCAGTGGACAAACGACCGCTTCCTCAGTGCACGCCACTTCGCCAACAACCTCTCGACGAACTCGCGCTACTCGATTCCGTTCTTCTTCAACGCCACCGGGGACTACGAAATGGCGTGCATCCCGACCTGCCACGGTCCGGATAATCCGCCGAAGTATCCACCGGTTTCCTACCTCACCAGCCAAGGCGTCGTCCAAGGTGAATGACGCTGGAGATGAGCTTCACTACGACCTGATCGTGGTCGGGCTCGGCGCCATGGGCGCAGCGCTCACACTTCACGCTCAAACTCTAGGCCAGCACGTTCTTGGGATCGATCGCTACGAGCCGCCGCACAACTTCGGTTCGAGCCATGCCGAGACCCGAATGTCTCGGCTGGCGGTTGGCGAGGGCGAGCAGTACCTACCTTTCGTTGCGCGATCGCACGAGATTTGGCGCGAGCTCGAGGCCGACACCGGCGAGCGACTCTTCCACGAGAGCGGCGGCTGCATCATCACCAAACAAGCCGTGACCGATGAGGCGAGGTGGAACGACTTCGTCTCGGCGACCGCGGGGGTCGCCGCGCAGGCAACGACGGGCCCCGACGGCGGGCCGATCACCTTCGAGCAGATCAGCCCGGACGAACTTCGCCGCCGACAGCCAGCAATACGGGTTCGAGATGACGATCGGGTTGGGCTTGAGCCGACGGGCGGCATCGTCATGTGTGAGCGGGCGATTGAGATCCAGCTACGACTCGCCGCCGAGGTTGGGGCGGAGATCCACACAAACGAAACCGTCACGAGCGTTGAACCGCATCCGTCCGGCGATGAGGGCCAGGTTCAGGTCGTGACCGACCGAGGGCGGTATGCGGCGGACCACGTCGTCCTCGCAGCCGGCCCATGGATTCCCGAACTCAGCAACACCGCCGACCGAGAACAGCTGACCGTTACTCGGCAGGTCGTCTACTGGTTCGAGGTCGACGATGTCGATGCCTTTTCGGTCGAGCGGTTCCCGACCGTGATCTGGCCTGGCCATTCGATCGAGGACTACATCGGCGTCTTCCCAATCCCGCCAGACGGAACGAAAGCACTGAAGGTGTTAGGGGAACAGTTCTCCCATGAGACCGACCCAGACGTGGTCGATCGGAACGTAACCCAGGCCGAGATCGATGAGTTCTATAGGACGATGGTCGCTCCCCGACTGCACGGCGTCACCTCGAACTGTGTGAAGGCGGAGGTCTGCCTCTACACAAACACTCCCGACGACCATTTCTTGATCGACACCGACCCGAGGAGCGAGTCGATCACGATCATGTCGCCATGCAGCGGCCACGGCTTCAAGCATTCGGCCGCCCTCGCTGAAGCGGTCGCTCAGGAAATCGCTCTCGGAAGAGCAAGCGATCTCGACCTCTCCCCCTTCCGCCGGCGCTGGTAGTGACCGAGTGAAAGTGAGACCTGACCCCGTACTAGCGACTCACCAGGCTTACCGATTGCCCAGTGAAAGTGAGACCTGACCCCGTTCTATAGCGCTCCGGCGTCGTGCAGGGCGGCGATCTGTTCGGCGCTGAGACCGAGGACCTCGGCTAATACCTCATCGGTATGTTCACCCAAGGTTGGAGGACCGTTGCGATAGGTCACTTTCGTTTGCGACAGATGCATCGGGCTTGCAATGCCGGGCACGGTTCCCGAGAGCGAGTGTGGCAGGTCGATGCGTCCGCCCCGATGTTTCGCCTGCGGCTCGTCGAAGGCTTGGGAGATATCGTTGATGCGAGCCGATGGCACGCCGATCGTCGGCAGTGCCTCGAGGACTTCGGCCTGGGTCTTCTTCCGAAACTCGGTCTGCAAAAGCCCGGCGAGTTCGAGGCGGTGCGCGTTGCGATCGGGGTTCTCGACAAAGCGAGGGTCGGTCACGAGTTCGGGCACGCCAAGCCAATCGCAGAGCTGTTTGAACTGACCGTTGTTGCCAACCGCAATCACGACCCGACCATCGGCAACATCGAACGGTTGATATGGGGCGAGGCTCGGGTGCCACTCGCCGGTGCGTTGCGGCACCGCTCCCCCAACGAAATAGCTCATTGCCTGATTGATCATCAGCGCCAAGCCAGAATCGAATAGCGAGACGTCGACCAGTTGACCCTGGCCGGTCTGTTGACGATGGAAGAGCGCACCGAGAACGGCGATCGTCGTATAGAGGCCGGCCGCCTGATCGGTGATCGCTACGCCAGCACGAAGCGGGCCTTCGCCCGGTTCACCGTCGGCCCGCCCCGTAACGCTCATAAAGCCGCTCATTGCCTGCGCGAGATAGTCATAGCCCGGCTGGCTGGCCATCGGTCCGTCTTGTCCAAAGCCGGTGATCGACGCGTAAATGAGGTCGGGCTTGTTCGCCGAAAGCGTGGCGAAGTCGAGGCCATACTTTTCAAGTCCACCGACCTTGAAGTTCTCGACAACCACGTCGCTCTTCATCGCGAGTGAACGAACAACATCGAGCCCCTCGGCGGTGGTCATATCGATCGTGATCGAACGCTTGCCGCGATTCGCGCATAGGTAGTAGGAGGCCTCCGATGTCTCATTGCCGGACTCGTCCTCCAACCATGGCGGACCCCACGCCCTCGTATCGTCGCCGGTGCCGGGGCGCTCGACCTTGATGACTTCAGCCCCGAGGTCGGCGAGAATCTGGGTACACAGCGGTCCGGCGAGAACACGAGAAAGATCGAGGACTCTCACACCGCTCAAGGCTCCACTCATGTGGGCAGGCTAGTGCCCCGTAAGCTCCATGTATGGCCATGCAGAACGACCTCAACGCAACCGTGCCTCCAGACCCCGACGGTGTGCCGCTTGCACTGTTCGACCTCGACGGCACGCTCACCGATCCGGTCCCGGGCCTGCTCGGATGCCATCGCGCCTCGCTAGCCGAGGTCGGTCTCGACTTCGATCACCTCGTGGCACGAGCCGGCGCAGATGCGACCGAACTGGCCAGATTGCCGGTCGCCGAAGTGCACCAAGCTCTTGGTATCGCCGGCGCCAACGCCAAAAATGCCGAGCGGGCGTACCAAGAGCGTCGACCGTTCGCCGGGCTGAGCGACGAGCTGTACCCGGGCATCGCTGAACTACTCACCGCACTCGCCGAAGCTGGCTGGAATCTCGCTATTGCGACGAACCAGCTCGAGCAGATGGCCGAACGGATGGTCTCACAACTCGGCATCTCCGACAGTTTCGTCGCGGTCGCCGGGTCCGATCTTCAGCGCACCCGAACAAACAAGGTCCAGATCGTCACCCACCTGCTCGCCGAGTTACCAGCGAGGCCCAAGGGCATTGCGCTGATCGCCGATCGAGGGAGCGATATGGACGCCGCCAAAGCACTGCAGGCAACCTCGATCGGCGCCGCGTGGGGGTTTGGTTCGATCGAAGAACTTATGGGTGCGAACGCCGATGCAATCGCCATGGCCCCCTCCGAAGTAGCCGAACTACTGCTCGGCGAGAGTGCGGCCGACGTTTCCTCCTGACCGGGCAGTAACGGCCGATAGCCATAGGATGGGAGACATGTTGGTTCCACGTGTGAACGCAAAGGCACTGATCGCGTCCGTTGGCCTCGGAGCGCTGCTCTTTGTTGCGTGTAGCGGATCGGCCGATGACGCGGCGACCAGCGCCGAACCAGCAACAGGTGCCAGCGATGATGTCGCCGTTGGCGATTCTGAGGCCGCAACCGCCGAAGCATCCGACATCGCAGCCCAGATCTCGTTTGCCAACGATGTGCAACCAATCCTCGAAGCGAACTGCGTGTCGTGTCATTCGGGCACCGGCCCTGGCACCACTCACCTCGTGATGGAGACCGCAGACGAAATCGCGAACGTGGCCGATTTCGCGGCGTTCAGGGTCGAAGAGGGCCAGATGCCACCATGGCCGCTCACGGGCCTCCAAGAGATCGACTACCAGTACGACCTGTCGATGTCCGATGAAGACCGCCAAACGCTCATCGACTGGGCGGCTGAGGGCGGCGTGCTCGACGTCGAACCATCGACCGAACTCGTCGCGACGAACCAAGCGTTTCCGCCAATCGATGAAGACGTCGTTCTCCACCCCGAGGGCAGGTACACCGGAAGCGGCGAATTACGAGACGACTACCGCTGCCGGGTTCTCGAGACGGGCGCAACACAAGACCAGTGGGTCAAGTCGCTCGAAGTTCGTCCCGACGAGACTCGAGTGCTCCATCACGGTGTGGTGTTCCTCGCAACCGCAGCCGACCGCGAGATCGTTGACGGTCTCTCTGCTCAAGACGACCTTCCTGGCTGGCAGTGTCAGACGATTCCTCGACTGAGCGAAGGCTTTGCGAACCAGGTCGCCGCGTGGGCACCGGGGACTGGCCCCATCACACTTCCCGAGGGCACCGGACTTTTCACCAACGAAGATGACTTCTTCATCATTCAGTGGCACTACCACTATGACGGCGAGCCACTTCCCGACAATTCTGGGCTCGCCATCGAGTACGCGAGTGACGAAGAGATCTCTGCGAACGGAGGTTCGCTCGACGGTTTGCGAACCAACGTGCTTCTCGGTCCAGTAGAGATTCCGTGTGCCTCATTCGAGTCGGGCCCTGGGTGCGATCGTGATGTCGCGATCGAGCGCGTCGCTCGGGAGTTCGGCTTCGAATCGACCTTCATTCCCACCGTGGTCAACCAACAATGTGGCGTGACCCCCGAGGACTTCGCGCAGTTCACCGACGGTGTTGCCTCATCGTCGTGCGACATCCGAATGCGCGACGGCGAGATCGTGTCTATCTGGCCACACATGCACGAACTCGGCACGACGTATCGACTGACGCTCAACCCCGATACGCCCGACGAACAGATCCTCATCGACATGGACCGCTGGAACTTCGAGTGGCAGCTCGGCTACTACCCCGAGGAGCGGATCAGCGTCTCGGCCGGAGATACCCTCCGTCTCGAATGTGGTTGGGATCGAGCGCTTTGGCCCGCAGACGAGGAGAGTCGCTACGTCGTTTGGGCTGAAGGCACCGCCGATGAGATGTGCTACACCGCCACGCTCAGCACGGGCTAGCTCGACCGCATTACCCCACCGACGGCCCGTCGAGGCCGAGCACGAGGCACGCGTCGTCGGCGAGACCCTGACCTGCTTCTTCGTAGAGGTTCCGGGCGACCGACACCCCGTGTGATTGCAGCTCTTCGATCTCGTCGGAGTGGCGTGCGATCGCCGCGATTGGAACGTTCGGCAAGAAGCGGCGCATCCGATCCACCGCCGCAACATTGGCAGAATGGTCGTTCATTGCGAGGAGGATGAGGCGGACGTCCGGGTCGAGCGAGACACGTTCCCAGAACTCGCCATCGAGCGCATCGCCGAGAATGACGTTGCGCTTCTCAGCAATCTGTCGCAGCGCACCCTCATCGCTACGGTCAACACCGAGAACCGTGAGGTCGTGACGGCTAATCAACTCGTCGTAGGCGCCGGTACCGACCCTGCCCATCCCAAAGATGATCACGTCGGCATGTTCGGGTTCGGCGACCACATCATCATCGCTGTGACCAATCCAGCGTTCGAGGCCTTCGAACGCAAACGCGAAGCGGTCATAGATTCGGGTGCTCGACGCGTTGATTGGAGCAGCGACGAGGAACGACAGGGCAACAGCGATACCAAGCGCGGTCGACCAGCGTTCATCGAGCACACCGCGATCGATCCCGACGACCGCAACGATCAACCCGAACTCGCTGAACGTTCCGAGGCTGATGGCCGTCTTCCACGAGGTTCGCGCCCGGAACCCGAGCCGGGCACTGAGGATGAGAAAGCCGGTGGCCTTAAGCGGAATCAGCAAGAGGAATCCGAGGCCGACCATCACCTCGACGACGCCAGGCGCGCCATCGAGACCAATGGACAGGAAAAACCCGATCAGCAGCACATCTTTGAGGTCGAGGATTGCGTCGGACAGTTCGCCTGCTCGCGGATGTTTCGAGAGCAGGAAGCCGACGAGTAGTGCGCCAAGGTCGGCCTTGAGGCCGACCGCGTCGAACGCCTCGGCGCCGACACCGAGGGCAACGGCCAGACCAAAGAGCAACAGCAGCTCGCCATGGCCGCTTCGGTCGAGCAACCATGCATAGAGCGGCTTGCCCAAGATGACGGCGATGACAACAGGTATTGCCCAAATCGAGGGCAGCGTGTCGACAGCGATGGTCAAGAAGATGACGGCGAAGATGTCTTGAATCACAAGTATGCCAATGGCATTTCGGCCCTGAATCGAGCTGCCCTCGTTTCGTTGCTGGAGCGCCTTGACCGCAAAGACGGTGCTCGAGAATGAGAACGCAAAGCCGACGAGCAGGGAATCCCTGATCGAGAGACCGACCGCAAGGGCAGCACCGGTCGTGCCGAGCGCGTACACGACGAGCGCCACGGCGGCGGTCGTCACCGCCATGTGGATCGACGCACCGGCCCACACGACAGGTTGGCTGAGCGTCTTTAACTTGAGCTTCAGTCCAATGCCGAAGAGCAACAACAAGATGCCGAGTTCGGAGATCTCCTCGATCGCGGGCGTCGTCTCCTGACCAAACGCGTGCAAGACAAACCCGGCGACCAAATAGCCGACCATCGGCGGAAGACGGGCAGCGTTCGCCCCGAAGCCGAACAGAAACGCAACAGCGATCAACCAGAGTTCCATAGAGGCGAACCCTATAGGAGCTTCATCGATCTGCTCGATGGTCACGCCAGCTCGCCGCACTCGCCGCCGGAAACCTAGGGTGCTGCTCACTGATACACCGGACCGACACCAACAAATGACCGCAAAAAATATCTCCCACCTGCTGGCTGAAATCAGGTCGTGCACCGTTTGCGCTGAACACCTCGATCACGGGACTCGGCCAATCGTGCAAGCAAATGCGAAGGCGCGCATCGTCATCATTGGTCAAGCCCCCGGACGGCGAGTTCACGAATCGGGCATTCCATGGGACGACCCGAGCGGTAAGACGCTTCGGCGATGGCTCAACCTCACCAACGAACAGTTTTACGATCCTGACATCGTGGCGATCGTCCCCATGGGCTTTTGTTATCCCGGGTCGGCAAAGTCGGGGGACAAGCCGCCACGCCCCGAATGCGCCCCGCTCTGGCACGAACGACTACTCGCCGAACTGCCGACCGGGCGGCTCGACATCATCATTGGCAGCTACGCCCAGAAGCGATACATCGCCGACCGCAAGAGGACGCTCACCGAAACCGTTGCAAACTGGGCGACGTACCTCCCCGACCAGATCGTTCTACCGCACCCTTCGCCGCGCAACCAGCACTGGCTCACCAAGAACCCGTGGTTCGAAACCGAGACCGTACCGGCGATGCAGCGACGCATCGCCGAGTTTCTGAAATCGCAGTAGCCGGCCAGCGATGCACCGCCGCTGCACGCGTTAGAGATTCTGGAGTGG
>CALHXU010000080.1 GCA_938040365.1 uncultured Acidimicrobiales bacterium
TGAAGCCAGAATCGACCAACCTCGGAGCCGTCGACTACGGCGCCTTCACCACCGGCGCAGCGCAATCGCTCGTCCGCAACGAGGACGGCTTGTTCCAACTGTTTCGCATTGGCGATGCCGTTTCGAGCCGCAACATTCACGCAGCGATCTTCGATGCACTCCGGCTCATGAAGGATCTCTAGGGCGCGTTTGGCAGGAAAGCCTGCGCGTTCACGAGGTTGCCGAATCGGTGAAGAGTTACCGACATTGCTTGTTCACGCACGTAGTGAAGCAACTCGATTCGACCCGTTGAAAGCACCGGTTCGGTGATGACGTGAAGGCCGAGCTCGTTCGCGACACGATGATCGTGCTCGGTGGGCGCAAGGCCGACAAACCGCACCCGTGCCGAGCGCGCCTTGGCAACACCACGCATCCACGATTCGCGAGCTGTTTGGTCGGCGGTGTCGGGACACACGTTGAGTTGCACCGAGGCGACCGATGCCGCGGTTCGCACCAACTCACGCTCTTCGTTTGGCTCGTCAGCCCCGTAGACCACGCCCATGACCGCGATCGGTCGATAGCGAAAGAGGTTCGCTTCGCAGAACAGTGCGGACGGATCGTGGGCGGCCGCAAACTCCTGCTCCCAAACCTTCTCGTAGTCGTTGGCGGCAGGTGCCTCTGCGTTCGCCCACGTTCCGAGTTGGAAGAGGTAGTTCGGGCCACCCGCTTTCGCTCCCGGCCCGACCGAGCTCCGCTTCCAGCCACCGAATGGCTGGCGCTGCACAATCGCGCCGGTGATCACGCGATTCACATAACCGTTACCGATCTCGATTCGATCGATCCACTCCCGGACTTCTGCGGGGTCGAGCGAATGAATGCCGCCCGTCAGTCCGAAGTCGCTACTGTTCGCAATGGCAATTGCCTCGTCGAGTGTTTCGGCAGCGATGAGCCCAAGGACAGGGCCAAAACATTCGGTGCGGTGAAACCACGAACCGACCTGGACACCATCTCGCACGCCCGGCGTGACCTGCCCGTCAGCGCGTCGAGTCGGCTTCACGAGCCACCCTTCACCCGCATCGAGCACGTCGATTGCGCGGTCGAGCCGCTCGTTTCCACCGTCGACGAGCGGCGCTATGTCGGTTCCGGGCTCGGTCGCCTCGCCAACTGAAAGACTCTCGACCGCATCGACGAGCTGACGTCGGAATCGCTCCGAACGAGCAACGTCACCAACCAAGATTGCGATGCTCGCCGCCGAACACTTCTGGCCACCATGTCCGAACGCGGACTTCACGAGGTCGTCGACGGCGAGGTCGATGTCGGCGCTCGGCGTGATGATCAAGGCGTTCTTGCCAGACGTTTCGGCGAACAGCTTCATATCGGGTTTCCACGACCGGAAGAGATCGGCTGTCTCGGACGATCCGGTGAGGATGACCGCGTCTGCCAATTCGGCGACCGCACAGCCTGCATCATCATCGCCAGCTCGCACGAAGTGGAGGACGTCGGACGGGACACCTGCCTCCCAGCACGTCTCGGCCACAATCTCGGCGCAGCGCTGAGTTTGCGGCGCTGGCTTAAACAGCACGCTGTTTCCAGCAGCAAGGCAGGAAAGCACTCCCCCGGCGGGGATCGCCACGGGGAAGTTCCACGGTGGCACAACCGCGACAACACCGTGTGGGGCAAAGGTGGCTCCAGTGATCGCGTCGAAGTCGAGCGCCCGGTCGCCGTAGTAGCTCGCGAAGTCGATCGCTTCGGAAACTTCGACATCGCCTTGTGCGAGCGTTTTGTTCGCTTCGTACATCATCGTGGCGAGCAACTCGCTTCGTCGGCTTCGTAGGCCGGTTGCTACCCGGTGCAGAATTGCGCGGCGCTCCGACGCGTCGAGGGCCGCCCATTCCAACTGCGCCTTTGCGGCAGCCTCGACGATCTGTTCGACCTCCGGCACCGTAGTTACCGGAGCCGCACTGCACGGCTCGGGGCTCCGTTGCAGTGTCTGTTCGATCCAGATCCGGTTCGCTGGTTGGCTCGGATCGGTTTCGGCGTCGTTCGTAAATGGTGCATCGGGGTCGATCGGCTCTGCGGGCAGAGACCGGTCCTGATGACGCCGCGATTGGTGGCTCACCGAATGGCGAAGCCGTGTGCCTTCCGTAAAGAAAGCTGCCTGCTGACTGAACGACGCGGAGCCCGGCGCGAGGTCGAAGATGTGATGGAGATAGTTCTCTGGAGATGCGTTCTCTTCAAGCCGTCGGAACAGATAACCAATTGCCACATCGAAGTCGCCATCGGCAACCGCTGGCGTATAGAGCAAGGTCGGCGCGCCGCCGTTCCCTCGGCTGTCGGCGTTCACCGCTGCGGCCTGGCCTGGCGCCATGCCTTGCAACATCTCGAACTGAATCCGGTCGCTGACACCGCGGGCATCAGCGAGAAGTTTCGCCCACGCAACGTCGAACAAGTTGTGCGACGCAACGCCGATCCGCGCACCGACGAGCCGTTCTGCGTGCAGCGCCCAATCAAGACAAGACCGGTACGAGGCATCGGCTTCCATCTTTGATTCATAGGGCGCCTGTTCCCAGCCGTGAAGCGCCGACTCGACCCGTTCCATTGCGAGGTTTGCGCCCTTCACCAGACGGATCTTGATCGTTCCTCCACCTCGTTCGTGGCGGTCGTTCGACCACGCCACGATGTCCTGAAGAACGGCGAGGGATTCGGGCAGGTAGGCCTGCACGACGATGCCGGCATCGAGGTGCTCTCGGTCGGCTGTCCCGAGAACTGCTTTGAATGCGTCGAGCGTGAGGTAGAGGTCGTGGTACTCCTCCATGTCGAAGTTCACGAACGTCGGCGTCGATGCCCCTGCTGCGGTGTCCACCAACTCACCGAGGCGGGCACTCAACCGCTCGAGACTTGATTCGTGATCCCAGTGATTGATCTGAGACGCAACGGCGGTGATCTTGACGGACACATAGTCGATCTCGGGAAGGCTGAGCAGTTCCTTCAACCGTTCCAATCGCCCGTTGGCCTCGCGCTCGCCGAGCACGGCCTCGCCCAACAGGTTCACATTTGACTGATACCCCGAGTCGACTTGGCCATCGAGGTGCGCCTGAAGTTTCTCTCGCTTGGCTGGCGCCACGAGCGGTCCCACAATGCCTCGCATTCGAAGCCCGGCGAGCGCCATGACGATGCCCGGAGCGAGCGGCGCGATCCGAGCACCGACGCGCAGCAGCAGCTGATCGATCGAGGAGAGAAACGATGGCGAAGCACCGCGTTCGACCAACTTTTGCAGCTGGCCCGCAGCAACCTTTGGCGAGTCGGGCCGTGCGACCTGATCGATGTAGTTCATCACGAATCCCACGCCCGATTCGTCGCGAACGAGATCGCCGAGCTGTTTCATCGCAGCACGATCGCCACGATCTTCGAAACCCTTCGCAGCCTGGATCCACGTTTCGACTTGGCGAATCGCTGGCTCGACCAGCGCATCAGCATCGTTGGGTTGTGCGCTGTTGAGTTGTGCGCTGTCGCGATCAACCTGGTGTTGCGAGGGCGAAGTCATCTCCCCAGCATGACGGCGTTTCGAGAATAGGTCTTGTAGAAAACGCCTCTACTCCAGCTGCGGTTTCTACCCGAGGCTTTCCATACCGAGTGACCGAAACTCCGAAGGGGTCCGGCCCGTAGCTCGGGCGAATCGGCGGCTGAAGTCGGGTTGATCGTAGAAACCGGCCTCGTGGGCAACGGCGGTCAGCGGCGCGTCGGTCGAGGTGAGCAACTCAATCGCCCGTTCGACCTTGACCCGAAGGACGTACTGCTTTGGGCTCAGCCCGAACACTCGCCTCACCCGTCGATCTAGCTGGTCCGTCGTGCACCCGGCGACCTCTGCAAGGTCGTTGTTGCGAAGCGGTTCGGTCAGGTTCTCGCGCACGTGTGAGATGAGCGATTGCAAACTCACAACACCTACGTCGTCTTGGGTTGGGGTCTGCAGATCACGGCTCACACTCACCAGCCCAAGCGAAGTCCCAGATTCGACGACCGACCGCTTTGTGGTGAGGTACCAACCAAGTTCGCCGTCCGGGCGTCGAATCAACTCGAGTTCGTCGCGCAGTGGGCCTTCGCCCGCAATGACCCGAGCATCCTGCTCCTCGTAGAGTTCAGCTCGCTCGGGTGCGAACAGATCCGACGCAGTCCGCCCGATCACTTCGCGCTTCGACTTTCGGCCCGTCCTCTGAACGAACGCCGTGTTGACCTCGACGTAGATTCCCGACATGTCCTTCACACAGAACATGACGTTTACCAAGGTCTCGAAGAGCGCAACCATTTCGCTCCGAAGCGCCGTCGAGCTCAGAATGTCCGAGCTCGCACCTTCCGGCTTCGCACCATTGGATTTGGCACCGTCTTCGTTTGTCACGACACCGTGACGATCTCTCGTTTGGTTCCGTTGCATCGGACAGGACCATCATCTTCGATCACGACGATGTCTTCGAGGCGCATGCCCCACTCGCCAGCGCGATAAATGCCCGGTTCGATGCTGAAGGCGTTACCGGTGACGATCGGCGTCTGGTTCGTGCTGGTCACATAGGGATGTTCGTGCACTTCGGTGCCGATGCCATGGCCGGTCCGGTGGATGAACTCGGGACCGTACCCATCGGCGGTGAGCGCGTTGCGGGCCGCGAGGTCGACGTCGCACAGGCGGTTGCCTGGTCGCGCCGCCTGAAATGCAGCTTCTTGCGCGGCGACAAGGCTTGACCATGCAGCTGCGACGTCTTCTGGTAGCGGGCCGGTGAAGAAACAGCGAGTGCAATCGCTGTTGAACCCTTTGTAGATGCCGCCGAAGTCGAACAGCACCATCTCGTTTGCCTCGATTACCCGATTGCTGGGGTGGTGGTGCGGACTGGCCGAGTTCGGACCCGATGCAACGATGACGAAGACGACCTCATCGTGGCCCGCAGCCAGCAGACGCTGGGCAATATCTTCTTTCACGTCGAGTTCGCTCCGACCGACGAGGGGGACTTCACCATCTTGAATCTGTTGGTGGACCACATCGACGAGGGCGCCCACCGCTTGCAGCGCTTTGCGTTCGGCCGACGTCTTGACCGCTCGCATACCACCGAGCGACTCATTCAGCGCCCGGAATGACAGGTTTGGACATCGCTCCTGCAATGCGAGCACGTGATTTGCGTTGAGGTCATCCGATACGAGCACACTGCCCGTTTCTGGGAGCGCGCCCGCAGCGAGCGCAATTGGATCCTCAGCGTCCTCCCACGGCCCGATCTCGAAGACTCCCGGCTGTGGCGTAATGCGTTCTGCTTCAAGCTTCGGTGTGATGAGCAGCGCCGATGGCGCGTCGGGTGACGTGAGCGAAACAGCGGCGGTCAGTCGTTCATAGGAGTGCCCGTCGTGTCCGGTGAGGTACGAGAGGTCGCTCCCGCCCCCGATCACGACCGCGTCGGCAGCGATGTCTCGGGCGCGCACTCGCAAGGCAGACCAACGAGCGAGAAGAACGTCAGCTCCTGGGGTGATCGAGTTCATGTTCGCCTCCAGAGAAGTTGGGCACGACGTTGCTAGGCACGATGTCGTTGGGCACGAGGTTGCCGAGCTTAATTTCTGCGGTATTCGGTGACCTCACTGTACTTTCTCGCAGCACAACAGCAGACTTGTTTCAGCCATGAGGGGGATCGATGTCGAACCGGGTGTACCAGCTGAGCGATCGTTATCAGAGCGAGAAGGGCCAGGTGCTGCTGACCGGCATTCAGGCCCTTGCACGTATTCCGATCGAACAGCTCCGACGGGATCGTGTCGCCGGTCGTAATACCGCCGCGTTCTTGTCGGGCTATCCCGGATCGCCGCTCGGTGGCTTCGACCTCGAGGTCGCCCGCGCACTTCGCCTCACCCCCGAACTACCAATCGTGCACCGTCCAGCGGTCAACGAAGAGCTCGGCGCCACCTCGGTCATGGGCTCACAGCTCGCCGCATCGCGTCCCGATGCCAAGTACGACGGCGTCGTCGGCATCTGGTACGGCAAGGCCCCCGGCCTCGACCGAGCATGCGATGCGCTCCGCCACGGGGTGTTCGCTGGAACATCAGAACTCGGCGGCGCCATTGCCTTGGTCGGCGATGACCCGGCGTGTAAATCCTCGACCATGCCGTCGTCATCGGATGCGACGCTCGTCGATCTCCACATGCCGATCCTCTATCCTGGCACGGCGGCAGAATGTCTCGAACTCGGCCTGCACGCGGTTGCGATGTCTCGGGCCACCGGCCTGTGGTCTGCAATGAAGATCGTGACGTCGGTGGCCGATGGCTCGGGCACCGTAGAACTTCCCGTCCTCGCCGAAGAACCGATCATCTCGACCATAGACATCGATGGAAAGCCCTGGACGCGAACTCCGTCAGCGCAATTCATCGGCGCTGCACGAATGCTCGAAACCGAGCGCGAGTTTCGCGAGGTACGCATTCCGCTCGCAACTCAATACGGCATCGACAACAAGATCAATCGGATCACCGTCAATCCGAGCGACGCGTGGATTGGTTTGGTGGCCTCAGGTTTCACCTACCAGGAGATGATCGAGGCGCTGAACCGCCTCGGACTGAGTTCTGATAGCGAGATCGAGGCTGCCGGTATCCGCATCCTGCAATTGCGGATGCCGGTTCCCTTCGATGCCGAACTGGTGCGCTCGTTTGCGAAGGGCCTCGACGAGATCGTTGTGGTCGAAGAGAAAAACCCGACGCTCGAATGGTTGATCAAAGATTGCCTCTACGGCAGCGCGAACCAGCCCATCGTGTCGGGCAAGTTCGACCCACAGGGTGGCCAGCTGATGAGATCGTGGGGACAACTCGACGCCGACGCGATCGTGCCCGGCCTCCGTTCGCGCTTGAGCCAGCACCTCGCCGACCGACTTCGCCCCGAACCGCCACCACCTCGAAGCCGTGAGCTCATTCCGCTCAGCGTCGACCGTACGCCGTTCTTTTGTTCGGGATGCCCGCACAACTGGGGCACGAAGATTCCCGACGGTGCGTTGGTCGGCGCGGGCACGGGTTGTCACGGTATGACGCTCATCATGGACGAAGAACGAGTCGGCGAGACCGTCGGCATAACCGCCATGGGCAACGAGGGCTCGCAGTGGATTGGTATGGCGCCGTTCGTCGAAGCCGACCACATGTTTCAGAACTACGGCGACGGCACGTTCATGCACTCGGGACAGCTCGCACTCCAGTACTGCGTCGGCGCAGGAGTCGACATCACCTTCAAAATTCTCTACAACGGCACGGTCGCAATGACCGGCGGCCAAGACTCAACATCGCCACTAGATGTGCCGTCGCTCGTCGACGTACTCCTTACCCACGGGGTTTCGAAAGTCGCAATCACCGCAGAGGACCCCGGGCGATACAAGGGGGTGAAGCTGCCCGCTGGCGTTCGCGTATACGACCGAGATGTCATCGTCGATGTCCAAGAAGAACTGGCAGCCATCTCCGGGGTGACGGTGCTGATCCACGATCAGTACTGTGCCGCCGAGCTGCGCCGAGACCGTAAACGCGGAAACGTCGAGACACCGACGAAGCGCATCGTCATCAACCATCGAATCTGCGAAGGTTGCGGCGACTGTGGCGATGTGAGCAACTGCCTGTCCGTTCAGCCCGTCGACACTCCCCTCGGTCGAAAGACGACGATCGACCAGGCCTCGTGCAATTTCGATTACAGCTGCGCGAAAGGTGACTGCCCGGCCTTTATGGTCGTCGAATCAGACCCCGACGCGGCGTCGATGGACTCGAACATCGCTCACCTGCCCGGGGTCGCATTGACCAACCCCGACGACCGCTTCGGCCAGAACGAACTGGTTCGAATCCGCACGGCGGGCATTGGCGGAACCGGCGTCGTGACCGTCGCACAGATCATGGCCACCGCAGCGATGTTCGATGGTTGGGAAGTTCGTGGACTCGACCAAACCGGACTGAGCCAGAAGGCGGGTCCGGTCATTAGCGACATCGTTCTTGCGAAGCCAGGAGCTGCGGGATCGAACATCATCGGAGCCGGACAAGCCGATGTCCTCATTGGCTTCGATGCGCTCGTGGCAGCGAGCGACAGCGCAATTGCTGCCACCGACAAGGCCCGGACCGTGGCGGTTGCATCGACGACGACCACCCCGACCGGCACCATGATTTCAAACCCTGCCACGGCGCACCCCACCGAGTCGATCGCACACCGACTCAAAGCATCGACCTCCGAATTGGTCGAGGCCGATGCGTCCTTGCTCGCCGAGCGACTCACCGGAGGCGGGTCACAAGCGAACGTGTTTCTGCTCGGCGTCGCCTTCCAAGCGGGCCACATTCCAATCTCGGCTGAAGCGATGAACCAAGCGATCGAGCTGAACGGCGTCGCGGTTCAGGAGAACCTGGATGCCTTTGCCTGGGGACGGCGCTGGGTTCTCGACCCCGAGATGGTCGAAGCACACGCGACCGGAGCGAGTCGGACGGTCGATGCCACCTCGATCGTCACCGTTCCCCACCTTTCCAAACGGCTGGCGCGACACGTCGCTTCGATAGCAGCTGGAACATCTGACGAGTTTGCCGACACCCTGTCGATGCTCGCTGCCGATCTCGTTGGCTATCAAGACGAACGCTACGCAAGAACCTTCCTCGACGATGTCGATGCCGCGCTTCGCGCCGAGCGTTCGGTTCGGCCGAACTCGACTCGGTTTGCCGAGGCGTATGCCCGAAGCATGCACAAGCTCATGGCTTACAAGGACGAGTACGAAGTTGCGAGGCTCTTGCTCATGCCCGAAGCACGGCGGGCAGCCGAAGCAGTTGCGGGCAACGGCGCGACCGTGGAGTACAAGCTGCATCCGCCGATGCTGAAAGCCTTGGGCTACGACAAGAAGTTGACGTTCGGCGCGTGGTCAGAACCTGCCTTTGCTCGACTCCGCTCCGGAAAGCGTCTGCGTGGCACTCGTTTCGATCCCTTCGGCCGGACCGAAATGCGTCAGATGGAACAGTCGCTGCCAAAGGAGTTCCGCTCCGCAATGACGATGGTCTTTCGCAACCTCGACGAGTCGACCTACGAGATGGCGATCAAAGCTGCGATGCTTCCCGACATCGTGCGCGGGTACGAAGACCTCAAAGTTCGACGGGCCGAGGAGTTCCGTTCAAAACTCGAAGCAGCGGTCGCCGAGATCAAAGAAGTATTCGACACCGGGCACTAGCGATGTGGAGACGGCGCTCAAGCGACGAAACCGTCGATTGGCGTAGCTTCGGGGACTTCCCAATCCGCTGGCATACAGGCGAAGTCGAAGAACGGTGCCGTATCGCCGTCATCGATCGCGTCTTGCACCTGATCGTAGAAACCCTTGCCAGTCTCTTGGGCAAAGGTGATAGCAACCTCAGCTTCGGTTGCGTTCGGCTCGGGCCGTTGGCAGTACTCGGGGAACGATGCCTCGCCAGCGTCACCTTCTTCGTAGCCGCGGGCAAAGAGTTGCTTCAAGACGCCAAAGCCATCGTTGCGCACGAGCATCTCGCCGCGGGGATGTCCACCGAGCGACTGCATGTGCGCAACGAATCGTTCGAGGTCGTGGGTGTCATAGGCAACGTGTTGGACCGCATGGTCGCCGTGACGATCGGTGAATTTGGTTACCTGGCTCGTCTCGGCTCGGTCGATCCCCTCGATTAACGCAACGCCGAAGTCGCCGTAGTCGATGCACCAGATCTTCATCGACGAACCAGCATCGTCCGGGCGCACATCATCGATCCGATTGATGAGCGTTCCGCCTTCGACCTCGATGTGGAACCACGCCCACTTCTCGATCTGACCCTTCGCACAAGCGTAGGTGATGTGGTCGACTTTTTTCAGATGCGATGCCATGGGGCCATTAGAGCAATCCTTCAACGCAAATTCAACACTCGTGGCAGTACTCAACGCCCGGTCGAACACTCCTCGACACGTGGTACTCCCGCGCCGCAAAGCCCTTCCTCCTCGCCAAAACGTAAGGGTGCCAGACTCCCTTACGTTTTAGGGCGCTCGTGATGCGGGTCGTAGATGCCGTGCTCGTACCGTGTTGCCGGGAGGTCGGCACCATAGCCGTCGATCGTGAACCCGGCGAACGCGTCGGCGTGGCGCCCCTCGACGTAACCGAGACAGACCCGCTCGCCCGTACGGAAACCCATCGACGCCGAAGTTACGAAACCAACCGCCTCGCCATCGACTCGAATCGGGGCGGACGGAGGTGGGTCACCAACGGCGCCGGGCATCGCTGAAACGTCGACGGTCCACACGCCGTAGCTCCACTCAGCTGGAAGCTCCGCCATTGCTCGGGCCGCATCACGGCCGATGAAGTCGGGTTTGTCCAAGTCGAGGAAACGATCGAGGCCAACATCGAATGGCGTGTACTCGACTCCGAACTCGCTTCCCCAGCCGTGATAGCCCTTCTCGACCCGCATCGAGTTGAGTGCGTACGATCCAAAGTCGCGCAGTCCAAGATCATCACCGGCCGAGACCAGTGCTTCGTAGAGCTGGACGAGGTCGGCGTCATCGACATGAAGCTCCCAACCGAGTTCGCCGACGAAACTTACCCGCAGCGCGGTGACCATGACGCCCGCGATCTCAAACTCACGAAGCGACATCCACGGCGCCGCGTCCTTTGACAGATCGACGCTCGTCAAGCGTGACAACAATTCTCGGGACTTCGGCCCCATGACCATCAAGGTCGACGTTCGCGAAGTACCGAGCGCCAGTTCGACAGAACCGTCAGATGGAAGGTGTTGCTGGAGCCAATCGAAGTCACGCTCGCGCGCCGCGGTCGGACCGAGCCAGAGGAACTGGTCGTCTGCGAAACGGCCGATCGTCGCCTCACTCCACACCGTGCCATTCGGACGGAGCAAGTACGACAGCCGCACTCGGCCAACAGCTGGCAGTCGTGTGCAGATCATCCGATCTAAGAAGTCGGTGGCGCCCGGACCCGAAATTTCGTAACGGGTAAAGCCGCCGTGGTCCATTACCCCGACGTGATCGCGTACCGCCAGGCACTCTTCTGCGACCGCGTCGTGCCAGTGTTCATCGCGGTAGCTGAGCGTGTCGTGGGAGTAGTCTTCCGCTCCGAACCAGAACGCTCGCTCCCAACCAGCGATCTGCCCAAAACGAGCGCCCTTCGCCGCGAGCGTGTCATAGAGCGCGGTTTGTTGAACCGGCCTGGCCGAGGTCCACATGCGGTGTGGGAACGGGGCGCCATACTGATGCTCATACATTTCGCGGACCCGCGTATTCGCATAGGAGTCGCGCCCCGTGCCCGACAGCGCCCAGTCGCCAAAGCGGCGAGGATCCCACGGCCAAACGTCCCATTCGGTGTCGCCACTCGTGATCATCTCGGTCAAGACCTTGCCAGCCGCAGCGGCATGCGTGATGCCGATCTGGACCCCGACGGCCTGATAGAAACCCTCGACTCCCGGCGCTGGGCCGATCAACGGGTTCATGTCTGGCGTGTAGGTGATCGGGCCGTTGACGAACTCGGCAATGCCAACCTCGCCGAGCATCGGCACGTGTGCCATGGCGAGTTCGGCGATCTCGGCAATGCCCGCATCGTCAGGCGCGAACAGCGAGGAGTCAAAGACGTCGGGTTTGGAATCCTCCCAGACCGTACGACCCGCATGACCATAATTGCCGAACAACAAGCGGTCGTTCTCGCGGCGCAGATAGAACATGATCTCGGGGTCACGGACGAGCGGAAACAGCGCAGTATTAGACGCCAGTTCTGGCACCGCGCCGGTCACCAAGTATTGATGCTCGAGCACTGCGAGCGGCACCTCGATGCCCGCCATCGCCGAGATTTCTGCGCCGTAGAATCCTGCTGCGTTGATCACGATGTCGCAGTCGATCGGCGTGGTCTCGCCCTTCGATTCGACATGAACCCGGAAGCGGGCATCGGTGCCACCAGGCCGACCAGTTCCGCGTCGATCGATTCCCACAACCCGCGAGTGGCGTCGCACTTCGGCGCCGCTTGCTCGCGATCGTCGAGCGAGCGATTGGGTGAGGCCGCTCGGGTCGATATCGCCCTCGTACGGATCGAGCAAGCCCGCAATGACCGAACCATCGTTCTGCCAATACGGATGCATCGCTTCCATCTCGGCCGGTGACACGATTTCGAGATCGAAGCCCAGCCCGGTCGCTATGGCGACGAGATGATGGAAGTGGTCGATGCGCTCAGGGGTGTGACCAGGCCAGAATGCCTTCGTGTGGCGATACGTGATTTGGTCATCAGGATCGTCAGCAAGTTCGGAATACACCTGCCACGCGTAGTTGCCGGCACGCTGGCCCAACCACGAGTTCGAAAACGTCGGAACATTGCCAGCCGCATGCCACGTCGACCCCGAAGTCAGCTCGTGCTTTTCGACCAGCAGCGAATCGGTCCGACCCGCCTCGGCCAAGTGCCATTGGATCGACGCCCCGACCGCACCACCACCGATGACGACGATCTCAAATCGTTCGCTCACTATCTTGCCTCCAGGCGGATCGGGAACCTGTCTCGAACGGCCGCCTCGTTCTCGAAGCTGAGGTGATCGGGACGACCAGCGGCCAGGATCTCAGCTACCCGCTCGCCCGCCTTGTCCCACAAGCTGGGTTCACCAGCCGAGACCCACTCATCGACCGACCGGCGGTCGCCGAGGTCGGGATAGACGTATTCACTGCGCATCAACTCCAACGTCTGTGCAGTACCCAAGTAGTGGCCGTCACCAGAGACGACCTCTTCGATGATTGCCAGGTCGAGGTACGACGTGTCGACCTCGATGCCGCGCACGGATCGCAAGATCGCGCCGCACATGTCGCTGTCGATCACCAAACTCTCCGGGCTCGCCACCATGATCGAACCGAGCATCCCGACAGAAAGCTGCACCATGTCCGCCCCGGCGTGCGCGGCAAGCGAAACCGTGTAGCCCTTCTCATAGCCCGCCTGATTGTCGGCTTCTTTCGCCTCGGTAATTCCAGCCGAGACCGCATGGGCAATGTCCAGGTCGGAAAGCAGCTGCGCTGCCGCTGCGCTGACAACTGCAGCCTCACCGCTTCCACCCGTCATTGCACCAGTCCGTAGATCCGAGACGAACGGCATAAAGGCATGGATGCACGGGTGACCCGGTTTGATCGCGTCAGCGAGCACGACGCCAGCCAAGATTTCGGCGAGCCCCTGCGCGAGCGACCCGGCGAGCGAAGGAGGCGAGGTCGCTCCAGCCTGACCCGCCGAGCAGGTCTGCACGATCATCCCACGCTGAATTGCGCGCTCCATGATCTCGCACCCCTCTGGCGAGAATCGCAGCGGTGGCACCACGTGCACGACGACCGCCATCGAGAATGGTTGGGCCGCAAACCGCCCTTCACCGCCGAGCGCGAGGTCGAACATATCGACCACCGGATCAACGGTGTCTGCCGACGTGAAGCTCACGCCGGTCGGCTTGGCGGTAGCGGCAGTGACCGCAAAGGCCGTATTCAGATCGAGCTCGAGCGCGTCCTCGATGTCACGGGCTACGAGCGGCCGCAGACCGTAATGAATGTTGGGAAGCGTGTCGACCACCCGCATCATCGTCCAGAGGTCGTCGAGCATCGAGTCTCGATAGCGACCGGTAGCTGCGTCGAGCACGCGGACCGCTGCGCCGCCGGTGCCGATGTGGACACCTCGCCCGCCGATCGACACACCGCGATCTTCGACGAACCCAGGTAGTTCGACCGTCGAAGGCGAGCGGTTGAGCGCTGCGGTCACCATCGACCTGGACAGCAGAACGCGCCCATCATCCCGAAGTGTTGCGCCCGCCTGCACGAGGAGATCTTGGTACCGCAGTGGGGCATCGGCCATGCCCACATGTTCGAGCATCGCGAACGCATGCTCGACGATCGCGTCACGGTCCGTCTCGCGAAGCGGCCGGAACGCCCCGCCTGCGGGAGCCGGCGTCACGATTGGGCGCGGTGGTGGCACCTCACGGTTTCGGTTGCCGCGTCTGACCACGCCCGTCAGGACCCTACGGACGCGCTCACGGTTGCGTGGTGGAACTCAACTCGGATCTTGGGGAGAACTGCGGCATCGATCGTCATGGGTAGACGAGATCTTTCCACGTGTCGCCGCGCGATGCATACAGGCAAACGGTCCGCCACTTCGTTAGGGTGCCTGGCACCCTAACGAAGTGGTATTCAAACTCTTGAACAGAAGACCGAACGTATAAGGGAACCAAATAGCCAACGCATCCGTACAAGTACGCACACAAACCGAGGAGAACTCGATGAAGGCTGCAACACGTTGGCACCTACTCACCGTTGCATTGCTCGTTCTATTGGCGGCCTGTGGCCGCTCCGAAGAAGTGACCGTGGAAGCTGAAGGGACGAGCTCTTCGACTACGACCGCGAGCGCGAACGGTGATGGAGCGTCGTCCGCAGTTCAGATTGATCAGGCCGACCTGGACGCAAACCTGTTCACGCCGTACTTGGAGAGTTCTGAGTCCCAACCCGAGCATCCGGGCCGAGCCAGATTCATCCTGGTGGATGAGGATGGCAACTACGCGCTCGATGGCCCGCCGAGACTGCCGGCCTTCTCATTCACTGTCGGTGTGTGGGCGGGAGTGTCCGAACCTGTTGAAATGACGCTGAGCTATGGAAATGTTCGTCTCGATATCGACGGTCAGATCGTCGCAGGAGCGTGCCGCAACGTCTGGGGAGAACTCGATCAGCCGACCCCTTCGACCTTTTCCCACGACCCAAATTCCCTTCCGCAAATCCAAGGGGCCGAGTTTGCTAGAGATAGTCAGGGTTGCCCGCCTGAAGTGTTTGAACCTGAAGGCATCTTCGACAGGGAGTTCTCAATTGAGTTTGACGACGGCGGCCTCACGGTCGTTGCGAGTGACGGTACTCGATGGCCTTTCCGCCACGTCGATCTCGACCTGACTCCGGTCGTTGAACGCGATCCGGACTTTATGGTCGAGATGACGACGACAACCACCACACCGCCGCCTCCTGCCGATGGCGTCGACCCGAACTTCTCACCGAACGGCGAGTGGCAAATCGTTTCGGCGGTGTTCAACAGCGAGAACTTGCTGTTCGGCACTGAGGAACAGCTCTACATCTTTGGCCGTTCGGTCCGCTTTCTGAGTGGCACATGCGAAGGTGCTGAGGGGACGCTCGTCTGGGATGTAGAAGGCAGCGTTACTCTGTCCTGGCCTGAGAACCTAACCTGCCCGCGAGAATCAGGTGACGAGTTGACGAATCTCCTCAGCACAGTTGCTGACTGGGAAACCATTTCCTCAGGTACCCATAGGAACGGACTTCCCAGCTACCAGGGCCTTGTTCTCTCCGGCCCGGGTGGCCGAATCGAGATGTTTCGACATGTCGACGAACCCCGTTACGTACCGATCGACGGCAGCCGCGAACTCGGTGACATTGAAGGTCCGCCATCAGCTCCAGATGGAGAAGACCTCCCCCAGCTCGACATCGACGGTGACACCGCAACGCTGTCATCGAATGTCTGCACATTGAGTTTCGACATTTCGACCTCGAACGGACGACAGAACACCCCGTTCGCAACTTCGGGCATCGACCCGAGCCTATGTCCGGACGGAACGGCCGCTCACCCGGTCGCTACGCAGCTAGCGCAGGCTGAGTTCGCGGTTGCGACAACGTCCTGTGGGAGATCAACACTGTCGATTTGGGATGCCGACGGCGAAAGGGTCGACTTCATTACCCCTGAAGCCGACGCTTCGCCGACGGAGATCTGCGCCGGGTAGCACTTCGCCCGAAACAGGAACTGTTCGGTCTTGTCGAGAAACCGGTGGATTCGGTTCATCTGTGAGAATGTACGAACAGAATGACCTGCCTCTATAGAAAGCCCCTGTGAACCAGCCGATCGACTTTGAGCGACACGATGTCGTCGCTGTGGCGATCTCGCCGGGCATCGGCCTTGGACTCGCCCGGGGTGAGGACCGGTGGGCTATTCGAACGGCCGACCCACTCGCTCGGTTTCGTGAGCTCGCGTCATCGAGCGATCCGCGTTGGGTCTGGTGGGGCCGAGAGACGACGGCGCTCGTGGCGGACGCCGGAATCGGCATCGATCGCTGCTGGGACATTCTCGTCGTCCATCGCCTGCTCAACGGTGGCTGGAGAACGTCGGTTGCCGAGGTTTGGGCCGCGCTCCAGGGCTTACCCCTCGAAACGTTGCCGAAGATGGGCCAGCTCGGGCTTTTGGATGCAACGGCCGAGGAAGGCGACCAGCATGACGCGGTGATGCCCGATGGCCACCTCCGTCCCGAGTGGATCGATGGGGGTTTCGGCCAATCCCCTGAACGGCTCGCAGAGTGGGCCGCGCTCGCCCTCGACGCTGCTCGCCTCCAGGACAACATCATCGAGGCACGATCTGATCCGTCTCGATTGTTGTCGACCGCCCGCTCCGAGTCGGCGGCGGAGCTTCTGTGCGCCGAGATGTCCACGACCGGACTGCCAATCGACACTCCGGCAGCCGTCGATCTCATCACTCGATTTGCTGGTCCCCCACCTACGTCTTGGGCACACGAGGATGCGATTCGGGCCGAACGCGATGCGGTTGTCCTCGATCACCTCACGCCGCGTCGAGAGGTGAACCTGCGCAATCCAGCAGAGGTTAAGCGCATGCTCGAACTCGAGGGCTTCGACCTTCCCGACACTCGCGCGTGGAGGCTGGAGGAGCTTCGCGAGACCGAACCGCTCATCGATGCGCTGCTGACCTGGAGAAAAGCCGAGCGGATCGCAACGACGTACGGATATCGGTGGCTCGACGAACATGTCAGCGGCGGGCGACTGCGTGGTTCATGGTCGAGCTCGGACGGCGCAGCGGGACGGATGACCGCATCGGCTGGGCTCCACAACCTGCCATTGACGATGCGATCACTTGTGGCTGCCGAGCCCGGCTATCGCTTCGTCCGGGCCGACCTTGGACAGATCGAACCACGGGTGCTGGCTGCGGTTTCGGGAGATCGGGCGTTGATCGAGGCCACACAGGGCAACGACCTCTATTCGCCTATAGCCGAGAGGCTCGGCATCACTCGGGAGCTAGCGAAGCTTGCCGTGCTCGGCGCAATGTATGGCGCAACAACGGGCGAATCGGCCGGAGCGCTCGCTGGCCTCCAGAAGAACTATCCGGTCGCGATGGGGCTGTTGGAGCAAGCGGCCGAGTCGGGACGACGATCACAAGACATCTTCACCAGTGGCGGACGCCGGGTAAGAATGTCGGCCGATCACGGCCAAGACGGAAACCTCGACCGCGCCGTTTCGGTCGCTGCGGCACGCGGCCGTTACGCCCGCAACGCGCTGATTCAAGGTTCAGCCGCCGAGTTCTTCAAAGTGTGGGCCATAACGGTTCGACGTCACGCCCGCGCACTCAACGCCGAGGTCGTGCTCTGCCTCCACGACGAGCTCCTCGTCCACGTACCCGCAGAGCGGGCCGACGAGGCAGCGCTGATGGTCACGAACGCAGTCGGCGAAGCCGCGCACTATTGGTCGCCGGAACCAAATGTTCGATTCGTGGCTGACACCCAGGTGATGGAGCGCTGGTCAGAAGCGAAGTGATTCCCAAAAGCGTTGTCACACTGCTTCGCGAGTATTGATACATGCCGATCCACAACCAGTGTCATACACGGTATACTTGTTGTATGACAATGCTCAGTTTTCGGGTTGACGACAAAGACGCCAACGAAGTTCAGCGCTGGGCCGCTGCGCTCGGAGTCGACCGATCCGAGCTGCTCAGAGAAGCACTACGCCGCCACCTCAATCAACTCGCGGCCGAGGGCGATGCCGAGCGCTGGATCACCACGCCGCTCGATGATGGCGAGACAGCTCTCGCCGAGATCGCCGATTGGGGGCCTGCGGAAGACTGGTCAGATTGGGCACCCAGTGCAGAGGGGTGAGATTTGGTTCGCCGCTACGGCTGGCGGCGACCGGCCAGTACTGATCCTCACCCGAGACCCCGTCGCCGACAGGATTGGGTCGATTGTTGTCGCAGCACTCACGCGTACAACGCGCGGGTTAGTTTCCGAACTCGAGTTGACGCCGGCAGACGGTGTGCCGACGAACAGCGTGGTCAATTTCGACAACATCCACACGATCCCTAGAGAAGCTTTCCGCCGGAAGGTCACCTCCCTCTCTCCGGCCCGCTTGGCGGAGATGTGCCGGACACTTCAAGCAGCAACAGGCTGCTGACCCATCGAACCGCGCTTTCAAGCGCCTAGGACCTCAGCCGAGGGCGAGGTGGTTCTCGATGCCTGGGATGGCGTCGTCGACGCGGTGGTTCACGTAGAGGACGGTGACCTCTCCCGACCGGCAGATGCGTTCGATGAGCGCGAGCACCAGTTGGCGGTTCATGTCGTCGAGCCCAAGACACGGTTCGTCCAAAATCAGCAGCGGCGGGTGCTTGACCATTGCACGGGCGATCAGCGCTAAGCGTTGCTCGCCGAAGGACAGTTTGTTAAACGGCTCGTCGGCCCGTCGGTCCATCCCAAGAACCTCCAGCCAGTCATCCGCGATGGCCTTCTGTACATCGCTGCTCTTGGTGTAAAGGCCGATGCTGTCGTAGAAGCCCGAAATGATGACATTTCGCAGGCTTGTGCTTACCCGGTACTCCCATTGCAGCGCGGTGGAGACGTACCCGATGTATTGCTTGATCTGCCAGATGCTTTCACCGTTGCCGCGTTGGAAGCCAAAGACACTGATGTCGTTCACGTAGCACTGGGGATGATCGCCCGTGATGAGCGAGAGCAGGCAGGTCTTGCCGCTCCCGTTGGGCCCACTCACCTGCCAGTGTTGGCCCGCCTCGATGGTCCAGTCGAGATTTTCGAAGACGACGTTTTCGGTGTAGCGCACCGTCGCACCCGTGAGGCGAACCAACGGCTGGTCGGGGTCGAGCGGTGGAAGGGAGGCCGCCGGATCGGCCCTCGGCACCTCGAGCTCGCTCGTCTTCAGGTGAAGGAGTTGACCGAGCTCACCAAAGGCCCGCTCGTCGGCACGATCAACCTGGTGTACGAGCTGGCCGTCTTCCACGTACGCCACGTTGGTAATGAAGTCGGGACATTCGTCGAGCCGGTTGAGGACGAGCACCATTCGTGTCGTCTCTGCGAGCGTCGCGAGGTGGCCTTGTAGCCAGAGCCGTGAGTCGTGGTCGAGACCATCGAATGGCTCATCGAGAATGAGGAGTTCGGGTTGGCTGGTGAGCGCCCGGATGAGCATGACCTTTCGAGTCTCCCCAGTCGATAGCTTTCGGAACGCACGATCCATCAAGGGCGCAATGCCCAACGTGGCGACAAGTTCTTCCGCCAACGTATCGTCGAGCGATACGTCGGAAATGATCTCCGACACTGGGGTGCCCTCGGAGATCACGTCGAGGATGTCGGCGTCGTCTTTGCGCAACTCGGCGGCAATAAGCTCGGCCTGACGCTCATATGATACGAGCGCAATCCTCTCGGGAAGACCCGACAAGGTTCCCGAGACGATGTTCCCCTCCCCTGCGAGCGCTGCGGCGAGCGCGGACTTTCCCGAGCCGTTCGCACCCGCGATTAGCCACTGCTCTGCAGGTGTAGTTGCATGGCCGGGTTCGATTGTCCAGGTGACATCAGCGAGTTGAAACCGCCCGTCGAAGTCGACGGACAACTCCTCAAGCGTGATGTTTGAATCAAACAATCTGCTTCATGTCGGCCATGTGGCCTCGCAGGACCGCGCCGATCTCTTCTACCGGGTGGCTGCGAATGGCTGCGTTGACCTCGATGAGTCGAGCGTTGTCGACGCCGTTGTCGGCGACGTCGAGGCCCTTGCCGATGACGTCGCTCTTAATTCCGGACATGAAATCAGCCAACAGCGGAACGCATGCGTGGTTGTAGAGGTAACAGCCGTATTCTGCGGTGTCGGAAATGGTGGCGTTCATTTCGTAGAGCTTCTTGCGTGCGATCGTGTTCGCGATCAGCGGCGTCTCGTGAAGCGACTCGTAATACGCCGAGTCGGCAACGATGCCCGCGTCGGTCATGGTTTCGAAGGCGAGCTCGACGCCAGCCTTGACCATGGCGACCATAAGGATGCCGTTGTCGAAGTACTCCTGTTCGGAGATCTCCATGTCACCGGCTTCAGTCTTTTCGAATGCGGTCTCGGCGGTGTCGGCACGCCAGCCGAGGAGCTTCGCGTCGTCGTTGGCCCAATCGTCCATCATTCCGGCCGAGAACGCGCCGGTCATGATGTCGTCCTGATGCTTTTGGTAGAGCGGACGCATAATGTCTTTCATCTCTTCGGCGAGGTCGAAGGCACGGATCTTGGCCGGGTTCGAGAGGCGATCCATCATGTTGGTAACGCCGCCGTACTTGAGGGCTTCAGTGACCGTTTCCCATCCGTACTGGATGAGCTTCGAGGCGTAGGCCGGGTCGATGCCCTCTTCGACCATTTTGTCGAAGCACAGGAGCGAACCGGTCTGCAGCATGCCGCAGAGAATGGTCTGCTCACCCATGAGGTCGGACTTGACCTCGGCCACGAACGACGACATCAGCACGCCAGCTTTGTGGCCACCGGTGCCGACGGCATATGCCTTGGCTTGTGCGAGACCCTCGCCGTTTGGGTCGTTGTCTTCGTGGACAGCAATGAGGGTTGGCACGCCGAAGCCACGGACGTACTCAGCGCGAACCTCAGAGCCAGGGCACTTCGGAGCGACCATGATGACGGTGATGTCGTCACGGACCTCCATACCCTCTTCGACGATGTTGAAGCCGTGTGAGTAGGAAAGCGTCGCGCCTTGCTTCATCAGCGGCATGATCGTTTCGACGACGTTGGTGTGCTGCTTGTCTGGCGTGAGGTTCAGAACGACATCGGCGGTTGGCAGCAACTCCTCGTAGGTCCCGACGGCGAAGCCGTTCTCGGTAGCGTTCTTCCACGATTGGCGCTGCTCGGAAATGGCGGCCTCGCGCAAGGCATACGACACATCGAGCCCACTGTCTCGAAGGTTCAACCCTTGGTTGAGGCCTTGGGCGCCACAACCGATTACCACGATCTTCTTGCCCATCAGCGCATCGACGCCCTCGGTGAACTCATCGAGGTGCATGAAGCGACACTTGCCCAGTTCAGCGAGCTGTGCTCGTAGCGGAAGGGTGTTGAAGTAGTTGGTCATGGTCCCGGCTTTCGGTGTTGGGTGAAGGTTGGAGTGAGGTGCCGACAGAAGCGTGCAGTTGGGAAACTCTAGCGGTGACGAACTGTTTCGTAAATTGACATATTTGCAACATGACGTCCCATTTATTGCAACACAAAGTCCCTGCCCCCATACTGAATGGGTGACAACACGTGGCCGTAAGTGAGCGAAGCGAACGACGTGGACATACGAACGCTCAAACACTTCATCGTGCTCGCCGAGACGCTGCACTTCGGACGCGCCAGTGCAACGGTGAATATCAGCACCTCGGCGCTGTCACGAAACATCCGACAGCTCGAAACCGAGCTCCACACGACGCTGTTCGACCGTGACAACCGCAGCGTTGCGCTCACCCCCGAAGGCCGTACGTTTCTGGGCTACGCGCGTAACGCGGTACAGCAGTGGGACCAGATTCGCTACGACCTGACCGACCCGGCCGACCAACTGTCGGGCGAGATGAGCCTGTATTGCTCGGTCACTGCGAGCCACAGCATTCTCGTCGACCTGCTGAACCGGTTCCGACCCGCCCACCCCGAGGTCGAGATCATGTTGCAGACCGGCGACCCCGAACACGCAATCGACCGCATCGTGGCGCTGAACGAAGAAGTGGCGATCGCCGCTCGCCCAGAGACCCTCCCACCCGGCGTGCTCTTCAAACCCATCACCGAGTCTCCGCTCGTCTTTGTGGCTCCCGAGGAATCGGCCGAGATACCCACCGCACAGTTCAACCCAGCCACCACAGACGATTGGAGCGAGGTGCCTATGATTCTCGCCGTTGGAGGAATCGCTCGCCGGCGCGTCGACGCCTGGTTCGACTCACTCGGCGTGAGGCCGCAGATCTACGCACAGGTGGCAGGCAACGAGGCCATCGTAAGTATGGTCAGCTTGGGGTTGGGCGTCGGCGTCGTGCCCAAGATCGTGCTCGACAACAGCCCACACGCGACGAGCGTGCGTGTGCTTGACGTAGAACCAGCGCTTACCCCCTACGACCTCGGCCTCTTCACACTGCAGCGCCACCTCAAGAACCCGCTGGTAGACGCGTTCTGGGCGCTACTCGACTCCGCTGCAAGCTGATCCTTAACGGCTCGGGTTGAACATCCGATAGCTAATGAGTGCGTTATGATTGATTGGATGCCCATGCCTAGCATTTCGAAATTTGTCGCAGGCCTACTCACGACGATTTTTATCCTCGTCCTGAGCGCGAGTCCTGCGTGGGCTCACACTGGATTCGGCTCGTCTTCACCAGCAGACGGGGACCTGATCGACGAGCCCGTATCGGTGATCAACGTGACGTTTGTGGGCGAAGCCACACCGGCAGGCGAAGGTTTCGTCGTGCTGGACTCGACCGGCATCGTGCAAGTACCCGACGAGGTTTCCTCGGCCGACAACCTGACGTGGGTCCTTCGTTTCGATCAACCGCTCGCCGCTGGAGACATCGGTGTTCGCTGGACGGTCGCAGCGCCAGACGCTCACCCAATCAGCGGAAGCTTCAGCTTCACTGTTGCCGCCGAGACACCGGTCGCAGCAGACCCGTCCGAGGAACCGCTCGAAGTCATCGATGCAACGGAGCCTGCGGGCGTTGACCCAGTAGACGAGAGCACACCGAACACCACCGAAGGACGGGTCGAGGAGACGAGCGAACTGTCAGAGCCTGCCCCTAGTGTCACAGCAACCGCTGAGCCGGAGAACGACGCCGGTTCCGTGAGCTCAGCAACGTCCAGCGACCCGGTCGACCTCGACTCGTTTCTCGAGACCGGCATCGCAGAACCCGCAGGGACAAACATCGCTGCTGCTGCCGCCCGAATACTCAGTCTCCTCGGCGCAGTGTTGGCTATTGGAGGCACTGCCTTTGCTGCCTTTGGGCTTCGCGGCGACCCAACCGACATTCACGCCGTGCTCTACTGGATTCGACGTGGCGGCGTACTCGTTGCCATCGGCGCAGTTTCCGAGGCGGTAACGATGACGGTGACTCTCGCCGGTGCATGGTCGGCGTTGTTCTCTCCGGTTGGCCTCACAAACGCGCTCTGGTCCTCGGCAGGTATCGCTGTTGGTCTTCGCGTTGCCGGCGGGCTGCTCGCTACGTCGCGAATCACGATGGCCACACATGCGGCTTCGGCGGTTGGCGACCCGGTCGTCGCTGCTCGCCAACTCGCAACCGTTGGTGGAGGCCACAGCGCTCCTCCGCCTCGGGATCGACACCTCGACGAACCCTTCGTGTACGGCCAAGATCACGCCTGGGACTATCGAGGCGCCCTCGGCGGACTCGTCGGCGTGGCTATGGTCATCGTGTCGTTCATGTTCGATGGTCACACCGCATCCGAAGGACCCCGCGCAATCCATGCGATCGCCAACCTAGCCCATGTAACAACTGCAACGATTTGGGCTGGCGGCGTTGTGATGTTGGCGTTCACGATCCGCCGTCGTCGGATTCAAAACCGTCCAACAAAGGCACTTCAACTCGCCATGCGGTTCTCGGTGATCGCCACGATTGCGCTCATCGGCGCGGGAACCGCCGGAATTGCACTCTCGGCCATCGTGCTCGATTCGGTTTCGGAGATCTGGACAACCCCGTGGGGCCGACTCCTAGCGCTCAAGGTCGCTCTCGTCGCCACAGCTGCCACTGGAGGCGCCTACAACCATCGCGTCGTTCTACCCGCCCTCGACCAGAATCCCGAACACCAGCTGACGATCGACCGGTTCCGCACCGTCGCGACCTTCGAAGCTGCCGCACTCGTGGCGGTCTCGATCGTCACTGCCGTACTGATCGCTGCATCATCTGCCTGACAACGTGGGCTCACGTTACAAGCGCTTGACGGCGCAACGCTTACTACGAAAGAAACCGCTGCTCGACGCGTTCTTGGACGGCGCGCCTCGCTAATCGCCCATCGCGAGACCGGCAGCCGCGATTGCGAATTCCGCGAACAGCTCGGGATGTGTTCGATGACAGGCGTGTTGTGCCCCCGGCGCTTCAAACAACGTCGTGTTGGGAAGCTGGTCGGCGAGCCATTTTGCACGAGCTATGTGATGTGACACCGATTCGCCCCCGTACCCAACGACCGTCGGCACCGAGATCGCTGCGAGGTCGAGCGCTTTGGCCATGTTGTCGGCGCTTTCGAGGTCGATACGCAGCGCCGGCGCCTCGTCGACCAGCGCACGTTGGGCGCGAGCATCCATGCGCTCAAAGGCCGACTCTCCCACGACTCGGCGATACATCCACCGCACGAGGTGCTCGGGGTCTTCGGGAATGTCCGTCGTCGTAGAAGCCCCATCGGCTGGAACGGCAACCCCGGGGAGCGCTGGCTCGAAGACACCGAGTGAGCGAACGAGTTCGGGTCGAGCAACGGTGGCAAGCATCGCGATGGCGCCGCCCATCGAATGTCCAACCACAACGCTCGGGCCGACGCCAGCCTCCGAGGCTTCGAGCACTGAAATGAGATCGGCCACGTGGTCGTCGAGCGATGTTGCGGGACTCAGCTCGACCGAAACTCCGTAGCCACGACGGTCATATACGGTCACGTCGTATTGGTAAAGCCGCTGCAAGACGCCCCGGAATGCCATCGATCGGTCGAGCGCTCCGTGTACCAAAACAACGCTGGCCAGTGGCTCGCTCGACGCGTCGTACAGAATTGGTTCGACCGACTCGCTCATCGTCTGACCCTACTTCGAGCAACAACGTGTTTCGTAAGGGAGCCTGGCACCCTTACGAAATTTGCGACTACAGCGGCCACCAGTCGGGTTCATCACAGCTCACCATATTCGAGGCGAGTCCTTCATGGAGTTGGCGAACCACCGGGATCGACGCCATGAAACTTGGCTCGGCCGCTTCGATTACCTGAAATGGCCGGCCGCTGTCGGCAATGGTGACCACCTGGCCACACACCGAAGGAGTTCCCGAAACCGTGGGTACGCAGTAGAAGTCACCAACGTTCCACGAGCGATGCCCAAGTTCGGTTTCAAGTTCGAGAACGCGCTCGTGCAAACGCTGAAGCTCGGCTTCGGCTGCGTCGACATTCGTTGATTCGACCTTCGGGTATTCGAGGTGTGGTGCATCGGCCATGTCGGGGTCATCGACAAATTTGCGAGCGGCCTAAAGCGAAACTGAGGTTTAAGAGACCGCCTCGGGGCTCTCGACATCTTCGACCCGATCCTCTGCCTCGACGGCTGGTTCAGCCGTACCTATTTCTGAGGCCTCAGGCTGCTCATTGCCAAGTCCACTATCGACAGGTGGTTCGATCGATGGCTGTTCGTCGATCGTCTCGTCAACAACGAGAACGTCGCCCGACGGTGTCTCGCCAGAGTCGCCTTCTCCACGGTCGCCCTCGGTTGGGCCAGCCTCTTCGGACTCGATTTCGACAGCGACAGCGACCTCTTCACCGGCAGCCACTTCGCCTTCCTCTTCGAGCGGCTCGTTGAGTAGCTCCGCGGTGTTCTCGTCTGGCTCCACCTCGGGAACGCTGTCGTCTGGGAAGTCGGGAATCGGAACGGTTGGATCAAAGGTGTTCGCGGTGCCATCGCTCCAGTGCCACGGCTCTGAGGGTAAGTTCACGAATCCAAATTCTGGAGCGTTCGCTGCCAGCCATTGAAAGGCAGCACCAGAACGTGGCCCGATTGAGCCACCATTCCATTGAAAGTCGATCGCACGGCCTTGCTCGTGCTTTGAATACCCTGGCCGGGCCGTCGGCGGGGAGCATTGGCCGGCAGGCTTAAGCCAAACATCGAAATCGGTATCTCCACAGTGAGATCTGCGCAGCTCGATCTGGCGGTCGGTGGTGCGGAAGCCCCAGCCGCCAAGATTAATGCCCTGAGAGAACGCACGCTCATAGAGCCCGCGGGTCTGTTCTTCGATGTCCTTGTGTACCTGAATCTGATAGAACGGGCGCGACTGATCCCGCTCAAAGAACGAGATCGTGACGATGTCTCTACGGTCGACGGGCGCCGGCGCGCCGATCCCGCGGACATAGTTGAGGAGCCGCTCCTCGGTCTCTGCAATAAGCGCTTCTGCTGCTTGCGCGTCGCTTTCGCTCGCTGCAAGTCGTAGCTCTGCAGCCTCGAGCAGTTGCTCTTGCTGGGCAATAGCCGCGTTGAGATCTCCAGAACGGTCTTCGATCTCCACCAGACTCCGCTCGGCGAGAGACGTTGCACCATTACGCTCCGCGACAAGCTCCTCGGCCTCAAACTCCAACAGTCTCAACCGGTTCATCGCGTCTTGAGCGTTTCCTGTCTGCAGCTCAAAGAGGTGCGCGAGACGAGACGACCTGCCCGGGTCGTTCGACAGCGCAAGCTCCATCACTTCCCTACCCGATTCGCCGGTGAACTGTGCGAGTGCCAGATCGCCGACGAGCTCGCGGAGTAGCCCGATCTCGGCGAGCACTTCCTCGTGAGCGTCCTCGGCTTGTTTAAGCCGGGCAAGTGCAGACGCGTAGCGCTCGGAGGCCTCTTCTAAACCAACCTGATGAATGCTTGCGAGCGCCGCAACTTCGTCGAGAGCGGTGGCGAGTTCTTCGATCGTCGCCGTTGTTGCATCGATCGATGCAGCGGCGTCGGCGAGTTCTTGGGCGGCGAGCTCGCGTTGCTCTTGCAGCTCGTCAAAGGTCAGTTCTTCCTCGCCGTCCTGTGCTCGAAGCGGCGGTGACAACATCGAAAGCACTAGTGCGACCGCGACGGCCCACGCCACGAACACACAGCGATTGGATCTCGACCTGGACGTCATAGTGGCGATTCACTCAAGCTCGACAGAATCTCTCCATCGACGACCAGAGCAACACATTGAGGCGAGCCGCTCAGACTTGCCCAAAATTTAGGCCTCTTCGCGCTCGCTGCTTCGCTGAACTCTTTCGCAGAGTGAGGGGTTGCCCCAAGTCTACTAGTATGTAGACTCTAGGTATGCCTTCGAGGAACAACACTTCTGACCCCGGCGACGACGCCAAACCCGGCGACGCCGATGCCGATGCCGAGCCAATGACAGCGACCTCACCACCAACATCAGATAACAACCATCGTGACGTTGTCGTGGTCGGTGCTGGCATTTCCGGTCTTGCCGCCACCCGAGGCCTCGTCGAAGCCGGGAAGTCGGTCGCGGCCATCGAACACCGAGACCGTGTCGGCGGGCGATTGTGGAGCCCAGAGCTCAACGACCAAAGCGGGCGAGTTGATCTCGGCGCAACATGGTTTTGGCCAGGCGAACCTCGCGTTTTGGCGCTCGCCGAGGAGTTTGGCCTGCCACTTCACCAACAGCATCTCGATGGTGACGCCACCTACCACCAACCAAACGTTTCCCAACGCATTGACGGCAACCCCATCGATGTCCCCTCATACCGATTTAGCAATGGAGCACAAAGCCTCGCCGAGGCAGTTGCCGGTGTAATTCCCGAGGGAGTTATTCAGCTCAACACAACCGTGACGTCGGTGCGAGGCGTAGGGCCATTCGAACTCGATGTCGTCGAGCAAGCGAATGGCTCGCGCACGGTGATCACCGCCGACCACATCGTCTTGGCGCTCCCGCCAGCTCTGGCCGCATCAAATATCGCCTTTGCACCTCCACTCCCCGACCGACTCCATGGCCTTGCCTCGATGACACCGGTTTGGATGGGATCAACGACCAAAGTCGTCGTCCACTTTGCGCGGGCTTTTTGGCGTGACGCTGGCCTGTCGGGCAGCGCGATCAGCCACATTGGGCCGATGCGTGAGATCCACGACATGAGTGGTCCCGGCGGAAACCCCGCTGCCCTGTTCGGCTTTGTCCCCAACATGACCCCCGGCCCCGAACCGACCGCCGACGAGATACGCCACCAACTCGTCGAACTCTTCGGAGCCGACGCAGCCAACCCGTCCCAGATACTCATCGCCGACTGGCGCAAAGAACCCGGTACTGCTCCCGACGGCGTTGAAGCCCTGCGCGCCTACCAAGCGTTTGGCCACGACCTCTATCAACGTCCGTCGCTCGATGGACGATTGCACTGGTGTTCGACAGAGACCGCTGTCATCTCCCCTGGCCATATCGAAGGGGCCTTGGCGTCGGCGGAACGAGTCGTTTCCCAAATCGCGAGCTCGAACATCTCGCCATCGTCGCTGCAGGGGTCTCACCCATGACCCAACTGGGGCCAAGACTTCGAGTTCCTGCGATGCAGATCATCGACGGCCTCGGCTCGTAAAGCAGTCCTGCCCTCGGCGAACCTCAACTACTACTGATGTAAGTCTCCACCATGCTCCGAAGACCTTCGACGAGCGACGGGTCATCGCTCAACGGAGCTGCGACCGCCGCCATCGCAGCCTCGCGAGGTTCGAGTCCATTGGCGACCAGCACCGCTGCCGCCACGAGCGTTCGCGTCGACGACACTTCACGCAAACCCGAATCCAAGCGCCGCACGGCCTGACCCAACGTAACGAGATCAGACACCACGTCGTCGCTGGCACCCGATTCGTGTTTCACGATCTGCATTTCGATCTCGGGATCGGGGAATGAGAAATCGATGGCGACCATACGTTGTCGGGTCGACATTTTGAGATCCTTCAAGACACTCTGATACCCCGGGTTGAACGACACGACCAGACCAAACCCATCTGCGGCTACGAGTCGCTCACCTCCCAATCGTTCGAGCGACAGCTCACGGCGATGATCGGCCAAGGAATGGATCGCCACAATCGAATCCTGTCTGGCCTCGACGATCTCGTCGAGGTAACAGATCGATCCTTCTCGAGCTGAACGCGTCATTGGCCCATCGGTCCAGATGGTCTCACCACCCTGCAAAACGAAACGGCCGAGCAAATCCCCCGAGGTGATGTCCTCGTGACACGACACGGTGTTTACGCCCACACCGAGCTTGTGAGCCATGTGCTCGACGAACCGGGTCTTGCCCGTACCGGTCGGGCCTTTCAACATGATGGCAAGCCCGCCATCAAAGGCGGCGGTAAAGATGTCGACTTCGTTGCCTACGGGGAGATAGAAGGGAGCTTCCGAGGACGTCATACTGGCTGAACCTTTCGGGTTGACCGAGTGGAATTATGGTGATCTTGGGCGGCACTCTCGGCGCTTTTGAGCGCCGTTCGAATCATTGGGACGATGTGTGCGCTCAGCCCCGACGGGTCATCGAGCTGCACGTGAGGCGTGTTTCCCCACAGTCGATCGAGTGCTTGTTTTCGAGTGTCGGACGCAACACTCACACACACGCACGCAACCCCACTGCGGAGGGCTTCGTCGAGGGCTCGACGCGTGTCTTTCTCGGCGTACTGACCCTCGTACCCGTCGTCGTAGGCAAAGCCGTCAGAGACCACGACGATCAATTTGTTCGTCGTGCCTGCGTTTTGCACGACGTGCACCGAGTGACGGATTGCGGCGCCAAGCCTCGTGAAGCCCGCGGGTTGCAGCGATGCAAGTCGCCGGTGCGCAACGGCGTCAAAACGATGATCGAACTCTTTGATCTGAAGGAAGCGGACGTGGCTACGACCCTGGGAGTTAAAGCCATAGGCGGCCACACGGTCCCCTGCCCGCTCGAGCGAGCTAATGAGATCAGCGCTCAGCTGCCGATGCTTATCCCACACCGATCCGCCCTCAGATCTCTGGGCGGTCGACCCAGACGCATCCACCAACACCACGACACCAAGATCACGCTCGGTTCGGAAACGAGCCTGGTAGACGTCACCGTCGGGTGTCGAACCCAACGCCTTCGCGACCCCGAAATCGACGAGTGCCGAAATATCGAGGCCATCGCCATCACGCAATCGTCGATGGCGTTCGAGCGCCAGCCCGAGCGATGCGATCTGTCGAACGAGCCGCTGATCGGCCACAGGCGAGAAGCGTTCATCGGTCTGCTTCTCGGCAGGCTGGAACTCCCCGACCGCGCAGTACTGCGATCGATACTTACCTTTGTGGTGATCCCATTCGGGGTACAAACGGTCGCCAACCTGATGGCCGGGCACGCCAAGGTCCATGCCGGGCGGAGCGACGAGCAGCATTGCCTTATCGGAAACCTTTGTGACCGCTTTTGCCCCACTCGTGGGAAGCTCCGCGCCACTTCCGTCCTTTGCATCCTTTGGACGTTTCCCCGTGCCCATCTGCTTGCGCAACATCTTGAGCAAGGGGTTCTCGTTCTTGCTCGGTGAGCTGAACAAACTCAAAATCTTCGACTCGCCCGAGTCCTCGTCATCGTCATCGTCATCGTCGATATCTTCGGCATCATCGAGACGGGGCGGGCCATCGAGCTGCTTCTTTGTCAACGCCGCCGTCATCCCGACACCGCCCTCGCGCGCGAGTACTTTGCGGCCCCGCACCGTGCCGAGTTCCTCTGGACACAACGGCACATGACGCCACG
>CALHXU010000081.1 GCA_938040365.1 uncultured Acidimicrobiales bacterium
ACGCACCAAATATGACGTGTCGGTCGACATGCACCTCAAGGGCAAGAACCTCGCTCCCTACAAAGTGGTTCGTCACGAGAATCTAAAGATCCATGTCGCGCCAAAGCTCGTCGGCTACGCGCGATCAGTCCAACTCGACGCACGCGGCGCGCTTCGCAAGAAGATCGAGGTCGACATTGCACACGAGCACGGCCCCAACTGCAATCACTAGCCAGCCCGAGGCTGTCACACGCAGCCCGAGGCTGTCCCTACCTACTATTGGGCTGGATCGATGGGAGCTTCTGATTCAGTCGTCGCTGGATCTGTCGCCGCTGGATCTGTCGTCGCTGGATCGGTGGTTGCCGGATCGACGGGAGCTTCTGTTTCAGGCGTTGCTGGGTTGAGCTCTGCTGGTTGATCAGCCGCGGTTTCGGCATCGGTGCCATCGGTTGCCTCGCCATCGGCGAGCGCATCCTCATCTCCAGCCTCTGCTCCATCCACTTCGGCACCAGCCGTAGCGCGGCTTGCCTCGAACGCGGCCAAGGCTTCGAGCCGATCGGCCTCAGGCAAATCATCGATGTAGGCCAAAATGGTTTCGTCTCGGTTCTCATTGATAATCGGAGCAGGGACACAGCCCGATGCAGGAACGGGAATCTCGACGACACCGGTCGCCACGGCGAATCCGTCGGCGTTACGAGCTGAGAAGTTCGCATTCCCGTCGCTATCGAGAGGTGCAAAGAACCACGTCTGGGCCGACGAGGTTGGGATCGTAATAACAACGTCTGCACCGGACTCGCTAAATGCAGAGGTTCCCGACCAATCGAATCGGCCACTATTGAGCTCGCGTCCGACCGGCGAGGTGGTGCCAAAGACAACACCGATACCAGCCGATGGACTGGCATTCGAGAACGTGATTTGTACGGCGTTACACGCGTTGAGGGTGATATCACCGGCGAGTGCTTGGCCATAGTTGACGCCTTCGATTGGCGACCGACCGAGCGAGTTGCCATTCTCATCTTGGATCTCGCCAGAAGCTCGGGTGAGGAACCGAGCCTCGACCCATCCAATTCGAGTGCCGGTTTCTGGGTCGATCACGTCACGCCAGAAATCACCGCTCGGCGACAGGGCGGTTCCGCCTCCGTGCAGTGCAAACTCTTCGGCAACCAGTGTGCGGATTGGCGAGCCCGCACCGGGGTTCACAAAGACACTCAGCTGATCATTCGGGGCAGCGCTCGAGACCTGGCGAAGTTCTCGTGTGGTTTCGTCGTCTTGATAGAAGACCGACTCGGTAGTCGGACGCAGATCGTCAGCACGGACCCAGCCGAGCGTTGGCCCTTCCAACTCGGTGCTCGCGACGAGAACCCACAGAACGTCATTGCGGTTTCGCAGGTTTGACGACTGCACGATCGTCCCAGCGCTAATCGCAGAAGCGTCAGGAGTACCACCTGCGGTCGTCGTCGCAACAACATCTTGTCCGAGGACGAAGAGCCTGCCGACGTCATCTGATGATGTGAACGCGAGCGTGCTCGGCGCGAGGACGGTCGTCGTGGTTGTCGTCGTCTCCGCAACGGTCGTCGTGGTTGTTGTCGTTGTTGTGACTTCGGGGCTCGCAACCGAACGTGTGGCTGTCTCGGCGGCGGCGGCGTCTTGTGGTTCACCATCGCCAGAACATGCAGCGAGCACGAGAGCGGCGGTGAGCGTGGCGGTAGAGATGCGCTTCATCTGAGATTCTTTCGTACGACGAGCAGGCAAGAAAATGCCCAAAGAGATCAACTCTTAAGTGATCGGCATGAATTACCCCGAGGTGTAGGACCAAATGTGGTCCGTTTGGGCCACAATGAGCCGGTGCGATTACCGGTCAAGATCCTCCTCGGCGCGTTCGCCGGATTCCTGATCGCGTTCTCGCTTCCGCCGTGGGGGTGGTGGCCTCTGACCTTTGTTGGTTTGGCGATCCTCGATTACCTCGGCGTCGGGGCATCGCGGGCCACTCGGTTCTTCTCGGGTTGGGCGGCTGGCCTGGTGTGGCTCGCAATGGGCGAACTGTGGATGTTCGACCTGACGGCCCCTGGGTACGTCGCCGTTTTTTTGATTTTCGGGGCCGGATATGGCGCCGTCTCGCTGCTCGCCGGAGACGGCGACGAGCGCCTCGTTCTCCTCCCCGCGGGGTTTGTTCTGTTCGAATGGTTCCGGTGGTCGTGGCCCTTCGGCGGAGTTCCGCTCGCAACACTTCCCATGACCCAAGTCGATTCGCCCCTCGCTGGTGTGCTTCCGCTCGGCGGCGCGCTCTTGCTCGTTGCGGTGACCGTCATTGCAGGTTCGGCCCTCCGACTCCTCGCTCAGCGCCGCTTCGACATGGTCGGTCTGACCTTCGGTGCAGTCGCAGTTACCGTCATTGCCGGAGCGCTCGCACCGACGGGGTCGCCGATCGAGACACTCGACGTCGCGGTCGTCCAGGGCGGCGGCCCACAACGAACACGAGCCAGCGTCTGTGAAAATCAGGCGGTCTTCGACCGTCACCGCGATGCCACTGCCACCATCGACCGGGACGTCGACCTGATCATGTGGCCCGAAAATGTCGTCAACCCAATTCCCGATGGAACGCCGTTGGGCGGGTGCGACGATCTCTTCTTTATGAGCGAAGCGCTCGAGGACACCGCAGCGATTGCTCGCGAGCGAGGCACGGTTCTGATCCCTGGCTGGTTCCACGCCCTCGACGACGATTACAACGTGAACTACTCGACAGCGATCTCGGCCCAGGGCGAGACGCTGGACCGCTACGACAAGGTTCGGACCGTGCCCTTTGGCGAATTCGTACCGTTGCGTGGGTTGATCGAGCGTTTCTCGAACGAGGTGCCTGGCCGAGACGCGCTTCCCGGGACTGGTCCTGCATCGATCGATGCCGGCGTTGCCCAACTCGGTGTAAGTATTTCTTGGGAGATCTTCTTCGATAGCCGGGGCCGTGCTGCTATTCGCGACGGCGGCGAGATTCTGGTCAACCCGACCAACGGATCGAGCTTCTGGCTCACGATTCTCCAATCGCAACAAATCGCCTCCTCGAGACTTCGAGCCCAAGAGACGGGGCGTTGGGTGCTCCAAGCTGCGCCCACCGGTTTCAGTGGAATCATCAACCCAGATGGCGAGGTGATCGAGCGGACCGGCATCAGCGAGCAGCGCGTACTGTTCGGAACGGTCGAACGTCGTGAAGGGCTGACGCTCGCGACTCGAATGGGAGCTGCGCCGATCCTGATCCTGTCGCTATTCATCGTCGCCGCGATGTACATCCGACGCTCGAGCAGCTCTTAGAGTTCGATCGATACGGTGACTGGTCCGTCGTTGATCAGTCCGACCTCCATGTTGGTTCGGAATCGTCCGGTCTCGACGTTTGCCCCAAGGGTGCCGAGCGCCTCGACCACGGCGTTAAACAGCGGCTCGGCCTGTTCGGGGCGGGCAGCCTCGGTCCAGCCTGGGCGACGCCCCTTTCGGGTATCCCCATAGAGGGTGAATTGGCTGACGAGTAGCAGCGCCCTCGTCGTGTCGGCGACCGAACGGTTCATCACCCCGTCGTCATCATCGATGATTCGGAGATTCCACAGCTTGTCGGCCATCTTTTTCGCGATTGATTCGTCGTCGGTATGGGTGACGCCAATGAGGCAACAAAGCCCCGCCTCGATGCGCCCGACCTCGACGCCTTCGGAGGTAACCCACGCTTCACTGCATCGTTGCACGAGTGCTCGCATGCCGTGACGATACCGGACCAGTCGAGTTACCCATGGGTAACCCCTCGATGCGCCGGTAGGCTCGGCGGGGTATGAGTGCGAAAAACTCGGTGGCGGACGACCGGCCCCTACGGATTGCCTACCTGTCCTACCGGGGAAAGCCACACGTCGGCGGACAGGGCGTCTACACCCGGCACCTAACCAAAGCACTCGTCGATCTCGGCCACAGCGTCGAGGTGCTCGGCGGCCCGCCGTACCCGATTCTCGACGAGCGGGTGCCGCTAACGAAACTGCCGAGCCTCGAAACGTTTAACGACCAGTTTCCCATGCGCAAGCCGCGCATGTTTGAACTGAAAGACCGTTGGGACTGGATCGAGAACACCTCGTTCAACCTCGGGAACTTCCCCGAGCCGATGGCTTTTTCGTGGAGGGCATGGGATGACCTTCGGGGCCGAACGAACGACTTCGATCTGATCCACGACAACCAGACGCTCGGCTGGGGTCTGCTTCCGTTGCAGAAATTACTGCCGGTGCTCGCGACGATCCACCATCCAATCACCGTCGACCGGCGCCTCGAGATCGAGCACGCACGGACGCTGACCGAACAGATCGGCAAGCGACGCTGGTACGCCTTCACCCGGATGCAAACCCAGGTAGCGAAGCGCATGGACCGGGTGATGACCGTGTCGGAGAACTCCAAGAACGACATCAGCACAGATCACCAAGTAGATCGGCACAAAATTCACGTCGTGCCCGTCGGCGTCGACCCCGAGTTGTTCACCCCACTTCCCAACGTTCGTCGCGTCCCTGGACGGATCATCACCACCGCAAGCGCCGACGTTGCCATGAAGGGCCTCGTCTACCTGCTCGAAGCCGCAGCCAAGGTGCGCACCGAACGCCACATCGAGATCGTCATTATCGGCAAGCTCAAGGAAGACTCAAAGACCGAGGACACCCTCTCGAAACTTGGCCTCACCGACGTCGTTTCCTTTATCAGCGGAGTGTCCGACGAGCGCATCGTCGAGCTGTACAACGAAGCCGAACTCGCGTGTGTGCCATCGCTCTACGAGGGTTTCTCGCTTCCTGCGATCGAAGCAATGTCGTGTGCAACGCCGCTCATCGCAACGACCGGAGGCGCGCTCCCCGAGGTCACCGGCACCCACGACGAAACCTGCTTCCACGTTCCACCCGGAGACAGCGACGCCCTCGCCGAGATGATCCGTATCACGCTCGACGACCAGCAACGTCGCGACCGCGTGGGCGCAGCAGGCCGACAACGAGTGATCGATCACTGGAGCTGGAAGCACACCGCGGTCAAGACCGTCGACCAGTACCGAGCTCTTCTCACCGAAACGAAACACCGGTATGTCTGAACAAAACGAGCAGTGGCGGAAATAGTGTGCTGACGGTTGACTACGAGACACTCGAGCTGCACGCAGGCGACCTGCTGCTCGACATTGGCTGCGGCTTTGGACGTCATAGCTACGAGGCGCTTCGCCGCGGCGCAGACGTTGTCAGCAGCGACTTCTCGCTTCCCGAGCTCGTCGAAGTCGATGGCACCGTTGCGGCGATGACCGAGATGAACGAACTTCCGAGCGGCGTTACTTCCGCGTCGTGTAACGGTGACGTCACCCGACTCCCCTTCCCCGATGGCACCTTCGATCGGATCATCGCGTCGGAGATCCTCGAACACATCGATGACGATGTTGCCGCGCTCGTCGAACTCGTTCGGGTGCTGCGGCCCGGTGGAACATTCGCCGCGACCGTTCCGGCCGCCCTACCCGAAAAGATCTGCTGGAAGATCACCGACGAGTACCACGCGCCGAAGGTCGAGGGCGGCCATGTCCGCATCTATGAGAACGGCGAGCTCGCTCGGCGCATGCAAGCGGCTGGCCTCGAGGTGTTCCGCGACCACCGCGCCCACGCGCTCCACACGCCGTACTGGTGGCTCCGGTGCGCCGTTGGGCCACAGCGTGACCCGTCGACGCACCCCATGACAAAGACGTACAACCGCTTGTTGGAGTGGGACATCATGACCCAGCCCACCATCACGAAGGTCGCCGACCGAGTACTGAACCCCGTGCTTGGGAAAAGTCTTGTGGTCTACGGGGTCAAACCAATTCGGAGGGTTTCGCCGTGACCGAAGCTGCAACGAGGGGCCTACTCACCCTCGACCAAGCCACCCAGACCGCCGAATCAATCGCCGAATGGCAGCTCCCGTCGGGCATGATCCCGTGGGTTCCCGGCGGCCACGCCGACCCGTGGAACCACGTCGAGGCAGCAATGGCCATCGCCACCGCGGGCCTCGTAGAGAACTCGGAGCGAGCCTATGAGTGGCTTGTGGCGACGCAGTTGCCCGACGGATCGTGGCACCAGTACTACACCGAAGACGGCGTCGAACAAGACAAGTTCGATGCAAACGTGATTGCCTACATCGCAACCGGGGTATGGCAGCACTACCTCATCACCAACGACTCTGGTTTCGCAGAAACGATGTTTCCGATCGTCGAGCGTGCAATCGATTGGGTCTTCGAACTTCAACAGCCCGGCGGCGAGATCTTGTGGGCTCGACACGCCGATGGAACGCCGTGGACGTTCGCCCTGTTGACCGGATCCTCATCGATGTTTCATTCCGCACGGTGCGCGTACGCGCTCTCCACCGTCGTAGGACGGACCCGCGAAGATTGGCTTGCGCGAATCGAACGTCTCGGCGCTGCCGTGCGAGCCGAACCCGAAGGTGCCTTTGCACCGAAGAACCGTTGGGCCATGGACTGGTACTACCCCGTATTGAGTGGCGCGGTCCGAGGCCAACCTGGCATCGATCGCCTCAACGCCCGCCGCGACAACTTCACGCTCGAGGGGTTTGGAATCAAGTGCGTTGGCGATCGGCCGTGGGTAACAGCAGCCGAAACTTCAGAATGCGCGATCGCCCACCTTGCGATTGGAGATCGCGCAACCGCCGAAGCCTTGTTCAACACAACGTGGCGACTGCGAGAGCCGGGCGGACGTTACTGGACCGGCGAGGTCCATCCCGAACAGGTCCACTTCCCGGGCGGTGAAATGTCGACGTATTCGTCGGCGGCGGTGCTGCTCGCAAATGATGCACTGCGTGGCGAATCGGCGTCATCTCGGATCTTCATCGACGAACCAGGCGCCTGATCAACCCGTAGTCGGACAGCGCAATCGTTATGGCGCGCGCAGGGCTCGCATCGAACCAACGGCGTCGATCTCGACAAACCCGTCGTCGAGGGCGCGAAGGTAGATCTCATAGGGTGGGCGACCGCCGTCATCGGGGTTTGGAAACACGTCGTGGATGAGCAACGTCGCGCCTGAGATGAGCTTTGGTGTCCACCCCTCGTAGTCGAGATGCGCGGGTTCGGTTCCGTGGCCTCCGTCGATGAACAACAACGCGAGCGGCGTTTGCCACGACGCCGCGATCTTTGGCGAATCGCCGACGAGCGCGACCACGGTTGTTTCGAGGCCAGCGTCGTAGATTGTCGAACGAAAAACCGGCAGCGTGTCCATAAGCCCGGTCTTCGGGTCGACGAGATCGGGTTCGTGCCACTCCCAGCCCACCTGATTTTCCTCTGAGCCTCGGTGGTGGTCGAGGGCATAGAGGAGGCGGTCCGAATCTCGCGCAGCTGCGCCGAGGTAGATCGCCGACTTTCCGCAGTAGCTGCCGACTTCGAGGAATGGACCAGCGACCGGACAGGCCGTTGCGTGACGGTGCAGGCAGAGACCTTCGTCCACCGGCATAAACCCGCGAGCGTTTTCGGCGTGGAGTTTGTCGGTCGGCGCGAGTTCAGACACGTTCTGCAGCGACGTCGACCTCGTCGCGCCAGAGATACTTTTCGAGGAACGCAAAGCGAATCAGCCAGAGCGACGCGAACGCGCCGATTTGAGCGGCGAGCAAGAACCATGTCGCTTCGCTAATGAAGCCTGCGAGCCAAACCACGAGGGTCGAAAAGGCGAACCCGATGAAGGTCATGATCCAAAAAGGACCAACCTCGCCGGTTGCGCTGTGGTTGCCAGCTGCGCGCTCCCAAACGTAACTCCGGTTCAAATAATATGCGAACGGTGTGCTCAGAAGAACCGAAGCGAAGTTCGCAATGACCCGATCCCATCCAAAGACGGCGAGCCCGACGAACAAGGTGCCAAGGCCAACCACGGTCGTAACGATCGTGACACCGCCATACCGCATGAGCTTTGCGCCGTACTCTGCCCAAAGTCGCTCGGGGGCAAAGCGCGCATGACTTTCGTCCATTCGGTCAATTCTAGGCCGGTTTGTCTAAAGACCACGGCGAGCGCCATTAATGGGGGAATGCCTATACGCACCGCCCTCTTGGCGCTCGCTTTGGTCGCTGCTGCTTGTTCGAGCAGCACACCAACGGCGAACAGCGAAGAGACTCCCCCCACCAGCGTCGTCACCGCAGAAGCAGAGACCGACGAAACATCGAACCCAGAGCCCACCGAAGAGGTCGAGACCGAAGTGCTCGGCACCGAGGTTGCCGAGCCCGATGATGGCGAGGGTGTTGAGCCCGATGACCGCGCGCTGGCCTTGAGCGGCGGTATCCCCGAAGGGATTCCGGTGAGCATGCACGCCGCGTATGGCGAAGATGCGCCCCGGGCATTCAACGGTCGCATCATTCCGCCGTCGGCCAACAGTGCTGCCGAGGCTGCAGCATTGTTCACCGATGTAGAGCGCGCGTTGCGGGTCGACGGATTGAGCGACGCGGCATATGCCGATCTCGGCCATACCGAACAGCTCATCGTGCGCACACTCATTCGCAACGAGGACTGGATCCCCGAGTTCCTCGACGGCGTGCCAGAAGACCTGCGTCCCTTCGCCGAGTTGCACATCTTGGCTCGCCAAGAACTTGGCCTCCATGTCGGTGACGCCGTGCCGGGCGAGAACGTTCCGCCGTGGGAAATCATCGACCCGGTTCCCATGGATGACTTGGTGACCTATTACAAGGCGGCCGGCGAGGCGACCGGTATCGACTGGGAAGTCCTGGCCGGAGTCAATCTCGTCGAGACCGTCGTTGGTCGCATCAACGGTGTGAGCTCGGCCGGTGCCCAAGGCCCAATGCAGTTCCTTCCAACGACGTGGCCCGAGGTGAGCCAGGGTGGCGATGTTCTCGACCCCGAAGACGCGATCCACGGCGCCGCCCGGTACCTGGTGCAGCGCGGTGGCCTCGAAAGCATCAACGACGGACTCTGGGGATACAACAACTCCTATGAGTACGGCAACGCCGTGCTGGC
>CALHXU010000082.1 GCA_938040365.1 uncultured Acidimicrobiales bacterium
CAAACCAAGCTGCTCAGCCATCTGCGCCCACACCGCCTCGTCATAACCAGACTCGGTCTCCATCAACTCACGAACCGTGTCCTCACCCGACTTCTCCTCCAAAAACTGGCGGACAAACGAGCGAAGCTGGTCTTGTTCTTCGGTGAAGGCAAAATTCATAGCCGTAACTTCCTTTTTGCGTTGAGTTGATTGGTGTCGTGTGGGACGGGTCAGGTGCCGGTCCACTCGGGGGGCCGGCGTTGCGCAAACGCTCGCGGCCCTTCTTTTGCGTCGTTCGATGAGAACACGCCATCGAACAAGGTCTTTTGGAATGTCCAGTAGTCGGCTTCGCTCATGTCGACTGCTGCCTTGATGAGACGTTTTGAGGCTGAGACGGCGAGGGGCGCGTTCTTGGCGATGCGCTCTGCCAAGGTCAGCGCGGTGGCGACGGCTTCGCCGCGTTCAACGAGGCGGCTGACCAATCCGAGGCCTGCGGCTTCGTCGGACAAAATTGGGTCGCCGGTCAACGCCATCTCCATGGCGCGTCCATAGCCAACCCGGCTGGGCAGCCGCTGCAGGCCACCGCCTCCGGCAAAGAGGCCGACCCCGACTTCGGGAATGCCAAGCTTGACTCCTTTGGCCGCAACAAGGAGGTCACAGGTCAGGGCGAGTTCGAGGCCGCCAGCGAGGGCGAATCCCTCGAGTGCGCCGATGAGCGGCTTCTTGGCGCCCTTCTTGATGAACGTCATGAGGGGGCCGATGTCTTCGCCAGCGGCGAATGCCTTGAGGTCCATGCCAGCACAAAAGCCCTTGCCGGTTCCGGTGAGGACCGCCGCAGTGAGCGTCGCGTCGTCTTCGAGCTCGCCGATCGCGTCGACGAGCCCGTGGGACAGATCACCGTTGATAGCGTTCATGGCGTCTGGCCGATTGAGAGTGATGAGCAGCACTCGGTCGTGGCGCTCGGTCAGGACTGCGGAAGCTTCGCCTGTCATTTCGGAGGCATCCGGATGCCACCGTCGACGCGAACGGTCTCGGCGTTCATGTACGGGTTGGTGATGAGGTCCATCACCATAAAGGCAAGTTCTTCGCCGTCACCGAGGCGCTTTGGGAAGAGCACCGATTCGCCGAGATGCGCTTTGAACTCGTCGGCCTTTTCACCACGTCCATAGATCGGGGTATCGATCAGGCCAGGGGCGATTGTGTTGACGCGAACGCCGACAGACGAAAGGTCACGGGCGATCGGCAAGGTCATGCCGACGATGCCTCCCTTTGACGCTGAGTAGGCGCACTGGCCAATCTGTCCATCGAATGCAGCACACGAGGCCATGTTGACGATGGCGCCTCGCTGTCCGTCGTCATCGACGGGGTCGGTCTTTGCCATTGCGGCTGCGGCGCGGCTCAACATGTTGAACGAACCAACGAGGTTGATCTCGACCACCTTGCGGAACGCGTCGAGGTCGAAGGGTTCGCCGTTTCGAGCGACGGTGCGGCCAGCCCAACCAATGCCAGCTGAGTTCACGAGCGCCCGGAGCGGACCGAGCTCGCTCGCAGCGGCGATTGCGGCGTCGGCGTCTTCGGTCGAGGTGACATCGCACTTAACGAAGATCCCGCCGAGCTCCGATGCGACTGCTTGGCCTTCGTCTTTGCGGTCGGCAATGACGACGTGGCTGCCTGCCGCTGCGAGTTGGCGGGCGGCTGCGAGGCCAATGCCCGACGCACCTCCGGTGATGATCGAGCTAGTTCCTTCAAGATTGAGTCGAGGCATTACGCGTCGATCCTTTCGATAAGGGTGCCGTTTGCGAGGCCGCCGCCTTCGCACATGGCTTGGTAGCCGTAGCGGCCGTCGGTGCGTTCGAGTTCGTTGAGGAGGGTGGTCATGAGCTTGGCTCCTGAGCAGCCGAGGGGATGACCGAGGGCAATTGCGCCACCGTTGACGTTGACTTTGTCGAGGTTGACGCCAGTTTCTTTTTGCCAGGCGAGAACGACCGAAGCAAAGGCCTCGTTGATCTCGAAGAGGTCGACATCGTCGAGCGTAATGTCGGCTTTGGCGAAGAGCTTTTCGGTGACCGGAATTGGGCCCTTCAACATGGTGACCGGGTCGGTGCCGGTCACGGCAAAGTTGCGGAAGACCGCCCGCGGCTTGAGCCCTAGTTCGTCTGCCTTTGAGCGGCTCATGATGAGTACCGCTGCAGCGCCATCGCTGATCTGGCTCGAGGTGCCCGCGGTGATCGACCCATCTTCACGAAATGCCGGCTTGAGCGAGGCGAGCCTCTCGGCGGTGGTGCCTTCACGAATACCCTCGTCTCGGGTCATCATCACGGTCTCGCCGTCGATCTCGACAGGTACGGGGATGATCTCGTTGTCGAAGCGTCCCTCGTTCGTTGCTTGCAACGCACGGCGCTGGCTTTCGGCGCCGAAGGCGTCCATATCTTCTCGGCTGATGTCGTATTCATCGGCGATCATCTCTGCGCCGATGCCCTGCGGTGGCAGGCGGGTCTCGGCATAGCGATCTTTCATGGTCTTTGGGAATGGCTTTCCGAGGCCCTCGACAATCGTCGATCCCATTGGTGTGCGGGTCATCACCTCGACACCGGCGGCGACGACCACGTCGTATGCTCCGGCCATCACACCCTGGGCAGCGAAGTGAACCGATTGTTGGCTCGAGCCGCACTGGCGGTCGACGGTCGTGGCAGGAACCGACTCTGGCCAGCCCGCCGCAAGCACCGCGTTGCGGCCAATGTTGAGCGCTTGCTCGCCAGCCTGCATAACACAACCCATGACGACGTCATCGACGAGGGCCGGGTCGAGGTTGTTGCGTTCCTCCAACGCTTTGAGAACGTGGGCGGCAAGGTCGGCTGGATGCCAATCCTTAAGCATGCCGTTGCGTCTTCCGGTTGGCGTGCGGACCGCATCGACGATGACTGCTTCTTCCATGGGCTTCTCCTGCGTTCTGTGCCGAGCCGTTCGCTCAACGCGTGTGCCCCGACCACGGCGTGAGTGGCCGCTGCATGAGCGGCCGCTGCATTAGTACAGGACAATATGATACAAGATTGTATAGTTCGAATTCGACATATATGCAACACGGCAGGAAGTGACCTCGGGCGTCCGGACGTTCGGGTCTGTTTCTGCGCCCTTGCTTTGCTCTGTACTTAGCTATCGACCCCAAGGTCTCGCCGGAATCCCTCTGGAATGAGGAGGTCGTCGGGGGACAGCTGAGCGACGCTCGAATGACCGAGCGCCCGCAATGCCGAGTCGACCCCGTCGCGCATGATGTCGAGTACGTTTTCAACGCCAGCTTGACCGTTTGCCGCGAGACCCCACAATGCAGCTCGTCCGAGCATGACGGCGCGTGCCCCGAACGCGAGCGCCTTGACCACGTCACTGCCGCGGCGGATCCCACCGTCGAGCACCACATCGATTTCACCGCCGACCGCTTCGGCGATTGCTGGCAACGCTCGGATCGTCGCCGGCGTCCCATCGATGTTGTTCCCGCCATGGTTCGACACCGAGATGGCGTGCATCCCAGCATCGACGGCACGCTTGGCATCATCGACTCGCATGACCCCCTTGATCATCATTGGGCCACCCCATTCCTCGCGGAGCCATTCAAGATCTGACCACGACGGCGGCGGGGTCATCATCCACTCGCCGTAGGACTCAAAGAACGTCGGCATATGATCGGGCGAGACCGCCATATTCGGCACCGACAGGTCGGGCAATTCGCCGGCGCGCAACCAATCGAGCAGCCAACGCGGGCGCACGATCGTCTCGGGAGCATGCTTGAGCATCGTGCGGATATCGATCTTCTCGGGGATTGTTGGGCTGCCCCAATCGCGGCTGTGCACGAACGACCAGTCGAGGGTCACGATCGCTCCAACCGCACCGGCGTCACGAGCCCGGTCCATGCGAATCACCATGTCTTCACGGGTACCCGACCAATACAGCTGAATGAAGGTCTTGGGGTTCGCAGCGACAACCTCCGCGATTGGCTTGCTCCCAAACGAGCTCAACCCCATTGCGGTCCCTCGAGCTGCAGCAGCTGCAGCAGAGGCGACCTCAGCGCGAGGGTGCACGGCTTGGACGCCGGTCGGCGAGATCAGCACCGGGATGTCGAGATGCTGGCCCATCACCTCAACCGAGAGGTCGCGACTCGCCGATAGTCCGGCGATTCGCGGAGCGAACTGCAACTCGCTAAACGCGTCGCAGTTGTCCGCTCGGGTCTGGCCGCGTTCGGCGCCCGCGTGCAGTGCGGCATGGACCGACTTTGGTAGACGTTTCGCCGACCGTTGTTCGGCAACGGCGATCGATTCGAACCAGTCATTACTCATGGGCGTCCTTTCGGTTTCGCAAACGGGTTGCGCTCTGATGCAGCAGAGGAAGGTGGCGGTGGTTTCCAGCGGCGCGGAATCACCGGGGTTAGGTCTCGATGATCTAGTGCCGACTTCCAGACGCCAGACCCATAGGCCACATCGCCGGCTAGATGATGGAGTGGTTGGTTCCTGTCATGGGCGAGTGGCGCCGTGGCGACGAGCGCTACGGTCATTGCCCGCCGCGACGACACGAGCATCATCACGATCGCGAACGGTGCGAAGAACTGGGTTACGTAGCGGCTGAGGCCGAGCCAGGTCTGCCAGATCGATCGGAGCGCAAATCTTGTCCGCAACGACCGAGCCGCGGCGGTCGGCGCGAGACTGGAGTGTGTCCGTGCAATCGTTGCGAGTAACGCTGCCACGAACAGTCGTGGCGCAACCGCCCAGGCGAACAGACAGGTGGCAGTAGGCCACGGCAATCCAAGGAAGTGCAGCACCTTTCCGGGGTGTCGTTTCGATAATGGTGCAGCCGATGTTCCGTACTGAAAGCGGCGGGCCATCACCGAAGCGATCTCGTGAGGCTCGTCGTGGTTGACCAAGACCGTGGGGTCATAACGAACCGACCACCCAGCATCGGCCAGCCTCCACACGAGATCGACATCCTCCCCAACGCGTAGTTCGGGGTCGAACGCGGCGCCATCGACCGAGACCGCATCGAGGCAACGTCGTCGGACGAGTAGCGCTGCGGTGGGAACGTGGCCGATGCGGGTCAGCGCAGCCACCCGGCCTGGACGGTCGCCGAGATCGAGAACGCCCGAACCACCGTGCTCGGCAATGACCCGCGGCGCCACCGCGGCGACCGATGGATCATCGAAGTGTGCGCACAGGGCGTCGATCCAGCCGCTGGTCGCTACACAGTCGCTGTCGATAAAGGCAATGAACTCCGAGTCGACGTGAGCGAGCGCGCAGTTGCGTGCCGCCGCTGGGCCACCGTTTTGTTTGCGTCGAATCAGCTGGACGTTATGGGTCGCGCAGATATCTGCAATCGCTCCGGGGTTTACCGACCCGTCGTCGACGACGATCGTCGGGTAGGTCGAATCGAGTGCGCGAAGGCAGCGGTCTAATTCGGCGGTCCGGTCGAGCACAGGCACCACGACGGTGACGTCGCGACGGACGTCGACCTCGCCAGGAACCGGGTGGGCCATCCCGTTGCTTATCAACGTCTGGGCGAGCACTCGGGCAGGGAGTGTCAACGGCCGGTCACCGTCACGAATCTGTCGCCACGCAATCGCACCCGGGCTCGACAGACGCAGTACTCGGAAAGGCGAACCGCCGAGCAATGTCTGTTCGGTTGCCTCGATGGTGTCGGCGTCGACTTCGACATCGAAGGTTTCGGGAAGTGATGTGGTGGCTTGGGGTGTCATAACGCCATCCCAGCGTCGACCGGGACCACTGCGCCGGTCATTGCGCTGTTGGCCTGACTCGCAAGGATGGTGAGCACGTGGGCAACCTCATCGGGCTCGATGAGCCGTTGCATCGGTTGCTGATTCGCGAACTCAGAAGTATCAGCAAGGTCGTACAGGCGGGCGCTTTCTCTCAGGATCGGGGTGTTCGTCGATCCCGGGCTGACGGCGTTGGCGGTGATGCCGGTGTCGCCAAGTTCGACCGCGAGCGCTCGGACGAGGCCCTCGACTCCAGCCTTTGCCGCGCAGTATGCGGCGATCATGGGAAGGCCGCGTTGCGCGCCTGCTGAACTGACGGCGAGGAAGCGTCCACTTCGCGGGGTTGGCCGTTTGAGCATCGCGGGGATCGACGCCCGAGCGAGCGCGAGCGTGCCACCGAGGTTCACCTCGATCATGGCCCGTTCTGCGGGAATCGGCATCTCCCATTGGGGAACTCCTCCAGCGATCGCGCCAGCGGCGGCGATGGCGACGTCGACGCCGCCCCACGTCTGTTCTGCCTGCTCAATGGCTGAAGCGATGGCATTCTCATCACGAACGTCGGCAACGACGGCGATCCCTGTGCCCGCATCGGGCTGGGCGCACGCGGCGGAAACTACCGCCTCAAGTTCCGCACGGGTTCCGAGCGAGTATGGCAGCGCTGGATCGTCGGCAGCGATATCGATAGCCAGCACGGCGTAACCATTTCCGATGAGCCGGTGCACGGTCGCTGCGCCGATACCGCGAGCGGCTCCGGTCACGACGGCGACTCGGTGCACGCTCACACTCACGCCCCCGTTCCCGTTCCCGTTCCCGAGAGAATTGGGTCGATGACGTCGAGGAGCTGTTCGAGCAACGAGTCAAGTATCTGTTCGCCTGCCTCGGCATTTGCACCGGTCGGGTCGCCAAGAACACCCGTTGGGCTGACGGGTCGCACGCCGAGCTGGCGAAGGTCGCCCGCAATGACACCGAGGGGAGCGGTATTGCCCGCCTCGGCGCGCTCGGTCGAGACGTGGGCGGGGTCGATCGCAAGGAGCATCGAGGTTTCGACAAACCCGGCGTGTGCATCACCATCGACCCGTGGAAAGAACGCAACGACACGACGTGCTTTGGAATTGCGACTCTCGGAAACCAGCATCGCCGTTGCGCGCTGTACCGCTGCTGCGTTCCCGCCGTGTCCGCACACGAAGACCAGGTGATCAAAGGAGTTCGATGCCGAACGGCCGAGTTCGATCAGTACCGTCGCCAGCGCTTCGGTCCCGATCGAAAGCGTTCCTGGAAAGTCGGCGTGCTCGCCGCTTGCCCCGTAGGCGAGCGGGGGTGCAACGGTGATTGCATCGCGCTCCCCGTCGAGTCGTCGGCAGAGTTCGACGGCGATGTCGGTGTCGGTTGAGAGCGGAAGGTGTGGTCCGTGTTGTTCGGTCGAGCCGAGCGGGACGACAAGAATCGTCGACCGCAGACGCTCGGCGTCGGGCCAGCTGAGCGAGGCGAGCTCAGCCATCCGATCGGGGAGTAGCGTCGGGGGCAAAACCTGCGAGCGGGCTCTCGTCGCAGGCTCGCTCGGGGGTAGTCCGTTCCGTAGACGATGCTCCGACCGCGGCGAGCGGCGGCTTCGTGGTGATCGACACCGGCGTGTAGGTGAGTGCGGCTGCGGGCCGGGAATGGTCGAGCGACGGACGAGGCGTGGTCGCTCCATCGACGTTGCCGAGGAGGTCCTCTGCGTTTCCTTTCACGCACTCAGGGTCGGGGCCGTCGAGCGGTAGGCCGGTGAAGAACTTTGCTGCCATGCATCCGCCGCGGCAACTGTCATAGGCCGAGCACGATTCGCAGGCGCCACCGCTTTGCGGTTCTCGCAGCGAGGTGAACAGATCAGATTGCTGCCACACCGCTTGGAACCCGCCGGCGTCGAGGACGTTGCCAGCGAGAAACTCGTCGTGGATCGTAAATGGACACGCATACACATCGCCGATTGGATCGATGAGACACACGACCCGACCAGCGCCACACAGGTTGAGTCCGGGGAGTGCCTCGCCGTAGGCGTTGAGATGAAAGAACGAGTCGCCGGTCAACACCCGTTCGCCGTTGGCGACGAGCCAGTCGTACAGCTCCCGCTGTTGGGGAGCGGTTGGGTGGAGCTGGTCCCACACATCGGCGCCACGGCCCGCCGGTCGAAGACGCGTGATTCGGAGTTGGGCGGCGTACTTCTTTGCAAGCGCATCGAACGCATCGAGCTGATCGATGTTCTCACGGGTCATCACCACCGAGATCTTGAATCCTTCGAAGCCGGCGCTCGCGAGGTTTTCCATCGCCGAGATCGCCATGTCGAACGAGCCGGGTCCTCGGACGGTGTCATTGACCTCGCGGGTGGCGCCATCGAGCGAGATCTGCACATCGATGTAGTCGCTCTCGGCGAGCAACCGCGCCCGCTCGGGCGTCAGGTTATTGCCGTTGGTCGAGAACTTGACGCCGACGCCATTGTCGACCGCGTAGTTCACAATCTCCCAAAAGTCGGAACGAATCGTGGGTTCACCGCCGCCGATGTTCACATAGAACACGCCCATCTCGGCGAGCGTGTCGACGACGCCCTTGCACTGTTCGGTGGTGAGCTCGTTCGGGTCGCGGCGCCCCGAACTCGATAAACAATGCACGCACGCAAGGTTGCACGAGTAGGTGAGCTCCCAGGTCATACAGATCGGCGCATCGAGGCCTCGCTCGAAATGGTCGATCAGGGTCGGTGTTGTGTGAACGGCGGTCGTGGTGCTCATGATCTCTGCTCTTCGCTCTGGCGTGGGACGATCATGTTTGACCGTGCAAGTGTGGACAGGGCTCGCTCGTGAGCGAGGTGGTCGCCGGGAGATACTCCGGCGTCGTGCAGGGCGAGTCGAGCGGTCTCACATGAGGCCAAAAGCTCGAGGGTTGTGCGTAGCTCGGGAGACTTGACGAACGAAAGCCGTCGATCGCCGTAGTGATAGAGCAGCGCACCGAAACGCTCCGGGCGAACTTGGACCTGCTCGTGGAGGTCCCACGCTGAATCGAAGTCGAACGCGTCAGTTCTGGCCGGAGCCGCGACGTTTTGGGTGGTCGTGCCCTGCGTAGCCATGGATTAGTACACGCCGCACATGCCGTCGATCGAGACGTCCTCGACAAGATCGGTCTCGGCAACTACGTCGCTGTCGGCGTCAGCGCTGATGGTTGGGGTTTGCCCCACGCTGTCGTCGAGAGCGACGTCTTCATGGGTTGGTTCGGCAGCGTTCGTGGCGATTGCGTTCGTGGCGTTTGAGTTCATGGCGTTTGGCTTCTTTCGTTTCTTGTGTGGTGCTGGTATGTGGTTCGACCTCGTAGAGCTGATGACTAGCGTTGAGGTGGCTGGTGAGCGTGATCTTTCGATGGGCGAAGTAGGGTTCGCTCATGTCGAGATCGACCACCTGCAGATTAACGTCGTGGTGTGACATAAATCAACCGGTCGCCATCAAAATAGTTCGAAATGGAACATCTGGGACGAAATGACCGAACGACAGCGCCCGAGCAGCGACCCAACTCAACCTCGAACGCCAGCACGGGGGAGACCGCCCAGCACAACCCCGCGAGAACTCGAATTGATTGCGCTCAACCTCTTTGCCGAACACGGCTTCGAAGAGACGACGGTCGAAGCAATCGCTGCTGCGGCGAACGTCACGAGCCGGACCTTCTTTCGATATTTTCCAGGCAAAGCCGATGTTTTGTGGCAGGGCTTTGACGACGAGATTGAGGCGATGCGCGACGCGCTTGGTTCGATCGACCCGGACGAGGGCATCTTCGATGGCATTCGGACCGCGGTCCTCACGGTCAACGACTACGGCCCAGATGACCTGCCCGAACTTCGAACCCGTTTACACCTGTTGTCGAATGAACCAGCGCTGCAAGCGCACGCCGCGCTGCGTTACGAGGCGTGGGCCGAAGCAATCAGCGCGTTTGTGGGGAGCCGGACTGGCCAGAGTCCCACCGCGCTCTATCCGTTGGTGCTTGGCCGCGCGGTTCTGGCGGCCTGCCAGGGAGCCTTCGATGTATGGGCTGACGATGCCCGCGGCGAACAGTCCGATGGTCTTGTCACTCATCTCGACGCTGCGCTTGAGCTCCTTCGGGCCGGATTCGATTCGTGAGGTTGGCAGCGCGTGAACTACGCGACCACTTTTGCGCGTGAACTACGCGACCACTCTTGCGGTGGCCGTTGCCCGGAACACCTCGGTCCCATCCTGGTTGGTCGTCGAAATCTCAAGGTCGACTTCGCCGGTGCTGTCACTCTGGCCGTCACTGTCGGCAGTGTGGGGACGGTAGGCCACGACCTCGGCGGTTGCGCTCAGCGTGTCGCCAGGCCACACCTGATTGAGAAAACGTCCGCCATAGGTGCGAAGCGACCCTGCGCCGAGCCAGTCGGTCAACATGGTCGACGTCAGCGCCATCGTCAGCATGCCATGAGCAAAAACTGACGGGTACCCAGCAACCTCGGTGGCATATACCCCGTCGGTGTGGATTGGGCTGAAATCGCCACTCGCTCCCGCGTACATCACGATTTGGGTGCGGGTCAGATTCTCGACGAGTACTTCACTATGTCGATCGCCTACCGACCAGGTCGGCGCTGCGGTGCTCATTGGGCTGCGGTCCTCATTGGTCGCGGCCTTCCACATCGGACTCGACCGACCGTTCGGTTCGCACCCCGACCTCGCGAATCGTCAGGACCCGCTCGCCATCGGCGTTTCGATAGGTGTGAATTCGCTCGGAAAAGTGCAGCGTGCCCGCTCGCTTGCTCTGCTTTTCCCATGACTCGCCGTTCGCTGTTTCGATCGTCAGTTTCTGGCCTGCGGTCATTGGCAGGTGGTATTCGAAATGCTGCTCCGCGTGCATCTCGGTTCCCCCCGACAAAATCGCTGGCGGCGTACCTGTCGCCGACTTACCCGAACCAATCCACGGCTCCCCATGGGTTGGTCGCCCCGGATAGTTTGGATCGAAGTGTGCCGAGGCTTGCGCAAACGTCGGCGGCGCAAGCACGTCATCGAAACCGGCATCGACCGCCTCATCGCGGTCGTGGTGAACCGGGTTCGTATCGCCGATTGCCTCGGTAAATAGATGGATCAGCCCCGCCTCGACCGTGAATGTTCTCGTCGTCATCTCGAGCCTTTCTCATTACCCGCTGAACGCAGGCGTGTGTCGCTGCGTCTGTCAGAAATTACTTCGGGCTGATAATATTCGAATATGAACGAAAAGGGCAAGGCTGGAACAGGTACTGACGTAAGCGACCAAGACGATGCAAACATCGTGCGTGCGGCTGTCGAGGCGCTTCTCGATGAGTATCCGGTCGACACGACAACGACCGCAGAGTTTCTGGGCGCCCAGTTCGACCGCGGGCTGGCATGGGTGCACTTCGAAAAAGGACACGGCGGGCTCGGCGTCAACCCGAAGCTGCAACGCATCGTCACCGAAGCAGTTCGCGCCGCCGGCGGGCCCTTCTGTATGCCGATCAATCCCATTGGCTATGGAATGTGCGGGCCGACGATCCACGCGTGGGGCACCGTCGAACAAAAGGAACAGTACCTGCGGCCCCTGTTCACCTGCGAAGAGATCTGGTGTCAGCTCTTTTCCGAACCCGGCGCGGGTTCCGATGTTGCTGGCCTGTCGATGCGCGCGGTCGAAGACGGCGATGAATGGGTCGTAAATGGACAGAAGGTATGGACAACGTTGGGTCACGTGTCTCGGTATGGACTGCTCGTGACCCGCACCGATCCGGGTGTGGTCAAACATGCCGGGCTCACCGCATTTGTGGTCGACATGGACCAGCCGACGGTCGATGTTCGGCCGCTCCGTCAGATGACCGGCGAGGCAGAATTTAACGAGGTCTACTTCACCGACACCAGGGTCCCGGCAGACAACATGTTGGGCGAACCCGGAGATGGTTGGCGAGTCTCGGTCACCACCTTGATGAACGAACGAACCTCCCTCGGCGGTGGAACCCGCCGACGGGGCTCGGGCACTATTGGTGACCTTGTGCAGGTTTGGTCAAAGCTCGATGACGCACAGCGTTCACCTATTGCCAAGGATCGAGTGACGAAGCTCTGGATCCGAGCAGAGGTCCACCGGTTGACAAACATGCGGGCCAGTCAGAATCGCAAGCTTGGCGAACCGGGGCCAGAGGGGTCGATCGGCAAGCTCGAGTCGGCAAATCTGAACAAGGCGATCTACGAAGAACTCATGGCCTTGCTGGGGCCAGAATCGATGCTGTATGGCAGCTACGAGATGACCCGACCCGACACCGCGATGAGCGGAGGTCCATGGCAGCAGCGTTTCTTGCGATCGCGCGCCAACTCGATCGAGGGCGGCACTACCGAGGTCATGTTGAACATCTTGGGCGAGCGTGTCCTCGGCCTCCCCGGAGATGTGCGCGTCGACCGCAACGTTCCGTGGTCCGAGGTGCCGAGAAACTAACCGCACTAATTGGCTGGCGAAGCCAGCTCTGCTGAGATGACTAGTCGGCTGAAGGAATCTCGAGCCCGGTTGCGTGCAGTGCTGCCTCGCGTGCGGCGTTGAGGTCGAAGTGTTTGCGAGTGACGATTCGTTGCGCGTACAGGCCGCCGCCGCCTTGGACCTTGGTAACGGCCTTCCAGCCGCCGAAGTTCCCAGCCGTGAGGTCGCGAATCGCATGAAATAGTCGCGCTCGGTACTCGCCGTCTGCTGTAGCTCCGGTCATGTAACGCTTCACCGTGGCGCCAATTTCGGGGTTGTTGAGATCGGCGAGGGTCGGTGCAGTAATGACCGACCCGCCCGCAATCTCTTGGACCTTTTGGACCATGGGATGCCAGTTCGATGCGCCGAAGTATTTCCCGGCGTTCGTGTACAGCTCGTTTGGAAACATCGTGCCGTCCTCGCCCTGGCTGCCATTGCTGAGCGCCGCGTCGAGCGACGCTCGAAGCATGGTCGCGTGCATGATGAGGTCGGAGATCTTCTGGTTGATGTGGGAGACCTTCAACAATCCGTTGGCCTCGGCAATGAGATGGGCGAGCCCCACGAGCAGCTCGGCGTCATCGACCATGTGGGTGAGGCCAGCAACTCGCTCCCAGAGACCGAGCGAGTGGGCAAAGATCGCAGCCATGCCGATCTCGCCGTCGAGCATGAGGCGTTCGTTGGGCACAAAGACGTCGTCGAAGATGACCATGGCCTCGGGGAAGCTGTCGGTCGAGGAGAAGGGGGATTGTGGCCTTTCGCTCGGGGTAGGGGCAGTCGAGGTATCGACGATGGTTACGCCGGGGGCGTTGACCGGCACGCAGCACGCAATGGCGTAGTCCTCTTCACCTGGCTTCATTGCCTTGGTCGGGATGACCATGAGCTCGTGTGCGAGCGAGGCGCCGGTGATGTGGAGCTTGGCGCCGCGGATCCACACTCCTTCCTCTGAGCGCTTGACGACTCGGGTGTAGGCATCGGGGTCGCTCTGTTTACCAGGAGCGAGGCTCCGATCGCCCTTTGCGTCGGTGATGCACTGGGCGAAGCGGACGTCGCGTTCCCGGAAGTCCTCGAGCATTCCGCGAATGCGATCTGGAAAGTCGCTTGCCGCCGAAGCTTCTTCGATGCGCGACGCTGCGGTCGTCATTGCCATCATCGAGGCGTAGGTGAGCAGCGTCATGATGCCGAGCGGACGAATCGCCTCGTTTGCTTCGCGTAGATCGTCGAGCGAACGCGGAGCCATGGTGAATGGGCTGCCGTCTGGATAGAGCTCGCCGATGCGGTCGTAGCTTTGAGCGACGAGCGTGGCGCATGGCCCAATCACCGGGTGCTCGCGCACGTCATCGACGGGTTGCCCGTCGAAGTACACGGTGCGGCCATCATCGAGCGATGTGCGGTACTGATCTGAGTTCATCATGTGACGTGCGCCCTTCTAGCGATTGCTCTACTAAGTGTTTACCGGCCGACCGTGTGTCGCGCCAGCGCCCGTTTCTCGGACACTCGGAAGAAACCTAGCGCTCGATAGCCTCGGATCCTCTGTCGATCGACTGCGGAGAAAAGTCTCGGGCGGAAGTTTTGGCCGAGCTGGCAACCTGACTGGTATTTCGATTATGAATTATACTAGTGTGAAAGATCGTCGGTACAAGTGTGCTGGCATACATGGATTCCGGGGAGTCAGAACGGCTCTGAACGGGGGGGAAAGATTGTGAAGAAATCACTGAGTACAAGGCGAATGTTGATCGCCATGCTGATGGCGTTTGCACTCGTTGCTGCTGCCTGTGGCTCCGACGGGGCCGACACGTCGACCGCCGACGAAGCAGAAGCCACCACCGAAGAAGGTGACGGCGGCGAAGAAGAAGCCATGGAAGACGAAGAAGAAGAAGCCATGGAAGATGAAGAAGAGGCGGAGCCAGAAGACAGCTCCGATGACATCTTTGGCGAGCCAAACCCCGCTGAAGGTGAACCCTTCGTTGTTGGCTTCCCTGTCGATACCGGCGGTGAAGCGCTCGATAACATTGAAGCCCAGATCGCTGGCGAAGCAACCGCTGAGTACATCAACGAGTTCCTCGGTGGTATCGAGGGACAGCCACTTGAAATTCAATTCTGCTCGACTCGCCAGTCGGTGGGATCGGCAACCGATTGTGCAAACGAGTTCATCCAAAACGGTGTCTCGGCAGTCGTCGTAGGTGCCACGCCATTCGGTGAGATCATCGCCGGAGCTGTCACCGAAGCTGGCATTCCTTACGTCGTTGCAGTCGCTGCATCGAACGCCGAGCTCGGAAGTCCAAACGCCGCAACTCTGACCGGTGATGTCTTTGCAACCTGGGGGGCTCCTTCGGTCTTCCTCGGCGAGCAAGGCCTGTCGAACTTTGCAGTGCTCGCAATCGATGTTCCATCGGTACGACAAGGCGCAGAGGCATTGTTCGCTCCTTCATATGAGGCAGCAGGCTTTAACGTTTCACTTGCGTTCGTGCCTCCAGGCACCGCTGACATGTCAGCGAACGTCGCTGCAGTTGCCGATGCTGACGCATGGCTCGTCCTTGGCGACGCTGCGTTCTGCACGTCTGGATTGCAGGCTGTGAAGGCCCAGTCACCAGACACGCCGATCTATGTCAGCTTCCAGTGCGTCTCACCTGATTCAGCCGAAGCAGTTGGTGGCTTTGAGGGCATCCGTGTCGTGCAGGGCACTCGCTTGGACCCAGCTGACCCAGAGACCGAACTGTTCAACGCAGTCCTCGAGCGTTACGCCGACCAACCCCTCGACGGTCTCGGCGTGGGCTTCTTGTCCGATGCATTCGTATCGACGCTGGCCTTTGATCGACTGATGGAGGGCTACACCGGTGACGGTTCGCCCGAGTCGGTTCTCGCCCAGATCAAGGGCACGACGGCAGCACTTCCACTGAGCGGTGGAACCACGATCGACTGTGGTAACCCGCCATTGGTATTTGCTCCAAGCGTCTGCTCGGCTGGCGCATGGCTGACCGAGCTTGACTTCAATGGTGCTCCAACGACCTTTGAGTCGGTGGACACCCTAGCGATCTTCGGTGGCTGATCGGACTGCTGCCGGGGCTGACGCCCCGGCAGCCGGCCGGCCCGGCGATGAAGCGAACGACGCCGACGCAACCAACGGCCACGTAGCGCAACGAACGGTGTGGACCGAAACGACCGCGGCCGAGCTTCGCTCGCGGTTCGATGCGGCACGCGCCGCACACCAACGCGATCGTTTCCCGACATTTAACGTCCGCGATGACCGGCTTCGCCGGTTGGACGAAATGATTGCGTCTCACGGCATCGAACTTGCCGAGGCGCTCGTCGAGGATTACGGGAATCGATCGTTGCTGCAGACCATCGCAGCAGAACCAATCACGGCGAGCGGTCAAGTTCGCCACACCCGTAAACATCTCAAGAAGTGGATGCGGCAACGGCGAAAGTTTGCAGGGTCGAGCTTTCATGCCATCGGCGGATCAGCAGTCCTGCAACCCCAGCCGCTCGGTGTCGTCGGCATCATCTCGCCGTGGAACTTTCCCGTCGCCTTGACCATGGCACCACTGGCATCTGCATTGGCGGCTGGCAATCGGGCGCTCTGCAAGGTGAGTGAACTCACCCCGAACACCGCCTCGGTGCTCGGCTCGATCACGAGCGAGTGGTTCGAAGCTGACGAGGTCTCCATGATCCTCGGAGGACCAGAGGTGGCCAAGGAGTTTACGAAGCTCCCGTTCAACCATCTGTTCTTCACCGGGTCGACCGCTGTAGGGCGTCAGGTCATGTTGGCCGCGGCGCAGAACCTCACACCGGTAACCCTCGAACTTGGCGGGAAGTCCCCGTTTATCGTTGCCGTTGATGGCAACGTCGTCGCGGCGGCCAAGACCCTGATCTCGGGCAAGATTTTCAACGCAGGCCAGTACTGCGTTGCGCCCGATCGGGTCTTTGTTGCGAACTCGCGCTCCGAGGAGTTCCTCGATGCATGCCGCGCCGAAGTGGCTGCCCGCAGCGAACAGATCGACACCACCTCGATCATCAACGAGCACCATTACGAGCGAGTGATCAACCTCCGCGACGACGCCATTGCGCGCGGCGCTGAGGAAATCGTGCTCACCAGTGACGCTCGCGATGGGTCAGAAGATGATGCAGCGGCGCCGCCGAGAACGATCGCGCCTGTGGCGCTCGTTGGCGTCGACGAATCGATGGCTATCTCGAGTGAGGAGGTGTTCGGGCCTCTCTTCACGCTCGAACGCTTCGATCACATCGACGAGGTGATTTCAGACATCAACAACGGCCCGGAGCCATTGGCGGCGTACTACTTCGGCGCCCGCAACGAGGCGTTCGAAAAGTTCGTCACCCAAACCGCGGCTGGTGGCGTTGTTGTCAACGACATCATGATCCACGTCGGCCTCGAAAACCTGCCATTCGGTGGGGTGGGGCAGAGCGGTATGGGGGCCTACCACGGACGTGCCGGCTTCGACACGTTTAGTCATCTCAAGCCGATCGTGAAGGTGCATTCACCGCTCACGCCGCGGACCACAACTCCCCCCAAACCCGAGCTGGTCGAAAAGCTCATGCGGCGAACGCTGCATCATCGTTCCGGCAAGAAGAAGAACTGAATCAAGACAAAACCACAAAGCAACAACGATGTTGCGAGCCCACCGGCTTTCAACACCAAGGGAGGAAAACATGAAATGTCGAGCAGCAGTAGTCCACGGCCGTGGACAGGACTGGGTTATCGAGGAGATTGAAGTCGACGGCCCAAAAGCCGGAGAGGTCCTTGTCGAGTGGAGCCATGCTGGTCTCTGCCACAGTGACGAACACCTGATCACCGGAGAGTTCGATCCTCCGCCCGAGGTCAAGGCCGTGATGGGTATCGAAACCATCTACCCGATCATCGGTGGCCATGAAGGCTCCGGATTCGTGCGCGAAGTTGGGCCGGGCGTGACCTCGGTAGCGGTAGGCGATCACATCGCCGCAGCGTTCGTACCACCGTGCAACATGTGTCGGTACTGCCAGACCGGTAACCACGCATTGTGCGATCAAGGCGCAGGGACGTTCCTTACCGGCATGATCACCGACGGCACCAGCCGTCACTCGCTCAACGGTGAACCTATGTTGTTGATGGCAAAGCTCGGCACCTTCTCCGAATTCAGCTGCGTTGCTGAATCTCAGGTGATCAAGGTCAAAGAAGAGTACCCAATGCCCTCGGTTGCATTGGTCTCGTGTGGCGTCGCAACCGGCTGGGGCTCGGCGATCAATCGCGCCGAAGTAAGTCCTGGTGACACGGTCGTCGTCGTTGGTATTGGCGGCGTTGGTGTGAACGCGCTGCAAGGGGCTGCTGCCTCGGGAGCGAAGAACGTCATCGCGATCGATCCGATCGAGTTCAAACAGCAGGAGGCGTTAAAGTTCGGCGCAACGCACAGCTTTGCGTCGATGGCAGAGGCACTCCAGCCAATAGCTGAGATGACCATGGGACAGATGGCCGATTCGGTCATCATGACCCCGGGCGTACTCACCGGCGACCTGATGGGCCTCGGAACAAAGCTCGCGGGCAAGGCAGGCATCATCGTGGTGACCGCCGTTGCGCCGATGGACCAGAACGAAGCGGCGATCAACCTCGCCGAAATCACGCTCTGGGCAAAGGAAATTCGTGGCACGATCTTCGGGTCGATGAGCCCGCATAACGACGTTCCACGGTTGTTGGCGCTGTATGAAGCTGGTCAGATCAAGATCGACGAGCTCGTTACCGGCACGTACAACCTCGAGGACATCAACGCTGGTTACCAAGCAATGCGCGACGGCGAAAACATCCGCGGTGTGATCAAGCACAACTCGGCTGCTTCGCAGGCCTAACGATCCCCCATAGCGACGAGCGGACAGCTCATTGCCGTACATGGCGTCACGGCCGTACGGTATGGGTTAGTCCGCCGTTGCGATTATTCCTCGGTCGACGAGCGAACCAATCTCGTGTGCGCTGAGGCCGAGCTCTGCGAGGAGCGATTCGGTGTCGGCGCCCAGCTGGGGCGCTGGCGCAGGTTCGACGGCGAGAAAGCCATCGAACGCCACCGGAGAGCCCGGCGAGAGATAGGTGCCGACTCCAGGTTGGCTAACGGTCCGGAACATTTCGTTGTCGGTCGAACAGCGTGGATCGTTCTCGACCAGCTCGAGGAACCCCTGGTATCGACCCCAGCACACGCCGTGTTCGTCGAATCGTGCAGCGACGTCGGCCAACTCATGTTGGCTCGTCCACCCGTTGATCAATGACTTGATCTCTTCGCGTGCAGCAAATCTGGCGCCCTCGTCGGAAAAATCGAGACCTTGGGCAACGGCGACCGCTTCGACCTCGTCGGCGGTTTCGGTGGCTGCGAGCAGGGAACGCCACTGTTTGTTGCTGATGCCGACCGCATAGATTTGCTCGTCGTCTGCCGTTGAAAACATGGCGCCGAAGGCCCCGTACAGATCGTTGCCGAATCGTTGTCGCTCCGTGCCGAGCACTTGGGCCTCGCCGACATGGCCGAGCGCCGAAACCGCGGCGAGAGCAACATCGAAGAGCGCGAGCGACATGTTGGATCCGGTGCCGGATCGGGTGCGCTGGCGATCGGCGGCGAGCATCGCAAGCGCCGCGGTCTGTCCGCAGATGAGGTCCCATGCCGCGAGGACGTTGTTGACGGGTTGATCGTGCGATGTTGGGCCGGTGACATTTGGGAAACCAACGGCGGCGTTGACGGTGTAGTCGAGGGCGGTGGAGCCATCGCGGTTGCCCGTTACCGCGAGCATGTTGAGGTCGCTTCGTCCAGCGGACAGCGTCTCATATGACATCCAGCCCCGCGCCGGGAAGTTCGTGAGGAAGTTCCCGGCCTGGGTAATGAGTTCGGTCAGCAGCTCGCGTGCTTCGGGGGAGCGAAGGTCGACTGCGATCGACCGTTTGTTCTTATTGAGGCCAGCCCAGTACAACGAGTTTCCGTCGTCTGTGAGCGGCCATCGCCGAAAGTCGATGCCACCACCGATCTGATCGAAGCGAATGACCTCCGCGCCAAGCTGGGCGAGGGTCATGCCTCCGCTCGGTGCGGCAACAAAGGCAGAGCCTTCGATGACTCGCATTCCCTCGAGTGGTGGAACCATCATGATCAACTCTCCTCAGTCGGGGTGGTAAGTGGAGACGTCACCGCAATCGAAGCAAACACACATGCGCGCCCCTCGCTGGCGGCAGTCCGGTGGCCCTGGCCGGCGGTGTCGGTCACAAGGAGCACATCGCCTGATCGAAACTTGCGGGTAATGCCATCACTCGTGGTGACTTCCATGACTCCGTCCAACATGATGATGAACTGTGTCCGCGGCGCCGGGTGCCAGTCCATTGTAAAACCTGCTGGAAATTCGCTAAAGACCATGCGCTGTGGCTGCAGGTCGACGGTAGCCGAATACGGCGGGACATCTACTGGGATATCTCCTGGTGCGAGTTCGAAGCTCGCCCGCCCAAAGCGGCTCGAACCGTCCGGCGCGGTCTCGATCATCGGGTAATCAACGGTGGATGTCATAGACGCTTCCTTGCAAAACGCTAGCGAGCACTAGATCGGGTTTCAGTGTATGCTGTGACAGAACCGTCACAGCGCTCGCCGGGTGAATTCGGCGAGGTGCACCGCGACGAATACGTCGTCGGGTAAGCAATGCGGCGGGCTCGTGTCACAGGAGGCCTTTCCATGACCATACGTCTCACCGTCCAACCAGCTGGCATCGAGATCGACGTCGACGCGGGTGAGTCGCTCTTGGAAGCGGCCGAGCGAGCTGGGTACTCGTGGCCGAGCGTGTGCGGCCGCCAAGGCGTGTGTTCGACCTGTTCGGTCCAGATCCTCGAGGCGAACGAGCCACTACCGGTCGCATCGTCGGCTGAACGCGAGACGCTCCAGATCTTGCCGTCCTACCAAGACGGCGATGACGCCCTACGCCTGGCGTGTCAGATACGGCCGACGGCCGACCTCGCCGTGCGAAAGCTGGGTGTCCGCCCAATCGAGTCAAATGACTAGCGAGCCGCAGAGCGTTACCGCACCAGCAGCCGGGGCTGGCGAGGTGCAGCTCCGCGTCGACGGAGCGATCGCCCAAATCACCCTGGCGCGACCATCGAGTCGCAACGCGCTGACCGATCAGGTCATTCGAGACCTGCTCGCCATCCTCGACGAGGTCGGGAGTTCAACGACGGTGCGGGCTGTGATCCTCGAAGGGGAAGGGTCAACGTTTTGTGCTGGCGGAGACACCAAAGTGCCCACCCGACTGACGTCGCCGTCGCAGGCGGAGCGTCTCGAGATGGCCGAGCTCTACGGTCGGGCATTCGCCCGACTCGACAATCTCCCACAAGCTACGATCGCCCGAGTTCGCGGTCCAGCGATCGGCGGCGGGGCGTTGCTCGCAATCACCTGTGACCTCCGAGTCTGTGATTTTTCCGCAGTTTTCCGCTTCCCCGAAGTCCCGATGGGTCAATACCTCATGGCCGCAGGAACATCTCGGCTCGTCCGTGAGCTCGGCGTGCCTCGAACTCGAGACCTCCTGCTGACCGGCCGTTCACTCGACGCTACTGCCGCGCTCGACTGGGGCGTGGTCACACGCGTGGTCGAGGGTGACGCGCTGGATGCGCACGTCGATGAGATGGCCGCCGGGATTGCAGCTATCCCAGGGAACACGGCCCGAATGACCCTCGAGTCGATTCGCTCCTGTTCGTCAAAGGCGGCCTCGTCATGGGCCGACGACTATCTGGCAACGCTTCCCAAACCAGAGACACCAGAGCGGTAGCTGCGCCTCAGCAGAGACTTCGCACCCAATGCCAGCGCTACTTCTTGCCGGTGAACGTCCGGATTGCGTGGTTGGTGTCGGTGAATTCGCTCACGGTCGCAATGGCGCCATCTCGGCATTCAAAGACCCAGCAGTACCGATTCTTGTACTCGCCTCCAGCGTTGAGGTCGGCGGTGAGGGTAAGCACAACCACGCCAACGGCGCCTTCGACGATCGTCATCTCGATGCTGCGAGACATCGAGTCGAGGTCGAGAAACTTTGCTGCGGCCGCGCCCGACAGCGCCGTCGCCACGTCATCTCGCCCGGTCGTTGGGCGACCGATCGACCTCGGAGGCAAGAACTCGGCGTCGTCGGTAAGCATTCCGGCAATGGACTCGACGTCGCGGGCGTTCCACGCCTCGACAAACCCCTCGAGAAGTTCTCGTGTCTGCTCTGTGTTCATCTCGCTCATCATTCCCAACATGTCACGACCGTGTACGGCCTCGGTGTCGCTGGCCAACGTTTCGTCCAGCGTTGCTATCCAGCTTTTCGGAAAGTCTAACGAGCGCTAGGCTAAATCATCTACCGGGTGTCGGGGGACGGTGACACGCCACTGCGACACGTCACCGGGACACGCCTATGCGATGCTGACGACAATTCGAGAAGGGGCCAGGGACACGATGCGACTTACGAAGTCAGAGGTTCCGCCGGACTGCTCGGCGAACCTTGTGGATACCTCGCTCGGCGCGCACTTCGCCGCAGCGGCCGCACAACACCCCGAGCGGGAGTTTCTGATCTTCGCCTCAGATGACGGCGTCACGCAACGGCTGACCTACGGCGACATGGTCGAGCGAGCAACCGTGGCGGCACACGCCTTGCTGTCTGAGTTCGACGTCGGCGAACGGGTTGCGATCTGGGCGCCGAACAACGTCGAATGGGTGACCTTCCAGCTCGGTGCAGCGCTCGCTGGACTCACCATCGTCACCGTCAACCCTGCCCTCGTGGCAGCAGAGGTACAGCACATCCTCTCTCAATCGAGGGCGGCAGGTATTGCGCACGCCGACGAATGGCGCGGGAACCAGATGACCGAGATCGTGGCCGAATTGTCGCCCGCACTCTCTGACCTTCGCACGGTGATACCGCTCGGCGAGTGGGACGATTTCGTGTCTCGGGAGCACCCGGTGGCCGACCTGCCGATGGTCGACGCTGGTTCACCAATGATGATCCAGTACACCTCGGGAACAACCGGCCAACCCAAAGGCGTCGTCCTTTCACATCACGGATGCGTGAACAACGCCCGGATGATGGTCCACCGGTTCGAACTGCCCGAAGCGAGTCGATGGCTTGGCGTACTTCCGCTCTTTCACGTTGGCGGGAGCGTCATCAACATCATCGGCACGATGAGCGTCGGTGGCACGCTCGTTCTGCAAGACAAGTTCGATGCCGACGAGGCAGTACGAGCACTTGAGGAGGAGTCGATCAACTATGTTGCTGCCGTCCCAACGATGCTCCTCGCAATGATCGAGGTCCAGCGTGAGGCGCCCCGTGACATCTCCTCGTTGTGCGCGGTCATGGGCGGTGGTGCAACGGTTCCGCCCGAGATGGTCCGTGCAATCGAGTCGGGTCTCGGCGTGCCGTTCGGGACGATGTATGGCAGTACCGAAACGAGCGCGATGGTCACCAACTCGCGGCTCGACGATTCGGTCGAGGACAAGTCGTCAAATGCCGGTCCCCCCATCCCACAAGTCGAAGTTCGAATCACCAACCCCGATACCGGAGCCGTCGTCGATGTCGGCTCGGTCGGCAGCATCGAGGTGCGGAGCTTCGGGGTCATGATGGAATACTTTGACATGCCTGCCGAAACGGCGGCGGCGATCGATGAAGACGGCTGGTTCACCACCGGCGACCTCGGCTCGGTCGATGACCGCGGTTACCTCACCATTCGGGGCCGACTGAAAGAGATGATCATCCGGGGCGGCGAGAACATCTACCCCGCCGAGATCGAAAAGGTGCTGCACGACCACGAGGCGATTGGAATGGTGGCCGTGGTTGGGGTGCCCGACGAGCGCCTCGGCGAAGAGATCGCGGCATTTGTCCAGCTTCGTCCCGGACACGCCTGCACGGCAAACGACCTCGAGGCCTTTGCGCGATCACGGCTCGCCCGGTTCAAGGTGCCGAGAAAGTGGCACCTGGTCGATGAGTTCCCGTTGACGCCATCGGGCAAGGTACAAAAGCATCGACTCGACGAGAGTATTGGCCGAGCGCTATTGCCCGAGGGGGACTAATGGAGATTGATTCGAACTCGACCGAGGCGTTTCCACACGTCAACTCCTCGTTAGCGATCGGCGAGGTCGTCGTCAAAAACCGAATCGTACGATGTTCCCACGGCACCGGGATGGTCAACGCCGGCCGGCTCACCGACGAGTGGATTGCCTATCACGAGCAACGCGCTCGTGGGGGAGTGGGGCTCACGATCCTCGAGGCTGCGGGCGTGCACGAGACATGGACCACCGAGATCGACGTTTCGACCGACGCGATCATCGACGACTTCAAAGCGCTCGTCGAAAAGACCTCGCCGCACGGGATGGCTGTCTTTCAACAGCTGTGGTTAGGTCCGGGGCCAAACGGCATCTGGTTCAATGGCGCCGATTCTCCGCTGTCGGCGTCGGCGGTGCCCGTACCAATATCGGGCTACATGCCAACACCGGTCACGATCGAACAGATCGACGAGATGGTCGAGGCAATGGTCAAGGCTGCGCTTCGATGTGTTGCCGGTGGTCTCGATGGCGTCGAGATCCATTCGGGACACGGCTACTTGCTCGGCTCGTTTCTTTCGCCGATCACCAACCGTCGCGAGGACGAATACGGCGGCTCCGAGGCTGGACGAACGGCCTTTCTGCGACGCATTCTCTCCGAGGTGCGCGACGCGGTTGGGTCCGACTTTCCCGTCGGGGTACGCGTCAGTGCCGATGAGGGAGTTGACGGAGGGCTTCGGGCAAATGACGTTGCAAGAATCGTCTCGTCGCTCTGTGACGACGGCCTGGTCGATTTTGTCGACATCAGCAACGGGACTCAGTTCAAGATCGACCAGATCTTTGCGTCTGCGATTGCACCGCACATGTATGAAATGCCGTCATCGGCAGTCGTTGCCGCAGCATCGACTGTCCCGGCGATCGTCACCGGCCGTTTCTTGACGCTCGACGAAGCAGAACAAGTGCTCGCTGCGGGGAACGCCGATCTGGTATCGATGGTGCGGGCAACGATCGCCGACCCTGAGCTCGTCAATAAGTCTTTGCGGGGCGACGTTGCGTCGGTTCGCCCGTGCATTGCTTGTAACCAAGGGTGCCTGGGTGGAGTTCGTGGCCCAATGCGGCATCTGTACTGCGCGGTGAACGCCGGTGCGGGTCGAGAGTTGCAGCTCGGAGACGCAAAGATTTCGCCAACAAGCGCCCAGCGTCGGGTCGCTGTGGTCGGGGGTGGGCCCGCCGGACTCGAAGCAGCGCGCGTGGCTGCAACTGCGGGCCATTCGGTCGTGCTCTATGAGCGCAACGACGAGCTCGGCGGTCAGCTTCGGTTGACCAGGCGCAGTCCTCGGCGTTCCGATACCGCGGCGGTCGTGAACTATTGGGAGTCCGAGCTCGACCGCCTCGGCGTCGACGTGCGGCTCGGGGTCGACGTTGGTCAAAACGGCGAGGGTGTCGACCCCTGTGACGAGGTGATCATCGCTGTTGGGTCTGAGCCTCGTCTCGATGGACGCCAGCTCTGGAGTCCAGACTCGGTGATCTCGGGTTGGGGTGCGCTTTCGACGTCGTCGAGTTGGGATGTGCTGTCCGGTGCGAGCAGGCAGGGCCGGTCGGTGCTGCTCTACGACGAGGGCGGACGCTACGAGGCAATCGATGCTGCTGGCCGTCTTGTCGAGGACGGCGCCGAGGTGTTCTTCGTGACGCCGTTCTTTGTGTTTGGTACCCGCGTCGAAGCGACCGAGAAGGGGTGGGAGGACCGGATTCGACCCCATTACCGCCACCTCATCGCCGCGCCGAACTTCACGTTGCACCCAAACAGCCAGATCCGCGAGGTCACCTCGGAGTCGGCCACGATTCAGACGCTCGAAGGCGGTCCGAGCCAGACCATCTCGGTCGACGAGCTGGTGATGGTCACGGCCAATCTGCCCGCTGTGGTGCCGTCCTTTGATGACCTGGCGAGCACTGTTGTTGGCGATGCAGCGGGCGTGCGCACGCTCGAATCTGCGGTGTGGGAGAGCCACAGGCACGCCCTTTCTTTGTCGAATTCGGCCGATTGAGGGCCGATTGCGGACGGCCTGGACCGCAATAGTTCGAATTCGAAATTTGACGATCATTCGAAATAGAAATAGTGTGCGAGTGAGCGGCGGAGTCGCCGTTGCACGTGCCGTCGACCAAGGAGGAGCGATCGATGCCTGCATCACCGCATCCGTACATGAACTCAACCTATGAGATTCAGCGCGATGGTCGGGTGCTCGTTCGCGACAACGATGCCGGTACAAGCGGCATCTTTGACGAGCTTGGCCGTTGGTGTGAGGGCGAACTTCGCTTCGCCGACATCCAGTTCGTGCGTTGGGTTGCCGAGACCGAAGAATTTGAAGGGGACGAATGACCGACCTAGCTGACCGAGATGGTGTTTCCGATGTGCCGGTAGAGATGCCCCGATCGGCGGGGCGCAGTGTCAATGACGTGCTCTCCCACGAGAGCACCTACCAGAACGTGCCGTCGTCGCTGCTGATCGAATCGCCCGAGCTCATCGAGCCCGGCGTCATCGACATCGAGCGGTATACCTCCTATGACTTTCACCGCCGTGAGGTCGAACACCTCTGGCGCAAGACCTGGCAGATGGCATGTCGTCTCGAGCACATCCCAAATGTCGGCGACCACGTGGTCTATCGCATCGTCGATGACTCGATCGTCGTTGTTCGAATCAGCGAGGACGAAATCCGCGCCTATCACAACACGTGTTTGCATCGTGGAACCGAACTTCGTCCCGAGGACGGAAACGTCCCGTTCTTCCGGTGTCCCTTCCACGCATGGACTTGGAATCTCGACGGCACGCTGATTTCGGCGACGAGCGACTGGGACCTCCCCGACTTTGATCCCGACAACTTCTGTTTGCCTCAAGCCAAGGTTGCGGTCTGGGGCGGGTTTGTCTTTATCAACATGGACGAAGACTGCCCGTCGTTCGAGGAGTACGCCGAGAACTTCCCCGATCTCATGGCCGAGTTCCCATTGGAGCATCGACGTATCCGCACCCACGTCGCTGGCGTGATCGATGCGAACTGGAAGGTCACGCTCGAGGCGTTTATCGAGGTGTACCACGTGTTTGCCACCCACCCGCAGATCGCTCCTTATCAGGCCGATGAGGCTACGCAGTACGACGTTTGGGGCGATCATGTGAACCGCAAGATCACCAACGGGGGCATCGTCTCGCCCCACATCAGCACGTCGAATGATGACGAGACCATCGTTCGGATGATGTTCGCAGACTTCTTCAGCATCGAGGACACCGATTCGGTGACGGTTCCCGAGGGGAAGTCCGCCCGCGACATCATTGCAGCGAAGTTGCGCGAGCAGGTCTCTGAGCGCACGGGTGTTCCACTCGATCATGTGAGTAACACCGAGATGATGGACGGGATCGAGTTCTTCCTCTTCCCGAACTTTGCGCCGTGGGTCGGCTATGCACTGCCGATGGTGTACCGGGTTCGGCCAAATGGAGATACCCCCGACAGTTCGATCTTTGAGGTCATGTTGTTGTCGCCGGTCGAGGATCCAGATGACACGACGCCGCCGCCCGAGGTGCAATGGATCGACGGCGATTGGCGTGTGGTCGAAGAGCTCGGCGTACTCGGTCCTGCCTATAACCAAGACATGGGCAACTTGCCGCGAGTGCAACGAGGGTTGAAAGCGTCGGGCAATGGCAAGGTGCAGTTCTTGCGGTATCAGGAGATGCGGTTGCGCCATTTCCATCGGACGTTGATGAAGTACCTCGACGCGGAGTGATTCAGGGTCGAGCCGGTGGGCGCCCGGATTGACAGGCGCCCCGGCGTTCGATATGTTTCTATTTCGAAATGTGCAGAACTGAACAGATTGACCGAAAGGTCGATCCTCACCACTGCACATGATGGAGGGGGAGACAGTGTCAACGATTCGAGTCGATTCTGATCGATGCCAGGGCCACGCCATGTGTGTCACACAGGCACCGTCACTCGTCGATGTCGACGACCTTGGCTTCGCCGTCATCATTGGTGACGGCACGCTGAGCACGCCCGAACATCACGAACAGGCGGAGCGCGCGGTTGCCTGTTGCCCCGAACAAGCGCTACACGTGGAGGACGAATCATGACGGACACACCGTTTGACCATCTCGAAATTGCCCTGCAGGCCGACGCGAGCGATCGCTTGTCCGCTGAACGGGAGAAGTGTCCGGTCCAACACTCGTCGGCACACGATGGGTTCTGGGCGTTTCTTGGGTACGAACACGTTGGCGATGCCGCACGCGACCCCGAGACGTACTCGTCAGCGTCTGGCGTCACGATTCCCGCGCACGCTTTTCCCATGGCGCTGCCTCCCATCGAGGCCGATCCGCCATTGCACATGCAGGTGCGCGGTCCATTGCTTCCACGGCTCGCCCCCGGTGTGATGAACGATCTCGAAGACGATCTACGAGCCATGGTTACCGGCTTGATCGATGAGTTCATCGAATCTGGCAGCGCAGACTTGGCAGCCGATCTGAGCATCCCGTTCCCGGGCATGTCGATCGGCAAGCTCATGAATGTGCCAGATGACGACGTCGCCATGCTCCGACACATGACTGCACACCTGATGCAGAACTCGACCGACACCGACATGATCATGCAAGCAATGGGCTTCTTTCAGAAGCTGTACGAGGACCGGCTTGCGAATCCTGCCGAGGATCTTCCTACGGCGATCCTCGAGCTCGAAATAGACGGAGAGCAAATCGGCAACGAACAGTTCCTCGCCATCATGGCGATGGTCATGATGGCCGGCCTCGATACGACGGCGAACGCCGCCGGCACCATGTTCGAGCTGATCGGCGCCAACCCCGAGGTGCGTCAAGCCCTCATCGACGATCCGGCAAAGATTCCACAAGCGGTCGAAGAGTTCTTGCGCTACGCAACGCCGCTCCACGCGAGCGGTCGCACCACGACCAGCGACGTCGAGGTTGAGGGGTGCCCGGTCGGCGCTGGAGACAAGGTCTTGCTCAACTGGCTCGCCGCGAATCACGATCCAGCCGAGTTCGAAGAACCCGACACGCTCAACATCGAACGTTTCCCGAACCGCCACTTTGCCTTTGGTACCGGCCCGCATCGCTGCCTCGGTATTCACCTCGCTCGTATGCAACTCAAGCTGCTTGCCGAGGAAGTGCTCGCACGGTTACCCGACTACCAGGTCGATGAAGCGTCGGTCGAACGGTACGTCGGCGTCACGAGAGGCCTCTCGTCGCTGCCGGTCACCTTCACTGCTGGCACCACTGCCTCGTGACAGATATGTCAACGGCCGACGATGTCGAATCTCCAGAACTGGCGGCATTTCGAGCAGAGGTGCGGGCGTGGCTCGAGGCTGAAGCCGAATTGGCCGAAGTAGCGGACTCGCAAGGTTCGTTGCTTTCGAGCCCGACCGAAGACGACCTGCCAGAAGCTCGTCGACTGCAAGAAGCGCTCAGCGCTGCAGGTCTCGCTGGGATTAGCTGGCCCGCAGAATATGGGGGCCGCGGTCTATCGGTGATCGAGGAGCTGATCTTCAGCGAAGAATCCGCGGCGTTCCACCTGCCCGTCGACATCTTTGTCATCGGCACCCATTTGGTGGGCCCGACCCTGATCAGCCACGGCACCCCAGAACAGCAAGACCGTTTCCTTCCAAGGATTCTCGACGGCAGCGACGTGTGGTGCCAGTTGTTTTCCGAGCCCGAGGCAGGTTCAGACCTTGCCAGTCTGCGGACAACCGCAGTTGCCGACGGCGACGAATGGACCCTCAACGGTCAAAAGGTATGGACCTCTGGTGCCCTGACCTCGAACTGGGGCATCCTTCCCGCGCGCACCGATCCTTCGGTCCCCAAGCACCGGGGCATCTCGTACTTTGCGGTTCGGATGGACAGCCCTGGGGTTACGATCCGACCGCTGAAGCAGATGAGCGGCCACGAACATTTCTGTGAAGTGTTTCTCGACGACGTCAGGGTTCCGAACGATCAGCTCATCGGCGGGGAGAGCAACGGGTGGGCAGTGACGCGCACGACCCTGCAGAACGAGCGGCACATGACCGGAGCGTCCCATGGCGCCGTCAACTTCGATTCGTTGCTCGAGCTTGCAAAGGCGACCAACCCCGACGGCGACAAGATCGACTCCGCCCTGCGCGAGCGGCTGATAAAGACCTTCATCCAAAGCGAGATACTTCGGATTATCGGGCTCCGAACCACGACCGCGCTCTTGCAGGGGAAAGAACCCGGGCCAGAGTCCTCGGTGGCCAAGCTCGCCGTTGCGAACATGGTGCGCGACGCAGCCGACCTCGCCCTCGAACTCATGGGCCCGACTGCGGTTGCCCAAGACGTCGGCGCCGAAATCGATGGGTGGGTCGACTTTTTCTTGATGGCGCCCGCTCTGCGAATCGCAGGCGGAACCGACGAGATCCAACGAAACATCCTCGCCGAGCGCGTGCTCGGTCTTCCGCGTGAAGATGACCCCACCCGGTCGGTGGCGTTCAACGCCCGGTCGGCAACGAACACCTGAGGCAAGACATGACGACGAACGAACCGGCGCAGCGATCGAAGTCGCCTGCGCAATACTCCTTCGATGACCACGGGGCGGTGTCGATCCACGGGTCGAAGAGCGACTCGCTCGGCACGCTCTACTGGCCGCCGCGCCTGCGGTGCCCGAGAAGCGGCGGCACGGTAAGTCCCACACTTCTCTCGACGACGGCGACGCTGTACTCGTGGAGCTTTGTGGTGATGCCATGGCGAGGCGACGTTGCACCCAACGGCAATCCCGACGGCTACGGCGTTGGTTTGGTCGATCTCGACGACGATGGTCCGCGCATGGCCGTCGTGTTAATGGGCGATGCCGAATCGTTCGTGATCGGGGAGACATTCGAAGCGCGAGAGCTGCCCTTCACGACCGTCGATGGCAATCCCCAATCGATCCTCGCCTTTGAACCGAGCGCCTCATGAGCTTTTCAAACGACGTCTTCGTCCTCGGTGTCGGCATGAGCCGCTTCGGTGGCCCAGCCCAACAACTCGACGAGCGGATCATCGCTGCATCGCTCGAAGCGATCGAAGACGCCGGTGTTCCCTACGCCGATGTCGAGTCGCTTTACCTCGGCACGTCGCTTGCCGCATCTACCTACGGGCCTCCAGTCGTCAAAGACCTTGGCCTTACCGGGCTTCCGGTGACACGAATCGAAAACGCGTCGGCCACAGGCGGAGCGACGTTCTATGAAGCTGTCCAAGCAGTGGGCAGCGGGCGGCTCGACCTCGCGATGGGCATTGCCTTTGACGACCCGAGCACAAGCGCGGTTCCCGACTTCAACGAGGTCGAAGGGATCAGCCCGGTCCTCGATCCGTTCGTCCCCCCAATGGCGTTCTTTTCGATGTGGGCAGTGCGACGAATGCACGAGGCTGGCACGACCGCAGAAACGCTCGCGATGATCGCTGCGAAGAATTGGAACAACGCTCGCCTCAATCCAAACGCCGAACGTCAGGCCACCGAGGAGATCACGGTCGAACGAGTGCTGGGTTCGCGAATGTTGGCGTACCCACACACCGCACGAATGGCTGCCCCCCAGGGCGCAGGCGCCGCCGCGGTGATCGTAGGTTCAAAGAAAGCACTCGAGCGTTACGGCATTGCTGCTCGCGTACGCGTCACCGCAGCCCAAGCACACTCCGAGCGCTACGCCGACGGACACCTGTTCACCGGCGCAATTATTGGACCGCCCGAGATGATCGAGCGAGCGGCATTCTCGGCATATGAACAAGCAGGAATCGAACCCACCGACCTCGGCGTCATTGCGTTCCACGACGCCTATGCGATCGAAGAGCTCTTGTACTACGAGTCGGTTGGCCTCTGCGCCCCAGGCGACGGCGACGGGCTCGTCCATGACGGCCAAACCCAACTCGGCGGACGTTTCCCGACGTCGACCGACGGCGGTTTCATTGGGCGCGGTCACCCATCGGGGCCAACAGGCCTCGCACAAATCTGGGAACTGACCCACCAGCTGCGTGGCACTGCGGGGGATCGCCAAGTAGCGAATCCCCGGAACGGATTGGCACACATCGTTGGCGGCGGGTCCGTGTGTTACGCCCACATTCTTCAATCGGTCTAATCAGGAAAGAGAAATCACGTGAGTATTGACTTTAGTGATCAGGTCGCCGTCGTCACCGGCGCTGGAACCGGCCTCGGACGTAGCCACGCGCTCGAGCTGGCAGCCCGAGGCGCCGCCGTAGTGGTCAACGACCTCCACAACCCTGCGAACGATGGGCCGTCAAGCGCGCAGGGAGTTGTCGACGAGATCGTTAGTCTCGGCGGGGCCGCACTCGCAAACCACGACTCGGTTTCGACCCCTGAAGGCGGCGCGGCCATCGTCGAGGCTGCAGTGGGCGAGTTTGGGCGTATCGATGTGGTTATCAACAATGCGGGCATCGTCCGAGACGGGTCGTTCGCAAAGCTTCCACTCGAGTCCATCCATTCGGTTCTCGACGTGCACCTTCGGGCTGCGTTCTACGTAACCCAGCCAGCCTTTGTGAAGATGAAAGAACAGAACTACGGCCGGATCGTCTTTACGACGTCGGGTGCCGGGCTGTTTGGAAACTTCGGGCAGGCAAACTATGCCGCTGCGAAGACCGGCCTAATCGGACTCGCCAATGTCCTCGCAATCGAAGGTGCCCGGTATGGCATTTGCGCGAACTCGATCGCTCCGGCGGCGAGGACGCAGATGAACGAAGGACTCCTCGGCGATCTGACCGATGCCCTCGACCCCGAACTCGTGTCATCGATGGTCGTGTTCTTGGCCTCGCGCGAGTGCGAGGCGACCGGCGAGATCTACTCGGCGATGGGCGGCAGATACGCCCGGGTATTCACTGGTCTGACCACCGGCTGGTTTGCCGGATTCGACAATCGCCCGACCGCCGACGATGTGCTCGCAAACATCGACCACATCAACGCCGAGGCGGGATACCGCGTGCCCACCGACGTGACCACCGAGGTCGACGAACTCAACGCCTACCTCAGGGAAGCACAAGGCTGACGCTTACGGCTGTTCTACGCAGCCTTACGGCTGGGCAAGTTCCTTTGCGAGAGCACCGAGGCGGGTGTAGTCGAGCTTCCCATTGGGTGCCCGATCGAGGCTCTCAACTGCAAAGAGCAGGCGCGGAATCTTGTATCCAGCGATCGACTCGCGACATGAGTCGCGGATCGAGTCCTCATCGAGGACTGCACCCACAGCAAGCTGCACCACGCCGGTCACGACCTGGCCGAACCGTTCATCGGGAACACCAACGACCGCGGCATCGACGATGTCGGGATGGGCTTTGAGCGCGGTCTCGACCTCATCGGGGTAGACCTTCTCTCCACCGGTATTGATCGTTCCCGATCCGCGTCCCAGAAATTCGATCGTTCCCTCAGCCGACAATGTGGCGTAGTCGCCAGCAACGGCAAATCGTTGGCCGTCGACGGTGATAAAGGTCGAGGCGGTCTTTTCAGGGTCGTTGTGATAGCCGAGTGGGATCCGTCCGCCGACGGCGAGCCGTCCAACTTCAGATGACCCAGGGGTAACGTCGCGGCCATCGTCGGTCAGGAGGCGAGTGTTCGGCCCGAGGTGAAAACGGCCAGTTTCGCCATCGCCAGCCGAACGAGAAACCGATGAGGCCGCACCGAGCGCTTCGGACGAACCGAGTGCATCGATAATGATCAGGCTCGGCGACAACGCGTGCAAACGTGCCTTGACGTCATTGCTGAGCGTTGCACCCGACGAGACAATGACGCGCAGCGATGTGAGGTTCCATCGATCTGGATCCTCGTCGATTGCGGCGAGAAGCGGCCGTGTCTGCGCATCGCCGATCAATACCAAGCTGGCAACAGCACTCGCGTCGACCGCATCGAGCAGGGCGCGAGCATCGAAGCGGCCAGGGGGCAACAGCACGACCGTGCCGCCGATCGACAAGGCGCTCATGGCCGACCCTGCGCCCGTTCCGTGCATGAGCGGACACGCCGGCAACACGATCGGTCCGCGAGTTTGGGTCTGGGTCGCAACGATGTCGAGATCGGCCGCCTCGCCAAACGGCCGCAAGGAGGTGTTGTTGAGCGCACCGAACCAGTCGTCTTGACGCCAGAGCACACCTTTAGGGCTGCCGGTGGTGCCACCGGTGTAGAGCATGTAGATGTCATCGCCGGACCGACCCCACGGTGCTTCGGCCGAGATGGACTCGGTCGACTGTGTCTGGTCGTCGAAGGTGGGGCCCGCCACCGTTGCATACTCGTCGGGGACGCGGAGCCACCACTTCACCGAAGGAACCGAATCCCGAACGGCGTCGACGATCTCGTCGAACGTCGCGTCGTAGATCACACCGACGGCGCCGCTGTCATTCCACAGGTGGACGAGCTCGTCGCCGACGTACCGATAGTTCGTGTTGACCGGCACGAGCCCGGCTTTGAACATGGCGAACATCGACTCGAGGTACGCCGAACCGTTAAAGAGGTACTGGGCGACACGATCTTGGTGCGTTACGCCCTGTTCGAGCATCCAGTGTGCAAGCCCATTTGCCCGCTCGTCGAAGGTTCGCCACGAGACCACGTCGTCGCCTTGGATAATCGCAGGCCGGTCGGGATGGTTCCGCGCAATGACTTCCCACACATCAGCAAAGTTCCAGCTACCCACGACACCCTCTACCCACGACACCCTTTACGACAGCCTCTGGCGACCAACTCGCGATGCGCAAACCCTATCGAACGCTAGATCGGAAGTCTAGCTCGATTGTGGCGTGTCAGGAATTGTTGAATCCGGAGAGTTGGTTCTCGGTACCTTCTGTCGAGAGTCCGGACATGAGGAGTCGGCTAAAGTCGTCGGCGTACTCATGGGGGCGACGGCGTGAGCCCGGCCGTACGCAAATCGCGTACCAGTGCAGGGTTCCCATGATGGCAATACGGGCGCTCGGCAGGGAAATATCTCGAAAGATCCCGCGCTCTTGGCCGTCGAGAAGGATCTGATCGAGGGCGGCATCGAGTCGGTTGCGTCCGTCCTCCATGAGCGCGCTGGCCTCGTCGGGAAGTGCGTGGCGCTCCCGGAAGAATGCGACCATTCGGCTGTGGTAACGCTCGATTGTGTCGGTCTGGATCTCGATAAACCGGCGAAGTTTATCGCGCGGGTCCCGGTCGGATTTTGCCAGCTCTTCGAGGGGTTCGAGGAGAACATCGATCACCGACTGGTGCAGGAGCACCAAAATATTGACCTTGTTCCCAACGTGGTAGTACAGCGTTGGTTGCGACACGTCGGCAGCTTCGGCCAGGTCGCGCACCGTCGTTGCATGAAAACCGTTCGTCACAAAGAAGTCGGCGGCAATATCGAGGATCTCCTCACGTCTCGCATTCGACTTATCGGTGCGGGGCGAAGCAACATCGGCCCCAGTCGTATCGTCGACCGCTGCGCCGTCGTTCGAATCTCGTCCCATGTGACTCCTCGGAGGTGGCAAACGCACAATGTAGCAAACGTTCGCTCAGTTTGTTTGTTTCATAGGTTGTGTGCCTGACCCGTGAGCGTCTACTGTGTAGCGAACGCTAGATCGGACGTCTCCGAACGGACGATTTCGGCTGGAGAAGTCGATGAGGGGAAAGGTGCTCCCAGTGCACGAAGCTGGACATGACGCCATGACGAACACACTGCCAGATCGAGCGGCGCTCGAGTGGATGTACTCGACGATGTTGCTGGCCAAGATGGCCGACGAGCGCGCTGCCGACGAGGCGCGCAAGGGGCTCCTCGCAGCGGCGCTCTATCCCGTGCGTGGCCTCGAAGCGGTGTGCGCGGCGATGGGCGTTGCGATGGCACCACAAGACCAGATGGTTTCGAGTTATCGGAACCTCGGCGACGCATTGTCTCGAAAGATTCCGCTTCGCGCCATCATTGCCGAGGCCTACGGACGAATGGGAGGCACGTCGAAAGGCAAGGGTGGCACCATGCACCTGACCGACAACGAACGAGGCCTCATCGCGACGACCGGAATCGTCGGTGCGGGTATGCCACTCGCCGTCGGACTCGGGCTCGCTGCCCAACTCGACAAGTCAGATCGTGCCATCGCCGTAACGTTCGGCGATGGAGCGACATCGATCGGCGCAGCCCATGAGTCGTTCAACCTCGCTGCACTGTGGAAGCTCCCCGTCGTGTTTGTTTGTCAGAACAACCAATGGGGTGAACACACACCGCTGGCCGAGTACGCTGCCAACCCAAACTTGGCCGAACGCACCGCTGCCTATGGTCTCCACGCCGAGGCGGTCGATGGCTTTGACCCAATGGCAACCCTACAAAGTATCGGTGGAGCGCTCGACCGGGCCCGGGCTGGCGAAGGCCCGAGCTTCATCGAATGCCGCTCGTATCGGCTCACCGGACACTCGGGATTGTCGGACTATTCCTACGTCCCCACAGAGGAGTTGGCCGCCGCGTTAGCGCGGGACCCAGCGCCGACCTTCCGCACCTGGCTTGAACAAAACGGCCACGTCGACGCTGCGACCCTCGACCAGATCGAACAGACCGCCGTCGAAACCGTCGACGACGCTTTTGCCTTTGCACAACAAAGCCCACATCCGTCGCCCGACGAACTCATGGCCGACGTGTATGCCTCACCTGAAGGAGTGCCAACCCGATGACCACCGTCGAATCGGCTACCGACACCAAACAAATGACGATCGTCGCCGCGATCCAGAACGCACTCGACATCGCGCTCGGCCTCGATGAGCGCGTGATCATCCTCGGCGAGGACATCGCCGATCCAATCGGCGGGGTCATGAAGGCCACCAAGGGGTTGTCGACCAAGCACGGCCTCGATCGCGTTCGAGCCACGCCCATTGTCGAACAGACCATCATTGGCACCGCGGTCGGCGCAGCGCTGGGTGGCTACCGACCTGTCGCCGAGATCATGTTTATGGACTTCTTGTGCCAGGCCATGGACCAGATCATCAACCACGCCGCCAAGTCTCGGTACATGTCGGGCGGACACTCTCCAGCGCCGATCGTCGTACGTGCAATGATCGGCGACTCAAAGTTTGGAGCCCAGCACTCCCAGGCACTCGAAGGCTGGTTCATGCACACCCCGGGATTGAAGGTCGTGATGCCATCGAACCCCTACGACACGAAGGGGCTGTTGCTGTCGGCGATCTTCGACGACGACCCGGTCATCTTCATCGAGAACATGGGAATGTCCTATTCGATCAAGGGAGAGGTGCCGACCGGCGACTACCGAGTGCCACTCGGCGAAGCCTCGGTGCTCCGCGAAGGGTCCGACATCACCCTCATCACCTATGGCGCTGAGGTGCACCCATCGATGGCAGCGGCCCAGGCGCTCGAGGGCGAGATCAGCGTCGAGGTGATCGATCTTCGAAGCTTGGTGCCACTCGACATCTCGACGTGTGTGCGGTCGGTATCTGAAACAAAGCGGGCGATCGTCGTGCACGGATCGACCGAGTTCTGCGGGCCGGGGGCAGAGGTCGCAACCCAACTCACCGATCGACTCTTCGGAACGCTCGACGTTCCCGTGGCGCGCCATGGCGCAACCTACACGCCGGTGCCGTTCTCCCAGCAGCTTCACTCGACACCGACAGAGGAGTCGATCATCGCTGCGATCAGGACACTCCGACAGCGCGACGCCGTGGGTCAACACCCAGAGAGCATCTGAGCGAAAGATACGCCGGGGGGAACTGTGCAACACGTCCAATTCTTGCTTCTAGGTCTCGGGAATGGCGCGGTATTTGCTGCGCTCGGCCTCGGCCTTGTCGTTACCTTCCGAAGCTCGGGCGTCCTGAACTTTGCAGTTGGCGCGCAAGCGCTCTTCGCCGCGTACATATACGCGTTCTTGCGAGATGGCAGGCTCTTCAACCCCATCCCGGGGTTCCCCGAATTCATCGACATCGGCGGCGATCCGGGCCTCGCGATCTCCATGATCGCTGCGGTGTTCGTATCGGTGGTGTTGAGCTTGCTGTTCTTCCTCCTCATCTTCCGACCGCTCCGCCACGCTCCTCCGGTGGCGGCAGCGGTCGCTTCAGTCGGGCTGATGGTGACCCTCCAAGCCGTCATGGCCCAGCGGGTCGGCACTAGGCCGGTCAACGTCGATGCCATCTTCCCGCGCGACATCTGGCAGCTGAACGGCGCGCCGATCCAACTCGACCGAATGTGGTTCGCCGGAACCGTCGTACTGCTCGCAGTGCTGCTCGGCGCGCTCTTTCAATTCACGACGTTTGGATTGCGCACCCGAGCAGCAGCGGCAAACGAAAAAGGCGCGGTCGTAACCGGGCTTGGCCCAGACCGAATCGCAGCGCTGAACTGGGCGTTGACCGGCGGCGTTGTCGGTCTCGCCGGAGTGCTCATTGCGCCAATCGCAACCCTGGTCCCGGTCGCCTACACCTTGTTCGTGATCCCGGCGATGGCAGCGGCCCTCGTCGGCCAGTTCCGTGCGCTCGCCCCTACTGCAATCGGCGGCATTGCCCTTGGAATGTTGCAGTCGGAAATGACCTTCCTCCAGGTTCGCTTCGATTCGTTGCCGAGCTGGATCGTGCCGTCGAGCGGCCTACCCGAGATGTTGCCATTGCTATTGATCCTCATCGTGCTGGTGCTTCGGACGCGGCCGATCACGTCGCGCGGGGTTGAGCTGCGTGAGTCGCTCAGTGCCGCACCGCGGCCTACCTATGTCTGGCTTCCAGCCGGTGCAGCGCTCGTTCTTGGAACCATCTTGATCTTGGTGCTCTCGTCGGCGTGGCGTCTGGCGCTGATCACGTCGATGGCCTCTGCGGTCATTGCCCTCAGCATGGTTCTGATCACCGGATACGGCGGACAGATCTCGCTGGCCCAGTTCACGCTCGGGGGAGCGGCCGGCTTCCTACTGAGTAATTTGTCCGACGACCTGGGTATCCCGTTTCCAATCGCCCCGCTGCTTGCAGCACTGGGGGCCGCGGTGCTCGGCGTGCTCGTAGGGTTACCGGCGTTGCGGGTGCGCGGGTTGTCCCTCGGCGTCGTGACGCTCGCTCTGTCGGTCGCGATCGAAGCGGTGTGGTTCCGCAATACCGACTTTAACGGTGGCAGTAGTGGGGCGGTCGTTGCCGAGCCGTCGTTGTTCGGTATCGACCTCGACGTTGGATCGGGCTTGGCGTTCCCAAGCGATGCCTTTGCGATTTTGTGTCTCGTAGTCCTCGTCGCGACGGCGGTCGGCGTTGCGCTGCTTCGTCAGTCTCGCTTCGGTTCGGCGCTCATGGCCGTGCGGGTGAACGAGCGATCCGCAGCCGCGGCCGGAATCGACGTGGTGCGCACCAAACTCACGATCTTTGCGATTGGCTCGTTCGTCGCCGGTCTTGGCGGCGCGCTCATCTCGTATCGACAAAGCGTGGCAAGTTTCGACCTGTTCCCGACGTTGCTTGGACTCGGGTTGTTCGCAACGGTTTACCTGTCGGGCATCACGTCGGTGAGCGGCGGCATTCTCGCTGGTTTCCTCGCCATCAACGGGGTCGTCTTCAAGGCGACCGACGAATTCATTGGTCTCGGGGCCTGGTACAACGCAATCACCGGCGTGCTGCTCATTGTCACCATCATCTCGTACCCCAATGGTCTCGTCGGGCCGATCCACGAGTTCCGGCGATCGGCGCGACGTGCCGGCGCTGACGAGAGCGCGTCTGGGCTCGAGCCAGTCGAAGAGGCACCATCTTCCGAACGAGGATCGGAGGGCAAAGAGACGCTGATGTCCCTCGACTCGGTGACGGTGAAGTACGGCAACGTGGTTGCGAACAGCGACGTGACCTTCGATCTCGCTGCGGGTTCGATCACCGGGCTGATCGGTCCGAACGGCGCGGGCAAATCGACCTTGCTCGACGCGCTCACCGGTTTTGCGCCCTATACGGGCTCGGTAAAGGCGCTCGGCCAAGGCTTCGATGATTTGCAGCCCCACGAACGAACTCGTAGCGGTGTAGCGCGAACCTTTCAATCAGCGCAGCTCTGCGAGGAACTGACGGTCACCGAGAACGTCGAGATTGGACGCCTTGGCGACTCTGTTGAAGCGACAGACGAGGCGATTGCGGCGACCGGTCTCAGCGATCTCGTCGACCGTCCGGTGAGCGATCTGTCGCAGGGACAACGCCAGTTGGTAGCACTCGCCCGTGCGCTGGCGGCAAGGCCGGCGATTCTCCTGTTGGACGAACCCGCCGGCGGGCTCGATTCAACCGAGAGCAAGATTTTGGGGGATCGGCTTCGCCACATATCGCAGGACGGTGTGGCGATTCTGCTCATCGATCACGATATGGGGTTGATCATGGAGGTCTCGGACCACGTGGTTGTGCTGGACTTCGGTGAGGTAATTGCATCCGGGGCGCCCGAAGCGGTCCGACGCGACGAACTGGTCGCCCAGGCCTACCTCGGTCGATCGGGGGCAGCATCATGACGGTTCGATTGGCAGTCGACGCGTTGTCGGGTGGGTACGGCAAGGTCCGAGTGGTGCGCGACATAAACGTGACGGTCGAGTCCGGTGAGGTCCTTGCGATTCTTGGACCGAACGGGGCGGGAAAGACAACGACGCTGCTGACGATCGCCGGCATGCTCGCGCGACATGCAGGGACCGTGACCGTCGATGGTCAGGAAATGGGATCTGGTGATCCGGTCGAAACCAATCACAATGGGGTCGTGCTGGTGCCAGACGACCGAGCGCTCTTTCAGCCGCTGACGGTCGCAGAGCATCTCGAACTGGCATGTCAGAAGACCAAGCGGAACCCCCGCGAACTCCTCGATGTCTTTCCGACCCTCGAGAAACGGTGGGGGGTAGCGGCGGGAAACCTGTCGGGTGGTGAACAGCAAATGTTGGCGCTTGCGCGAGGCCTTGCGCAGAACCCACGCGTGCTGCTGATCGATGAGATGAGCATGGGGCTTGCGCCGATCATCGTCGAGCATCTGTTGCCGGTGGTGCGCCAGGCTGCAGCAGAGCACGGCGCGGCGGTCGTGCTCGTCGAACAACACGTGTCGCTCGCGCTCGAGGTTGCCGATCACGCCATGGTGATAGCCCACGGCGAGGTCGTGCTCCATGCGACCGCCGAGGAGTTGCGAAAGAACGAGGGTGCGCTCGACGCGGCCTATCTCGGCTAACCCATAGTGCACCAAACCAGGTCTGTCAGAACCAACCATCTAGAACTAGCGCTCGATCGCTATGGCACCACCGGCGGCGGCAAAGTTCTGTGAACTGAACCTTCTTGAGGCTAGCGAACGCTAGATATCGCGCGTAGACTAGGCATACGAAGAACGCATGAGGCAACTGGGATGAGCGAAGAACAGGCGCAGGACATACCCGAGCAGCGGGGATCGATGCCAGATCACGAGGCGCTCGTAATCGGTGCTGGTGTTGCCGGGATCTACCAGATCAAGCGGCTCACCGATATGGGTGTCGACGCGATGCTCATCGAAGCCGATGAAGACCTCGGCGGAACATGGTTTCGAAATCGATACCCGGGGGCTCGATTCGATTCAGAGAGCTACACCTACGGTTACTCCTTTTCAAAAGAACTGCTGAACGAGTGGAGCTGGAGTGAGCGTTTCTCTGGCCAACCCGAGAATCTCCGCTACTTGAACTTCGTTGCCGACAAGTTCGATCTGCGAAAGCACATGCGGTTCAACTGTCGCGTCGCATCGATGCGGTTCGATGAAGACGAGTCTTTCTGGACGATTACGCTCACCAACGGCCAGGAGATGAGCGCCCGGTTCGTCGTGTCCGGGCTTGGTCTGTTGTCTATGCCGACCCCACCCCGGTTCGACGGAATGGAAACCTTTGAGGGGGAGTCATGGCACACCTACTACTGGCCCAAAGAACCGGTCGACCTGTCGGATAAGCGGGTTGCGGTTATCGGCACTGGCGCGACCGGTATCCAAGTGATTGCCGAGATTGCCGACAAGGTTGGGCACCTCACTGTGCTGCAACGCCGCCCAAACTGGAGCGCGCCGCTCAACAATGCGCCGATTAGTCCTGAAGAGATGGACGACATTCGCTCCCGATACGACGAGATTTACGCGGCGTGTGCTCGAACGCCGGGTGGGTTTGAACACGAACCCGACCGTCGAGGCTTCTGGAATGTTACCCGCGAGGAGCGGTTGGCCATATGGGATGACCTCTACGAACAGCCGGGCTTCGGTATCTGGCTTCGGAACTTCGCCGAGATCTTCACCGACGAAGAGGCCGGCGCCGAATTCTCTGAATACATCGCCGACCGGATCCGCGCTCGCGTCGACGACCCTGAGATCGCCGACAAGCTCATCCCTAAAGACCATCTATTCGGGATGCAGCGAGTACCCCTCGAGACCAAGTACTTCGAGGTGTACAACCAGCCCAACGTCGACCTCGTCGATGTGACCGCAACGCCGATTGAGGCCATTACGCCGACTGGTGTGAAGACCACCGAAGCCGAGTTCGAGTTCGATGTCATCGTGTATGCAACCGGATTCGACGCGATCACCGGAGCCTATGACCGCATCGACATTTCAGGCATCGGTGGCCAACGCTTGGGCGAGAAGTGGTCGGACGGGCCAACGACCTACATGGGCCTCATGGTCAATGGGTTCCCGAACTTGTTCATGATTGCTGGCCCGCAGGGCGCCTCGGCCTCCAGCAATTTCCCTCGGAGTATCGAACAAGCGGTCAACTGGATCTCGGACCTTCTCGGACATGTCCGCGACAATGGAGCGTCTCGGGTTGAGGCGACCGAGGCTGCACAGGTCGATTGGACGACCCATGTCGCGTCGATGTACCCGCGCTTTTTGATCGGTCGCGGCAAAGGATGGATCACGGGTTATAACTCCAACGTCGAAGGCCGTGTCGAGGGCGTGATCCGCCATGGCGTCTACAACGGTGGAGCGCCGAAATATCACAAGCGTCTCAAAGAGATCAAGGAACGCGGGTACGAGGGTGTCGCAATCACCTGACCGGTCATTCTCTGACACCGCCATCACCTCAAACTGCCCTCACGTCAAACGACAGGGTGTGGCTATGGCAAGCGGTCCGCTCGCCGCGTGACTATACAAATGCGACCATTCGTGTAATGTAGTTCGATATAGAACTATTCGGTATTGACGCAAGCGCGCAGTGCTGCACGTACTCGTCTCGTGAACCAAGGGGGAAGAAATGGCCGTAGCTGATATTCCGTCAGCACTCAGTCGACCAGTAGTGGCTGCTGAGCCAAAGAAGATCGTGCCGATCAAATGGTGGGCTGGCTTTGGTGTGATCGCCATCTCGATCCAGGCCTACGCGTTTTTCGATTGGATCTTCCTGAGCGGCAACTTCAACGCGACCGATCCTGGCCCGGACCCCATCCCGACGAACATCTCTGTTGGCATCTGGGCCTTCCAAGCCATTGGACTCATCTGTGGCATCGTTGGCCTCTACTGGTTCTTCCTTCGCCCGTGGCGAAAGAAGATCCCACTCGGGCTCGATAGCTATATGGTCGCTGGCCTGTACTTGGTGTTTTGGCAGGACCCGATTCTGAACTACTTCCAGAACTGGGCCACCTACAACGCAGGGGTCTACGACTTTGGTAGTTGGGCATCGAGCATC